>NZ_SMKK01000357.1 GCF_004348425.1 Actinomadura sp. 7K507
CCCCGAGGTCCGCCACCTCCCCCTCGACACCCCCTTCTGACATGCCGATGCCCCCGGACCGGGCGTGGTGGGTTCCGGGGGCATCGTCCTGCAGAAGCCGCTACTGCGCCGCATCGTCCCTTCTGTCTGCCAGGAGTGCCAGGTTCCTGTTCATCTCGTCCATGCGGATGTGCATCTTCGCGAACAGGACCATGATCCTTACGATGCCCGGCCGGAGATCCTCGCTCAATGAGTCCAGTTGCCGCCTGGTCTCCGGACTGAGCAGGCTCAGGTCGGCGTCGCCCTCCGTCGAAGGATCGGCGAAAGCGGTCTTGTCGAGGGGCATCGTAGCCACGGCGGTAATCGCCTCTCCTCCGCGTTCCATGCTCACCGGGTGGATGCCCCAGCATGCCACAAGAACCGACACTCCGCTGTCGCCCGGTCTCTGTTAGTCACCGAGCGGGCGGTGCCCAGCCGGTCGCGCGGCCATCGTCACGATCGTTGGGCGGCGCGGTGGGTGAGGGTCTTCCAGAGGGTGTCCACCTGGGTACCGAGGGCGTCGAGGGTGGTGGAGTTGTCGATGATGTGGGTGGCCACCGCACGGCGGTCTTCGCGGGTCGCCTGGTTCGCCATGCGGGCACGGGCGTCTTCCTCGGTCATGCCTCGCCGGGCCACGAGACGGTCGAGCTGGACGTCCTCGGGGGCGTCGACGACGACCACCTCGTCGTACATGGACGCCAGGCCGTTCTCCGCCAGGAGGGGGACGTCGTAGACCACGACCGCGCCGGCGGGGGCGGCGTCCATCAGCTCCTGCATCCGCTCGCCCACCAGGGGATGGACGATCGCGTTCAGCGCCGCCAGCCGGTCGGGGTCGGTGAAGACGATCCGGCCGACCTTCTCGCGGTCCATGCCGCCGGAGGGCAGGAGCACCTCGTCGCCGAACTCCGCCACGACGGCGGCGAGGCCGGGAGTGCCGGGCTCGACCACCTCACGGGCGATCTTGTCGGCGTCGATGACCACGGCCCCGCGCTCCGCGAGCCGCGCGGACACCTCGCTCTTGCCCGACCCGATTCCGCCGGTGAGTCCCACTTTCAGCACGGGCTCACCCTAATGGTCACACGGTTTCGGCGGCGACGAGGGGCTTGCGCATGTGGACGAGGGTGAGGTGCGCGGCGACGCGTTCGCGGTGGGTCTCGGTGTAGCCGACGCGGCGGTACAGGCGCAGGTTGGTCTCGCTGAGGTGCCCGGTGAACAGCACGCACGCGTCGGCGCGCCCGGCCACCTCGGCCTCCAGGGCCGTGAGGAGCCGCCGCCCGATGCCGCGGCCCTGCTGGTCGGGGACGACGACGAGGCGCCCGACCAGGCACGTGTGGTCGCTGAACTGGGCGCGGACCGCGCCGACGAGACGGCCGTCCAGGACCGCCTTCAGCACCACCGCGTCGCCCGACAGCACCTTCTGGAGCTGCTCGGCCGACTCGACCAGCGGGGGGATGAACGGGTCGCCGTACAGCTGCGCCTCCGCGACGTAGGCGGCGCGCTGGACGGTCAGGATCTCACCGGCGTCCTGCGGGCCGGCCCGCTCGACCGCGACCGTCGCTTCGCTCATGACCCTGCTCCCCGTGGGAGGGCGACCCCCCACACCCCCCGGTTCGCTGCGCTCATGTACCGACCCTAGCGGCGCGGACCCGCCGGGGTCTGCTCAGCGCCCGATCCGGATGGTCACCGCGACCGGGTAGTGGTCGGAGGCGTCCGACACCGGCACCTCGTACTCGGTGACCAGGATGCCGTCCGACCCGAAGATCCAATCGACCTGCGCGCCGTCGGCCCTGGTGGGGGACGAGTCGTTGCCGATCACGGTGCTGCGCAGGTCGGTGCCGTCGGTCATCGCGGCCAGTTCCGGGCTGTCGGGCCCGGCGTTGAAGTCGCCGCCGATCAGCGTGCGGGGCGCGCCGCCCCAGGCCCGCAGCAGCGCGGCGATCGAGCGGGCCCGCTCGTCGGCCTGGCCGTCGCCGCCCTCCAGGTGCGTCGACCACACGTCCATCGTGGTGTTGCCGACGCCGAGCCGCGCCCACACGTACCCCCGGATCTGCGACCAGTCGCCGCGCGGCCACCGGCCGGTTCCGGAGCTGCGCACCGGCAGCGACGTCAGGATCGCGTTGCCGAACTGCCCGTCTGCCGCCGGGCCCCAGACCAGTTTCATGCCGAGGCGCCGCGACAGCCACACGCCGACGTCGGCGGTGCCCGACAGCAGCGACCCGCGGCCGGCCTCCTGCAGCAGGACGACCTGGGCGCCCTGCTCCTCGATGACCCGGGCGATGCCCTCCGGATCGAGGCGGCCCGACTGGTCGACCGCGTCGTGGATGTTGTAGCTGAGCACCCGCACATGCCCGGGGACGGGCGGCGCCGGAGGCTTGCCGTCCGGGGCGGCCACGGTGAACACCAGGGTGCCGGCCAGCAGGACCAGCGCGGCGGCGCCGGCGGTGAGGGCGCGCAGCGGCGCGCGGGCGGGCAGCGGGCCGCCGCGGGCCGAGGCGATGGCGGCGAGCGCGCCGAGCGCGATCCCGGCGAAGCCGGGCAGCACGTTGTTCGGGAACGGCAGCGGGGAGATGGCGCTGATCTGGTACGGGACCAGGATCACGGCGATCAGCAGGCCGCCGAGCGCGGCCCCGACGTCCGCCCTCCAGACCGGCCCGCCGGACCCGGCGCGCCGCAGCGGCGCCCGGCACGCCACGGCCAGCAGCCATGCCGACAGGACCTGCCCGAGGATCACGATGGGCACGACCTCGATGCCGGAGATCGCGTACGTCCCGGCGACGGCACCCGCGCCGACCCCGAGGATGGTGCCGCCGAGGACGCACACGCCGCCCGGCACGGCCCGGACCGCCAGGCCGGAGGCGAGGAACGCCAGCGCGAGGCCCTGCCCCACGACGATCGTGATGTGCGCGGCGGTCAGCGACTGCCAGCCGGACGACGCCACGAACGCGGGGCTGGACAGGATGAGGACCTGCAGGGCCAGGAACGGCCCGAACGCGGCGGCGCCGAGCGCGTCCCGCCAGGAGAGGCCGGGCGCGGCGACCGGCGGGGCGCCGGACTGCCGGTAGAGCGCGGCGGCGCCGAGGCCGACGAACGCCAGGCACGCCAGCCACGGGCCGACGCCGTCGCGCCACGCCGGGTCCCAGGTGGCGAAGCACATGCGCACGGCGGCGTCCGCCGACAGACCGGCGACGGTCGCGGTGGCGAAGCCGACGCCGGACAGGCCGCGGGCGCCCTCGTACAGCGCCGCGACGGCGATCATCCCGATGGCGGTGGCGGCGAACGCGAGCCAGGTGCGCGGGTCGACCGCCTGCGCGAGCAGCCGGACGGCGAACAGCCCCCCGACCGCGGCGAGCAGCAGTCCGCGCGGGCCGGCCACGCGGCGGACCAGCGGCGCCGCGAACCCGGCGACGAACACGACCAGCACGCCGACGGTGGCGAACGCGGTGCCGGTCTGGTCGGCGAAACGGTCGAGCTGGGGCAGCGAGAACCGCAGCGTCTGCGCGAGCACGGCGACGGTGACCGCGATCAGCGTGAGCCTGGCGGGCCCCTGCGGGACGATGGAGGACCCCGACGGGGCGGGGCCGCCGGTCCTGGTGCCGGCGTCGGTGTTGGCGTCGGTGCTGGCCACTTGAACGAATGCTCCCGGGGGACGAGCGGACCTGCGGGGCGGCGGGCGCTTCGGGGACGGGCTGCGCGGGCGGCGCCGGGGTCGCGGGGCCGTCCGACATCATGGTGACGCAACCGAAGCACGGCCGGAGGCCGATCCCGCAAGATCGTTCTCCGGCCGTGTTCAGGATATCGGCGGGCGCCGCGCTCCGGCGCCGGCTTTCCGGCCCGCGCCGCCGAGGCGGCGGGCCGTCACCGGATCCCGTCCTCCGGCGTTCCGCGGCGGTGAGCACACCGCACGCGTCCCGCCGGAGGAGGGGACGGGCTCACTGGCCCCCGGACAGCTTCTCGCGCAGTGCGGCGAGCGCCTCGTCGGTGGCGAGCGCACCACCGGTGGACTCGCTCTCGCCGCCGCCGGAGTAGGAGGTCTCGCCCCCGCCACCACCGCCGCCGCCGCCGGCGGCGGCACCGCCGGTGGTGGCCGCGGGCTCGGCGCCGGCCTCCGCCTCGGCCTTGCGGGCCTCTTCGATCTGCTTGCGGTGGGCGTCGAAACGGGACCGGGCCTCGGCGTACTGCCGCTCCCAGGTCTCGCGCTGCTCGTCGAAGCCCTCCAGCCATTCGCCCGTGTCGGCGTCGAAGCCCTCGGGGTACTTGTAGTTGCCCTGCTCGTCGTACTCGGCGGGCATGCCGTACAGCGTCGGGTCGAAGTCCTCTTCCTCGATGCCGGCGGCGCCCTCGTTGGCCTGCTTGAGCGACAGGCTTATACGGCGCCGGTCGAGGTCGATGTCGATGATCTTCACGAAGATCTCGTCGCCGACCTGGACGACCTGCTCGGGGATCTCCACGTGGCGCTCGGCCAGCTCGGAGATGTGCACCAGGCCCTCGATGCCCTCCTCGACGCGGACGAACGCGCCGAACGGCACCAGCTTGGTGACGCGTCCCGGCACGACCTGCCCGATCTGGTGGGTGCGGGCGAACTGCTGCCACGGGTCTTCCTGCGTCGCCTTGAGCGACAGCGAGACCCGCTCGCGCTCCATGTCGACGTCCAGGACCTCGACCGTGACCTCCTGGCCGACCTCGACGACCTCGGACGGGTGGTCGATGTGCTTCCAGGACAGCTCGGAGACGTGCACCAGTCCGTCGACGCCGCCGAGGTCGACGAACGCGCCGAAGTTGACGATCGAGGACACGACGCCCTTGCGGACCTGGCCCTTCTGCAGCGTGTTGAGGAACGTCTGGCGGACCTCGCTCTGCGTCTGCTCCAGCCAGGCACGGCGGGACAGCACCACGTTGTTGCGGTTCTTGTCCAGCTCGATGATCTTGGCCTCGAGCTCGCGCCCGACATACGGCTGCAGGTCGCGGACCCGGCGCATCTCGACCAGGGACGCGGGCAGGAAGCCGCGCAGCCCGATGTCGAGGATGAGACCGCCCTTGACGACCTCGATGACCGTCCCGGTGACGATGCCGTCCTCGTCCTTGATCTTCTCGATCGTGCCCCACGCGCGCTCGTACTGAGCACGCTTCTTGGACAGGATCAGCCGGCCCTCCTTGTCCTCCTTCTGGAGGACGAGGGCCTCGACGTGGTCCCCGGTGGACACGACCTCGTTCGGATCGACGTCGTGCTTGATGGACAGCTCGCGCGAGGGAATGACGCCCTCGGTCTTGTAGCCGATGTCGAGGAGGACCTCGTCACGATCGACCTTGACGACAGTGCCTTCGACAATGTCGCCGTCGTTGAAGTACTTGATGGTCTCATCGATCGCGGCGAGGAAGGCTTCCTCGGACCCGATGTCGTTGACCGCTACCTGCGGGGTGGTCGAGGTGGCCTCGGTGCTGCTCGTCATGTGTCGGCTGGCTCCGGTACGGACAGTGAAGTCGTATGGGGTTCTGCGCGGAGGGCCGTTTTCCGCCCTGCCGAGGACCGGAAAGGGACGCGGACCGTGCCGCGTCAGTGCACCGAACCGTTGTCGCCGACCTGACCGAGCGCGAGCCTGCTCCGTCCGAAGCGCGCGCAGGCCCACAGCGCAGCGATCAGGATATGGGACCAATCTCCCGTGGTCAATCCAGCTCCCGGCGGGTCCGGCGGTACCGGGGTCAGTACGCCCGGGCCCGGCCCCGGTATTCCTTGTCCAGCCGGTACTCGGCCGCCTTGGGAAACGTCACGGTGTTCGGGTCACCGTCAGATGTGTACCGCTCATCGGGGTTCTTGTCCAGGTGCTCCAGCCACGCGGTCGAGCAGTACTTCTTGCAGTCGTCCTCTTTGATCTTGCCTTCGGACCGGACGCGGCTGATCTCCCACCGGTCGAACTCCTCGTCGAACGGCGACAAGGAGGGCCTCCAGCCCGCGACGAAGTTGCCCTGGAACTCGTACTTGCCATCCGACTTCTGGGCCCACACACGCTTGCGCGGCAGGACCCCGAACGGATACGCCAGCGTGGTCGCGTGCTTCCCGGTCAGCCGGACGATCCGGTCCTCGATCTCCCCGATCTCCTTTCGGACCTCCTTTTCGGACATGCCGCCGAGGTCGGGGTGGTTCATCGTGTGGTTGCCGATCTCGTACCCGCGCCGCACGAGCCACGGCACCGCGGCCGACGCCTGCTCGTCCTCCATCCCGAACAGCTCCCGGGTCATGTAGAACGTCGCGACCGGCCGGAACCCGGGGTTCTCCGCGGCGACGCGCTGGATGACCTCGACAGCGGTACCGGCCTTCGGACGCCCCTGCGCGTCCAGCGCGAAGTGATCGGGCGTCCCGTCGTCGAACGTCAGCACGACGGGGTGCTTCCCGGCCGGGACGTTGAACCGCCCGCCGACGAACTCCGCCGCCGTGATCGGGCAGTAGCCGCCCTTGGCCAGCCGCGTCAGCTCGTCGTACAGCTCCTTGGGCGTCCGGTCCAGCGGCCTGTCCGGCTTCTCCACGATGCGGTGGTACATGAGCACCGGCACCTGGCCCAGCTCGTTCGCCTTGACCGCCACGGCCCCGGGCGCCGCCGCCGCGATCGGCGCGCTCGCCGACACCGACGGCGACCCGCTCCCCGACCCGCCCGGCGCGGGCGTCCCCGCGGCCTTGGTGGCCCGCGCGTCGGCCGTCGGCTCGGACGCGGTCCGCTCGACCTCGTCACCCTCGCCGCCTCGCCGGACACCGGGCAGCGTCAGCCCCAGGACCACGGCACAGACGACCACGACTCCAGCGATCTTGTGAAGCAGAGGCACGCTACCCCCCGCCGGTCGACCCCAACAGGACCCCGGGAAACCCTACGGCTCCCCGGACATCTACGGACACCCACTCCCGTACCCACATGATCCCCACGCACCACCCC
>NZ_SMKK01000358.1 GCF_004348425.1 Actinomadura sp. 7K507
GGCTCTGCGCGATCCGCATGGTGGCGCCGACCAGGGCCGGGCCGGGGTGCACGATCAGCGAGGTCGGGATGCCGCGCAGGTAGTCCTCGACCGGGGGTTTCCCCTCGAACCGGGCACGGAACGCGCTGTCGTGCAGGACGTCCACGACGCGCGGCAGGATCCCTCCGCCGAGGAAGACGCCGCCTCGGGCGCCGAGCGTCAGGGCGGCGTTCCCGGCGAGCGACCCGAGCAGCGCGCAGAACATGTGCAGGGCCTCGCGGCATCGCGGGTCGTCGCGGCGATCGCAGATCTGCTTGGCGGTGAGCGGCCCGGCGGGTTCCGCCGGTTCGCCGTCGATCGCCCCGAGGTACCGGTGGATGCGGGCGAGGCCGTCCCCGGACAGCAGGAGCTCGGCGGTGGCGGTGCCGCGCTCGGCACGCAGCAGCCGCGCGACCTCGATCTCCCGGTCGGTCGCGGCCGGGATGTCGACCTGGCCTCCCTCGCCTGGAAGCGGGATCCATCCGGACGGAGCGGGGACGAGGCCGGCGACCCCGAGCCCCGTCCCCGGGCCGACCACCGCGAGGGTCCCGGCGGCGGGCGGGAGGTCGGCGCCGATGGGGACCAGGTGGTCGCCCCCCAGGCGCGGGAGGGCGAGGGCGAGGGCCTCGAAGTCGTTGATGATCTCCAGGTGGGGCAGCCCGAGATGGGCGCGGACCGCCTCCGGGGTGCCTTGCGGCCAGCCCGCGTTGGTCAGGCGGAACGTCCCGCCCGTGACGGGCCCGGCCACCGCCAGGCACGCGGCGGACGGCCGGACGTCCCCGGCATACCGGTCGAGGTAGGCGGCTGCGGCCTCGGCCAGCCCGGCATGCTCCCGGGTGGGGAGGGAGTGGACGCGGGACGGGTCGCCGTCCGGGCCGTCCACCAGCGCGAACCGGGCGTTCGTGCCGCCGACGTCCGCGACCAGCCACGGCCCGCTCACGCCCGCGCTCCGGGAGGGGGCGGCCCCCCGCGCCCCCCGGTCCGCGTCGCTCATGCGAAGATCCCGGCGCCGCGCTCGGCCGGGCCGACCGCCTGCCGGAAGGCCTGGAACAATTCGCGTCCGGTGCCCCACGCCTGGCCGGCGCTCACCGCCGCGGGCTCGCGGGCCGCGAACTCCTCGTCCGGGACGAGGACCTCCAGCACTCCCCCGTCCGCGTCGAGCCGGACGACGTCGCCGTCGCGGACGCGGGCGAGCGGCCCGCCCGCGGCGGCCTCCGGCGACACGTGGATCGCGGCGGGCACCGCCCCGGAGGCGCCCGACATGCGGCCGTCGGTGACCAGCGCGACGCGATGCCCCCGGTCTTGCAGGACCGAGAGCGGCGGGGTGAGCCGGTGCAGTTCCGGCATCCCGTTGGCGCGCGGCCCCTGGTTGCGGACGACCGCCACCACGTCCCGGTCGAGTTCCCCGGCGGCGAACGCCTCCTGGAGCAGCTCCTGCGAGTCGAACACCCGGGCGGGCGCCTCGATCGTCCGGTGCTCGGGCTTGACGGCGGACACCTTGATGACCGCCCGTCCCAGGTTGCCCCGCACTGTGTGCAGGCCGCCGTGCGTGTCGAACGGCTCCGCGACCGGGCGCAGGACGTCCGCGTCACCGGATTCGGTGACGGTGCCGAGCCACTCGGCCTTGCCGTCCGCGAACTCCGGGACGCGCCTGTAGTCGGCCAAGGTGTCGCCTCCGACCGTCCTGGCGTCCTCGTGGAGGAGCCCGGCGTCGATCAGCTCGCCGATGAGGAACGCGGTGCCGCCGGCCGCGTGGAAGTGGTTCACGTCGGCGGACCCGTTGGGGTAGAGGCGGGTGAGCAGCGGCGTGGCCTTGGACAGCTCGTCGAAGTCGTCCCAGGTCAGCGCGATGCCCGCGGCCGAGGCCATCGCGACGAGGTGCAGCGTGTGGTTCGTGGAGCCGCCCGTGGCCAGCAGCGCGACGATGCCGTTCACGAACGCGCGCTCGTCCAGGAGCTCGCCGATGGGCGTGTAGCCGTCGGACAGGTCGGTCAGCTGCAGGACGCGCCGTCCCGCCGCCTCGGTCAGGGCGGTCCTCAGTTTCGTGCCCGGCGGGACGAAGCTCGCCCCCGGCAGATGCAGGCCCATGACCTCCATCAGGAGCTGGTTGGAGTTGGCGGTCCCGTAGAAGGTGCAGGTGCCGGGCGAGTGGTACGACGCGGCCTCGGCGGCGAGCAGCCGCTCGCGCCCGAGTTCCCCCGCCGCGAACCGCTTGCGCACCTGCGCCTTCTCGTCGTTCGGCAGCCCCGACGCCATCGGCCCCGCCGGCACCAGGACCACCGGAAGATGCCCGAACGACAGCGCCCCGATCACCAGCCCCGGGACGATCTTGTCGCACACGCCGAGCAGCAGCGCCCCGTCGAACATGTCATGGGACAGCGCCACCGCCGTCGCCATCGCCACCACGTCCCGGCTGAACAGCGACAGCTCCATGCCCGCGCGGCCCTGCGTGATGCCGTCGCACATCGCGGGCACACCTCCGGCGAACTGCGCCGTGCCGCCCGCCGACCGGATCGCGCCCTTGAGCAGGTCGGGGTAGTCCTGAAGGGGCTGGTGCGCGGAGAGCATGTCGTTGTACGCCGACACGATCGCGATGTTCGGCGTGACATCGCCCCTGAGCCACAGCTTGTCCTGGACACCGCAGGCGGCGAAACCGTGGGCGAGGTTCGCGCACCCCATGCCGCCGCGTACCGGACCGTCCGTCCGGGCGTCGTGGATCCGCCGCAGGTACGCGCCGCGCGTCGCGGCACTCCGCTCGGCGACGCGCCGGGTCACTTCCGCCAGCACGGGTTGCACAGCCATAAGACGCTCCAGACCGAGGGGATGTCCAGATCATCAAACTACCGAGACATACGTAACTCACACAACAGGACTTACGAACTTCTTCTTACAAAAGTCTTTCTGTTGGACCAACTAGACGTACCGAACGGCCCGTGCTTGACTGGCCGGATGCCGCGCCCGGTCACCCGCCCTTCCACGAGCGGCGACATGCTGCGCCTGGTCCGCGAGGACGGAATCGCCACCCGCACCGAGCTGGGCCGCATCACCGGCCTGTCCCGTCCCGCCGTGGCCTCCCGCGTCGCCGAACTCATCGCGCGCGGCCTGGTGGTCGAGCGCGCGGACGGCCCGTCCACCGGCGGGCGCCCCCCGGCCCGCCTCGAGTTCAACGCCGCCGGCGGGACCGTCCTGGTCGCGAACCTCGGCCATTCCCGCGGCCAGCTCGCCGTCTGCGACCTCGCCGGCACGATCATCACCCGCTCCGACGGCCCCCCGGCGGAGGGCTCCCCCGGCAAGACGCTCTCCCGGCTCCTCGACGAGTGGGCGTCCCTCCTGGAGACCTCCGGGATCGACGCCGCCACCGTCCGCGGCGTCGGCCTGGGCGTCCCCGACGCGGTCGAGCACACCACCGGACGCTGGGACGCCGTCGAGATCGGCCCCCCGATCTCCGACCGCTTCGGCGTCCCCGCCTACCTGGACAACGAGGTCAACGCCGCCGCCCTCGGCGAGCACGGGGCCCACCCCGGGGTGCACGACCTCCTGTTCGTCAAGGTCTCCACCGGCATCGGCGCCGGCCTCATCGCGGGCGGCCGCATCCAGCGCGGAGCCCTCGGCGCCGCCGGGGAGATCGGCCACGTCCCCGTCCCGTCCCCCGCGGACGCGCCGTGCCGCTGCGGCAACGTCAACTGCGTCGAGGCCATCGCGGGCGGCACCGCCCTGCTGGCCCGCTCCCCCGCCGAAGACCTGTCCGGCCTCGCCGCCCTGGCCCGCTCCGGCGACCCCGCCACCGTCGCCCTCCTCCGCGACGCCGGCCGCCGCATAGGCGAGGTCGTCGCCACCGCCGTCAACCTCCTCAACCCCGCCGTCGTCGTCCTGGGCGGCGACCTGGTGGGCGCCGACGAACCCCTCATAGCGGGCCTGCGCGAGGTCGTCTACCAGCGCTCCACGGCCCTGGCCACCCGCACCCTCCGCATAGAACCCAGCCGCCTGGGCGAGGCGGCCGGGCTGACCGGCTGCGCCGCGATGGTCCTCGACCGGATCCTCGCCCCCGAAACCCTCGACGCCCCCGCCACGGCCACGCCGCGCTGACCCGGTCAGCCGCGTTCGAGCAGGAAGGGACCGAGGACGCGGGTACCGGGCCCGACGCGTCCACCCGGGCCGGGCAGCTGGGTCGTGTTGGCGAGCGTCAGCGGCCCGCCGCACTGGGCGCAGCAGGTCACGGGCGCGGTGTCGTGCCCGCAGTCCAGATGGCGGATGCGCGCCGGCGGCCCCTCCGGGCCCGCGCACCAGCGGTCGCCCCACGCCATGAGCGCGAGCAGGACCGGGTACAGCTCCTCGCCCTTGGCGGTGGCGCGGTAGTGCTCGCGCGGCGGGCGGTCCTGGTAGCGCTCGCGGGTCAGGATGCCCTCCTCCACCAGCCGCGCCAGCCTCGCGGCCAGGACCTTGCGGGAGATGCCCAGGTCGTGGGCCAGGTCGTCGAAGCGGGTGATGCCCAGGAGGACGTCCCGCATGATCAGCGCCGTCCAGGCGTCGGCGAACAGGTCGGTGGCCCGGGCGATGGAGCATGCCACGTGGTCGAGCGGCGTACGAGTCACCGCATGACCCTACCCGAGTTCCCTCAGGAAACCCGCTCTGGTAAGTTCCCTAAGGAAACTCACCGGAGGGACGCCATGACGGCCACACCGAACCTGGTCCTGGACTCGGACGCACCCGGGGCCCTGGACGGGCGCCACCTGCGGGCGGTCACGTTCCAGGACGTACGCCTCCACTACCTCAACGGCGTCCTCCGTGACCGGGACATCTCGGCCGCCGGAGCCAGCGCGGTCGTGGTCGGCGGCGGACGCGGGCTACTGGCGCGCGGCCTGGCCCGCACCGGCATGGAGGTCGTGTCCGTGGACCCGTCGCCCACCGCCACCGAACTGGCGACCCGGGCCTCCTACGACGAGGACCTCCCCGTCACCTACACGTCCGCGCCGGCCGAACGTCCAGGGCTGCCCGACGGCGCCTTCGACGTGGCCTACTACGCCGACACCTTCGAGATCACCGACGACCTCGACGCGGTGCTGGCCGCCGCCGCCCGGCTCCTGCGCCCCGGCGGCGCGCTGGTCTACGACACCGTCAACCGGACCCCGCTGTCCCGGCTGATCTACCTCGGGGCGTTCCAGCGTTTCCCCGGCACCCGCATCATGCCGCCCGGCCGCTACACCGCCGCCCGCCTGCGCCCGCCCGCCGAACTCGCCGCCCGGATGGCCGCCCACGGCCTCACCGGCCTCGACACCTGCGGGTTCAAACCGCGCAGCGCCCCCGCCCTGGTGAAAGCGACCCGAGCCCGCCGCGCGGGCCGCGTCACCGACGACCGGCTGCCGTCCATGGTGGAGTTCGAGCTGGACCCGGACGGCCCGCCGCTCGTCACCTACCTGGGCCACGCCCGCCGCGACTGAGCGTCCCGCGCACGCGCAGGCGTTCAGCCGAGCTGCTCGGCCAGGCCGAGGACGATCCCCTCGGGGCCCCGGATGAAGCACAGCCGGTAGCTGTCCTCGTACTGAGCCACCTCGCCGACCAGCTCGGCGCCGTGGGTGCGCAGGCGGGCGACGACGTCGTCGAGGTCTTCGACGGCGAACATGATGCGGCGCATGCCCAGGGTGTTCGACGGTGCGTTCCGCGGCTCGCTGCTGATCGCCGACGGCGTGTGGAACTTCGTCAGCTCGACCCGCCCGTGGCCGTCCGGGGTCCGCAGCATCACGATGTCGGCACGGACGCCTTCGAGCCCGACGACGCTGTCGACCGAAGGCCCTTCGACGGGCGCCTTGCCCTCCACCTCCATACCGAGTTCGGCGAAGAACGCGGTGGCCGCCTCAAGGTCGTCGACAACGATGAGAATGTTGTCCATCCGGATCGCCATGGTGGTTCCCTCCACGTCGCTTGGCCGTCCTGGCTCTTGATGTACCTGGGACGGAGCCGACACCGCATTCTCGACACAGGATCCGCTCTGAATTTTTTCCAGCCGCGCCCGGTCGACAGGACCTCCGCGACGATCAGGACGTGCTCGGCCGCCGGCTGCTCGAAATCCGGGATGCACCGATGCAGCACCGCGTCCGGCTTCCGCGCCGTGGGAGGCACTTCCCAGAGCAGCACGTCGACCTCGGTGTTCGTCTCATAGCAGTCCACGGGGCCGGGGCATTTTCGGAGCGAGGCCCGCGAGTCGGCGACCGCGTTCCTACCCGATCGGACCGGTCGGGTAGGAAGGGGCCATGCTGATCGATATCCCCGCCGGGGAGATCGTCCTGCGGGACGAGGGTACGGGGAGGACTTGGGGGGCCGAGGTCGCAGCCTTCCGGCTGGCGGCGCATCCCGTCAATCGCGAGCTTTACGGAACCGTCCGGGACGAGGTGCCGGTGAGCCCGGCCGGGCCGCGGACGCCGGTGACCGAAGTGTCCTGGCAGGACGCCGTCCGGTTCTGCAACCTGCTCTCGGAGGCGAGGGGGCTCGAACCCTGTTACTCGCTGGGAGACGACCCCGACGCGCAGGACGTGGAGTGCGCCTGGGAGGCGGACGGTTATCGCCTGCCGTCCGAGGCCGAGTGGGAGTACGCGTGCAGGGCCGGTACCTCCGGCGTCCGCTACGGGAAACTGGACGAGATCGCCTGGTACCGCGAGAACTCGGGCGGCGAGGTACACGACGTCGCGACCAGGGCACCGAACGCGTGGGGCCTCCACGACATGATCGGCAACGTGTGGGAGTGGTGCTGGGACCACTACGACCCGGACGTCTACGGCCCGTACCGCGTGTTTCGCGGCGGGGGGTGGCATGACCCTCCCCGGGGCTGCCGTGCGTCGTGCCGCCGCAAGAGCCACCCCACCCTGCGCATCGACGAC
>NZ_SMKK01000359.1 GCF_004348425.1 Actinomadura sp. 7K507
CCCCAGACCGGCGGCCGCGCTGGATGCCCACCAGCGCGCGGCGATGCCGTACCTGTCAGCAAAAGGGCCCTCTCCGGGATCGGAGGGGGCCTTTGACGTGGGAGCCGGCGAGGGGATTCGAACCCCTGACCTTCTGTTTACAAGACAGATGCTCTGCCGATTGAGCTACGCCGGCGCGGGCTCGTCCCGCATCGTAGTCGACTTGGTGGGGGTCCACGAAGTTTTTCGAGTGTGGTGTCGATGTGGGGGGAGAGCGTTCGTGTAGAGGTCGCGGGGAGGGAGGAAGCATGACGCTTTACGCGCTCAACGTGATCCAGCCTGCGGGCTGGAAGCCGCCGCCCGAGGTGCTGGAGACGGTCATGGCCGAGCTGGGGGTGGTACGGCGGGACCTGGAGTCGCAGGAAGCCTGGGTGTTCGGCAAGGCGCTGCAAGGCCCGGAGGCGAGCACGATGGTGCGGCTGCGGGGGGACGAGGTGGTCGCGGCGGATGGTCCTTGGGCGGAGGGTGAGGAGTTCATCGGTGGGCTCGTGATCGTCCAGGTGGAGGATCTGGACGCGGCGTTGCAGGTGGCGGCCAGGTACACGCGGGTGACCGGGCTGCCGGTGGAGGTGCGGCCGTTCCAGCGCTAGGCCGTGCGTAGGCGGCTGACCTCGTACAGGGCTATGCCGGCGGCTACTCCGGCGTTGAGGGACTCGGCCTGGCCCGGCATGGGGATCGTGACGAGCATGTCGCATGTGTCGGCTACCAGGCGGCCCAGGCCCTTGCCCTCCGAGCCCACGACCAGGACGAACGGGCCGGATGCGATGTCCAGGTCGGCCACGGTGACGCCGCCGAGCGCGTCCAGGCCGGCGACGAAGCAGCCTGCCTTCTGGTACGCCTTGAGCTGGCGCGTGAGGTTCGTCGCCTGCGCGACGGGGATGGTCGCCAGGGTGCCGGCGGACGACTTCCAGGCCCCCGCGTTGATGCCGGCCGCGCGCCGCTCCGGTACGACGACGCCGGCGGCGCCGAAGGCGGCGGCGGAGCGGACGATCGCGCCCAGGTTGCGCGGGTCCGTGATGCCGTCCACCGCGACGATCAGCGGAGCGGCGCCGGTGAGCAGGTCGTCGGGGTGCGCGTACCGGTACGGCTTGACCTGCAGCGCTATGCCCTGGTGGACGGCACCGTCCGTGAGGCGGTCGAGTTCGTTCTTGCCCGTCTCCAGGAGCGGGATCCGGCGGTCGGCGGCGAGCTGGATCGACTCGCGGACGCGGTCGTCGGTGTCGGACATCACGTAGAGGGTGGTCCCTGGGACGCCCGCGCGCAGCGCCTCGACGACGGGGTTGCGGCCGGTGAGCAGTTCGGGGACCTCGCCGTTGGAGCGTCGCGCCCCGGCGGGACGTCCCCGGGCGCGGTCGCCGCCCTCGGCGGCCTTCGCGCGGGCGCCCGGGCCCATCGTGGGGGTTCCGGTGCGCTTGGCGCTCTTCACGGCGCGGGCCTTCTGGCGCTTGCCGTGCCAGTGCCGGTCCTCGGCTTTGGGAGTGGGTCCCTTGCCCTTGCGCTTGGCCATCTTCTCGGTACGCCCCTCGCGACGATTGCGGCTCGCTCGCCCTCGTGGCTGTGGGGCGGCTCAGGTCTCAGCGGGACGGCCCCGCGAACATTCGATTTTATCCGCCATGCGCAGCGGTCAGTCGCGTTTCAGCTCCCAGCGGGGGCCCTGCGGGGTGTCCTCGACGAGGATGCCCGCCTCGGACAGGCCGTCGCGGATGGCGTCGGCGGACGCGTAGTCCTTGCGGGCTCGGGCCGCCTGCCGCTGCTCCAGCGCGACGGCGACCAGGGCGTCCACGACGGGGCGCAGGTCCTCCTCGCCGGTCTGGCGCCACGACAGCGGGTCGATGCCGAGGACGTCCGCCATCGCCCGGACGTCCGCCAGGTGACCGCGAACCGCGTCGTGATCGGCGGACGCGAGGGCGCTGTTCCCCTCCCGGACGGTCTCGTGCAGCACGGCCAGGGCTTGTGGGACGCCCAGATCGTCGTCCATCGCGGCGGCGAAAGCGGAGGGGACGGCGGCGGGCTCGACCGCGCCCAGGACCTCGGACGCCCGCGTCACGAAACCCTCTATGCGCTGGTAGGCGGAGACGGCCTCGGCCAGGGAGGCGTCGGTGTAGTCCATCAGCGACCGGTAGTGGGCGGAGACCAGGTAGTACCGCACTTCGACGGGACGGGCCTTGCCCAGCAGGTCGGTCAGCAGCACGACGTTGCCGACCGACTTGCTCATCTTCTCGCCGTCCACGGTGAGCAGCCCGTTGTGGAGCCAGTAGCGGGCGAAGCCGTCCCCGGCGGCGCGGGACTGGGCGATCTCGTTCTCGTGGTGCGGGAAGATCAGGTCGACGCCGCCGCCGTGGATGTCGAACGTGGCGCCCAGGTACTTGGTCGCCATGGCGGAGCATTCCAGGTGCCAGCCGGGGCGGCCCGGGCCCCACGGCGTCTCCCACGACGGCTCGCCCGGCTTGGCGCCCTTCCAGAGCGCGAAGTCGCGGGGGTCGCGCTTCGCGTTCTCGTTGGGGGTGTCCCCGGCGGAGCGCATGTTCTCCAGCCGCTGGTTCGACAGCGCGCCGTACTCGTCGGCCCACGACTTGACGTCGAAGTACACGTCCCCGGCGACCGCGTAGGCGTGCCCCTTCTCGATCAGCCGGCGCATCAGGACGATCATCTCCGGGACGTGCCCGGTCGCCCGCGGCTCGATCGTCGGCGGCAGGCAGCCGAGCAGGTCGTAGCCCTGGGTGAAGACCCGCTGGTTGCCCTCGGCGACCGCGAACCACGGCACGTCCCGCTCCGCCGCCACCGCGATGATCTTGTCGTCGATGTCGGTGACGTTGCGCGCGAACGTCACCTCGTAGCCGGACGCGCGCAGCCAGCGCAGCAGCACGTCGTAGATGGCGCCGGAGCGCAGATGCCCGATGTGGGGTGAGGCCTGCGGGGTCGCGCCGCACACGTACATCCCCACACGGCCCTCTTCCAGGGGCTCGAACGTGCGGACGCTACGGGTACCGGTGTCGTAAAGGCGCAGACTCACAGAGCCAGGCTATTGGATCGACGTACGGCGGCGTGCCGCTCTCGCGCAGCGCTCCCGCGTGTCCCAGCGAATGCGGAGGGGCCGCCCGGACAGGACGCCGAGTACGTCGCTTCCGGTCCGGCCACGAACACCTCCGCCCCGTTTTCGTTCATTGCTTGAGGCGGGCGGCGCGTGATTCCAGGTAGCGCTGTTCGGGGAGGCTGGTGGTGCTCTTGGCGGCCTGCCGGTACGCCTCCCGCGCGCCGTACGCGTCGCCGGCCATTTCCAGAAGGTGGGCCCGGACGGCCGCGAGACGGTGATGTCCGGACATGCGGTCGTCGTCGTGCAGCGGCCGCAGGAGTTCGAGGCCTGCCGCGGGACCGTCCACCATCGCCACCGCGACGGCCTCGTTCAGCGTGACCATCGGGTTCGGGGACACGCGCGACAGCAGCCGGTAGAGCGCGAGGACCTGCGGCCAGTCGGTGTCCTCCGGCCGCGGCGCCTCCGCGTGGACGGCGGCGATCGCGGCCTGGAGCTGGTAGGGGCCCGGCGGCGACCAGGTGAGGGCCTCGGTGATCAGCCGCGTGCCCTCCTCGATCGCGTCCCGGTCCCACAGCGTCCGGTCCTGTTCGGTGAGCGGGACGAGCAGGCCGCCGGGGCCGCTCCTGGCCGCCCGGCGGGCATCGGTCAGCAGCATCAGCGCCAGCAGCCCGGTGACCTCGCCGTCGTCCGGGAGCAGCCGGTGCAGCGCCCTGGCGAGCCTGATCGCCTCGGCGGTGAGGTCGGCGCGCTGCAGGTCGGGGCCGCTGGACACCGCGTACCCCTCGTTGAAGATGAGGTACAGGACGTGCAGGACGGCCCGGAGCCGCTCGTCCCGCTCGTCCGGCGGCGGCATGCCGAACCGCGCGCCCGTCGCCTTGATCCGCTGCTTGGCCCGGCTGACCCGCTGCGCCATCGTCGGCTCGGGGACGAGGAACGCGCGGGCGATCTGCGCCGTGGTGAGCCCGCCGACGGCCCGCAGCGTGAGCGCGACCTGCGAGGGCGGCGACAGCGCGGGATGGCAGCACAGGAACAGCAGCGTCAGCGTGTCGTCGTGGTCGGCGGGACGGTCCTCGCCGGGCGCGGGTTCGTCCCGTCCGGACGGCTCCCGGGCGAACACGGCGGCCTCGCGGTCGCGGCGGGCCCGCTCGCTGCGCCACTGGTCGGTGAGCCGCCGCGTCGCGACGGTCAGCAGCCACCCGCGGGGGTTCTCCGGAACGCCGTCCGCGGCCTCGCCCGCGTCGTCGGCGTCGTCCTCGGCGGCGGGGCCGCCCGTCCATTGGACGGCTGCGGCGAGCAGCGCCTCCTGGACTGCGTCCTCGCAGGCGCCGAACGCCCCGTGCCCGTGCCTCCGGACGAGCGTGCCCAGGACCTGCGGCGCGAGGGTGCGCAGCAGGTCCTCGACGTCCGGGGGCACCGGCACGGCGGCCGTCACATCTCCGTCCCGGACTGCCCCATGATCGCCCTGACCTCCATGTATCCGCCGAACCGGACGTCCGGCCAGCGTGAGGCGATCTCCACGGCCCGCTCGACCGACTCGCAGTCGACCGTGATGTACCCGGCGAAGTGCTCCTTGGCCTCCAGGAAGGGCCCGTCGGTCACGGCGGGCTGCCCGTCCTTCCCCCGGACGGTCTTGGTCGTGGACGGGTCGGCCAGCGCGTCCCCGCCGGCGAGCTCACCCGACTCGGTCAGCTCCTTCATCAGCGCGTCGACCTCGCCGAACAGCTCGTCGCGCTCCTGCTCGGTCAGCTCCTCCGCGAAACCGGGACGGTTGTAGATCAGCAGCATGTACTTCACGTGTGTTCACTCCCTGGTGGACTCGGGCCGCGGCCCGGACGGGGCCGCTCGTCACAGGTGGATCGGAGCGGCGGACGCTCTCTCGACATGCCCGCGACAACTTTTCTCAAGAATCTTCGGTCAGGTCCCTGACCTGGTGGCACAGCGCGGTGAACGCCAGTGCGTCCGGCATCTGCGCGGACACGGTCATCAGGTCCGTCCGGCCGGCGCACGCGTGCACGGTCACGAGGCCGTTGTGGATCGCGACGTCGTCGACGGCCCGCCAGGGAAGCCGCTCGCCGTCCTTCTCGACGCCGTCGAGGTCGACGGTGAAAGGCCCTACCGCCACGGCCTCCCCGGCCTTCACCGCGGCCAGGTGGCGCGCGACCATCCGGGACGTCACCTCCTTGGCGACCGCCACCCCGAGGGCCCGCACGTCCGGGAGCTCGTCGCCGAGCCGCATCACGCTCCCGTCGTCCACGACGATCGTGAAGGACCAGCGGGTGTGCCCGCCGTGACCGCCGCGCACCCCGGACACGGTGACGGAGACCAGCTCGTCCCACGTGTAGCCGGCCTCGACGCCCCGTCCGGTGATCGAGATGCCGCCCGTGTGGAGACGCACGACCCGGTTGCGGACGCGCGGGCGGTCACGTCCCACGATCCAGCCGACGGCGCCCGCGCACCCCATGGACAGCAGCAGCGCCGGGACGCCCGCCCACCACACGCCGTCATGCAGGTAGAGAACGGCCGCCGGAATGAGCGCCAGCGACACCGGCCCGAGCAGCAGCAGCCAGGCCCACGTGCGCCGGTCGCCGGCCCGGCCGTCGAAGGTCCGGACCGGCTCGCCGAGCCGATCCCGGGAATACGCCACCGCCGCGCGCTATCCGGCCCTGTGGGACCGCACGTCACCAACGGCCCTGCCGTCCGGCATCACTGCCTCCCTGGGCTGTCCCGATGTCCATCACGCGTTGCTCATACGGTACGTCTCATCGCATATCACGCGCAGCGGGAAGTGATCATCCGTAAGTGGGAAGCCGTCGCCGCACGGGCTGGCTAACCTCACTTGAGGACCCTCAGGCGCTTTCCCCGGAACGAGAGACATGCCATCTGATCCCACGCGGCCCGGCGGCCCCCGGTACACCCCCGCGCAACGGCGCCTGCTCACCGCCGTCGCGGGCCTCATCGTCGCCGCGCTGGCGGCCGGGGCCTACGCGCTGACCTACGACGTGATCCGCGAACTCGCCCTCGCCGGCGGCGTCGGCTCCCGCTGGGCGCCGCTGTACCCGGCGATGGCCGACACCCTCACCGCGATGACGCTCCTGGCCCTCGTGATCACCCGGAACGCCCGCTGGTGGACGCGGCTGCTGCGCTGGGCCCTGCTGCTCCTCCTCCTCGCCGGAGGCGCCGCGCTCTCCGTCCAGCACTCGGTCTGGGGCCTGTCCTCGCTCCCCGGGGACGCGGTCCGCGCGGGCGTCGCCGTCGCCCCGCACGTCATGCTGGTGATCGCGGTCTGGCTGTGGCTGACGATGTTCAAGCAGATCCGCGTCGCCCGTCCCGGCGCCGAGGAGCCCGAGACCGCCGAGACGCAGCGCGGCCACGTCAAGGTTCTGGAACCGGCGGCGCCTGAGCCACTCGCCTTGGCGGCCCCGCCGGACCCCGAGCACACCTCGGAGTCTCCCCTCGCCTTCCTGGACGACCGCGAACCCCTGATCCCCTTCCCGGAACCGACCCCGCACGAGCCCGACGCGCACGAGCCCGACACGCACGAGACGACCGACCACGAGCCGCCCCACCACGAGCCGCCCGCGCAGGAGCGGCTTGCGCGCGAATCGACCGGGTTCGAGGCCGTCATGGACGAGTTCGCCCTCGAAGAACCCGCCGCCTATGAGGGGTTCGTGGTCGAGGAGAGCCTGTCGTCGGAGCCTGCGCCGCCGCTGGACGCGCTGCCGGAACCGCGCCCTCCCCTCGAC
>NZ_SMKK01000035.1 GCF_004348425.1 Actinomadura sp. 7K507
GATGGGCCTGAACCTGGGTTTCGGTGGCGCGGATCGCCGTCATCGCCCCACCCGTGGGCAGGGCCTGCATCAACCGGCCCCGCGCCGCCACCAGCACCGCCGCATCCGCCAGCGACCACACCCCGGCGACGTGTGCCGCGGCCAACTCCCCGATGGAGTGCCCGGCCAGGTAGTCCGGCCGCACCCCCCATGCTTCCAGCAACCGGAACAACGCCACCTCGACCGCGAACAACGCCGGCTGCGCCCACCCCGTCTGCCCCAACCCACCGTCATCTTGACCGTCGTTCCACATGACCTGGCGGAGCAGTTCGGGGAAGTGAGTCATGACTTCGTCGAAGGCGTCGGCGAACACCGGGAACGCGGCGTACAGGTCTCGGCCCATGCCGATGCGCTGGCTGCCCTGACCGGAGAACACCACCGCCAACCGCCCACCAACAACCGAACGGCCAGTGACACCGTCCAACCCGGCCAGGAGTTCGTCGCGGTCGGCGCCCAGGACTGCTGCACGGTGCTCCAGATGAGCGCGTCCGGTGGCCAGCGAGAACCCCACATCGGCCGGGTCCCACTCACGGTCCGCCACATGCCCGGCCAGCCGCCGCGCCTGGGCGTGCAGCCCGGCCTCGGACTTGGCCGAGAGCACCCACGGCACCACCGGCAACTCAACCCGCAGCTCAGGCTCAGAGGCGGAGTGCGCAACGGGTGCTTCTTCGAGGATGACGTGGGCGTTGGTGCCGCTGATCCCGAACGAGGAGACACCGGCCCGCCGCGGATGCCTGTTGGGCTCCCAGGGCTGCGGCTCGGTCAGCAACCGCACCGCCCCACCCGACCAGTCCACGTGCGGACTGGGCTCATCCACATGCAACGTCCGGGGCAACGTCTCCGCCTGCATGGCCATGACCATCTTGATCACACCCGCCACACCCGCAGCCGCCTGAGCATGACCGATGTTCGACTTCAACGACCCCAGCCACAGCGGCCGACCCTCGGGCCGGTCCTCGCCGTAGGCGGCGATCAACGCCTGGGCTTCGATGGGGTCGCCCAAAGTGGTGCCGGTGCCGTGCGCCTCAACGGCATCGATGTCATCGGGACTGAGCCCCGCCCCGGCCAGCGCCTGCGCGATCACCCGCTGCTGTGACGGCCCGTTGGGCGCGGTCAAGCCATTGGAAGCACCGTCCTGATTCACCGCCGACCCACGCACCACCGCCAGCACCCGATGACCGTTACGCTCAGCGTCCGACAACCGCTCCAGCAGCACAACGCCGACACCCTCAGACCACCCGACCCCATCGGCCGACGCCGCAAACGACTTGCACCGGCCATCCGGCGCTAGCCCGCGCTGCAGGTTGAAGTCCAAGAACGTGTCCGGCGTCGCCATCACCGTGACACCGCCCGCCAGCGCCAGCGAGCAGTCGCCGCGCAGCAGCGCCTGGCCGGCCCAGTGCATGGCCACGAGGGACGACGAGCACGCCGTGTCGACCGTGACCGCGGGCCCTTCCAAGCCCAGGGAGTATGCGATGCGGCCGGACACGACGCTGGCCAGCGCACCCGTGCCGAGATATCCCGCCACGTCGAGGGGCGCCTGGCCACCCAGGCGGGCACCCCAGTCGTGGTACATGACTCCGGCGAACACGCCGGTCTGTGAGCCCCGCACCGACTGCGGGTCGATACCCGCCCGTTCGAAGGCCTCCCAGGATGTCTCCAGCAGCAACCGCTGCTGCGGGTCCATCGCCAGCGCCTCACGCGGGCTGATCCCGAAGAACCCGGGATCGAAATCCGCCGCGTCGTACAGGAACCCGCCCTCGCGGGTCGCGCTCTTGCCGGGTGTCCCGGCTTCGGGGGCGTAGAGTCCCTCGACGTCCCAGCCTCGGTCGCCGGGGAAGGCCGAGATGCCGTCCTCGCCCCCGGCCACGAGCCGCCACAGCTCCTCGGGAGATGTCACGGCGCCCGGATAGCGGCAGCTCATGCCGATGATCGCGAGCGGCTCGTCGGCGGGCGCCGCGGTCACCCGCGGCGGTGCGGTGTCCGCCGCCGCCGTGCTCAGCAGCCTGGTACGGACGTGCCGGGCCAGCGCGCGCGGCGTCGGATGGTCGAAGATCAGCGTCGCGGGCAGCCGTAGGCCGGTCGCGGTGTTCAGCTGGTTGCGCAGCTCGATCGCCGCGAGCGAGTCGAAGCCGATCTCGTTGAATGCGCGGTCGGGTTCGATCGCCCCCGGCTCGTCGTGCCAGAGGACGGCGGCGACGCGGGCGTTCACGAGGTCGAGGACGGTACGGTCACGCTCGGCCTCGGGCAGGCCGGCGAGCCGCTGGACGAAGGAGGAACGGTGATCGGCCGCATCGCCCGCTCGCGCCGCGTGCCGGTGCGGCCCGGGCACCAGCCCCCTCAGCAGCGCCGGGACTCCGTCTGCTCGCTCGCGCAGCGGTGCCGGGTCTATGCGCAGTGGCGCCACGACCGGCCGTGGCGTGACCAGCGCCCGGTCCAGCTGCGCGAGGTTCTCCGCGACGGTGAGCGCGGGCAGTCCCTGGCGGCCGATCCGCTGCAGGTCCAGTGTGCTGAGCCGGTCGCCCATACCGCCGCCGCCGGTCCACAGGCCCCACACCAACGACCGGGCCGCCAGCCCGTGCGCGTGCCGGTGCTGGGCAAGCGCGTCCAGGAAGGTGTTGGCGGCGGCGTATCCGCCCTGCCCGGGTGCGTCCATGAGCCCGGCGGAGGAGGAGAACAGCACGAACGCCGACAGATCCAGATCGCGGGTCAGCTCGTGCAGGTGCCAGGCCGCGTCGGCCTTGGGCCGCAGAACGGTGTCCAGGCGCTCCGGGGCGAGCGAGGAGATCACGCCGTCGTCCAGCACCGCGGCCGTGTGCACCACGGTCCGCAGCGGGTGCTCGGCGGGGATCCGGTCGAGCAGTTCGGCGAGGGAGTCGCGGTCGGACACGTCGCAGGCCGCTACGCGGACCTCGGCGCCCAGCCCGGTCAGTTCCGCCACCAGTTCGGCCGCGCCGTCGGCGGCGGGCCCGCGGCGGCTGACGAGGAGCAGGTGCCGGACGTCGTGTCCGGTCACCAGATGGCGGGCGACCAGGCCGCCCAGGCCGCCGGTCCCACCGGTGATCAGCACGGTGCCGGCAGGATCCCAGGGCGGCCGCACGGCGGACGCGGAGGTGATCGGCGCCAGGCGCGGGATCCACAGCCGGTCGCCGCGCAGCGCCAGCTCGGGCTCGCCCGATCCGAGGGCCCGCGCCAGCCATCCGGCCTGCTCGCCGGCGCCGATCTCGGCGCCGGCGTCGACATCGGCCAGGACGATCCGGCCGGGGTGCTCCGCCTGCGCTGATCTGGCCAGACCCCACAGCGCGGCGCTCACCGGGTCGGGGATCTCACCGTCGGTGACGGGCATCGCGGCACGGGTGACCACGACCAGGCGCGACGTGGCGAACCGGTCGTCGTCCAGCCAGGTCTGCAGCACTTCCAGCAGCCGGTGGGTGGCCGACCGCAGGCGGTCCGGCACCGCCTCCGGCCCGTCCGAGGGCGCGGTGCAGTCCACCAGCACGACGTCCCCCGCCTCGGGGGCGGCGGACGGCCCGTAGAGGCCCGCGACGACCGGCCGGTCGACCCGGGTGGCCGCCGCGGAGTTCAGCGGCCGCCACTCGACCTGGTGCAGGGGCAGGTGATCCGTACCGGCGGAGGCGTCGAGCTGCTCCGCCGAGACCGGCCGCAGCGCCAGGGACTCGGCCGAAGCGACCGGGGCTCCGAGCCGGTCGGAGATCTCCAGCGAAACGGTGTCCGCACCGGCCGGTGAGATCCGGACGCGTACCGCCGCCGCCCCCAGCGCGTGCAGGGACACCCCGGACCAGGCGAACGGGACGAGCGTCCCGGCGTCGTCGTCGACCGTGTCCAGGGTGAGGAAGTCGGTGGTGTGCAGCGCCGCGTCGAGCAGCGCGGGGTGCAGCCCGAACGCCGTGCCGTCGGCGGAGTCGGTGAGCGCGACCTCGGCGAGGACGTCGCCCTCGTGCCGCCAGGCGGCCCGTACCGCCCGGAACGCCGGGCCGTAGCCGTACCCCTGCCCGGCGAGCGTGTCGTACAGGTCGGTGACGTCGATCGGCTCGGCCTGCGGCGGCGGCCACTGCTGCGCGGACCGCGGCGCGGCGGGTGCCGGTGCCGCGGTGGTCAGCACGCCGGTGGCGTGACGGGTCCACGACGTCCCGTGCGGCGTGTTCTCGGGCCGGGAATGTATCTCCACCGGGCGGCGTCCAGCCTCGTCCGGACCCTCCACCAGCACCTGGAGGGCGATGCCGCCGCGTTCCGGCACGACCAGCGGCGCCTCGATGGTGAGCTCTTCGATGGTCGGGCAGCCGGTCCGCTCGCCCGCGTGCAGGGCCAGCTCCACGAACGCGGTACCGGGCAGCGGCACGGTACCGAGGATCATGTGGTCGGCGAGCCACGGCTGCCGCTGCAGCGACAACCGGCCGGTGCACACCAGCCCGCCCGACCCCGGCAGCGGGACCGCGGCGTCCAGCAGCGGATGGTCGGTCGGCATCTGGCCCAGCCCGGAGGCGTCGCCCGCTTCGGCCTTCGCGTCGAGCCAGTAGTGCTTGCGCTGGAACGCGTACGTCGGCAGCTCGACCCGCCGGGGCTTCAGGTCGGCGAAGACCTCCGGCCAGGCCGGGGAGACGCCGCGGACGTGGGCCTGGGCGATGGCGGACATCAGCTCGGGCTGTTCCGGCCGGTCGCGCCGCGAAGCGGGAACGGCGACGGTGCCGGTGTCCTCCGGAAGGCACTGGCGCGCCATGGACGTCAGGACGCCGTCGGGCCCGATCTCCAGGAGAGTGGTGACGTTCTCGCTGTCCAGGGTCTGGACGGCGTCGTTGAAGCGGACCGTCTCACGGACGTGCCGGACCCAGTAGCCGGGGTTGCAGATCTCCTCGGCGGTGACCGGTGCGCCGGTGAGGTTGGAGATCAGCGGGATGGCGGGCGGCTCGTACGTCAGCACCTGGGCGATGCGTCCGAACTCCGTGAGCATCGGTTCCATCAGAGGGGAGTGGAACGCGTGGGAGACCCGGAGCCGGGTGGTGGTCTCGAAACGTGCGGCGATGGCCTGCACGGCGGCTTCGGGTCCTGAGACGACGGTGCTGCGCGGGCCGTTGACGGCCGCGATGTCCACCTGATCCGTCAGATGGGGGCGCACCTCGTGCTCGGGGGCGTCGACGGCGATCATCGCGCCGCCCGCGGGGAGGGCCTGCATCAGCCGCCCGCGGGCGGCGACCAGCGCGGCGGCGTCTTCGAGGGACAGGACGCCGGCGGCGTGCGCGGCCGACAGTTCGCCCAGCGAGTGCCCGGCGACATGGTCCGGGACGATGCCCCACGACTGCAGCAGCCGCCACAACGCGGTCTGGAAGGCGAAAAGCCCGGCCTGGGCGTAGGCGGTCTGATCGAGCAGCGCCGCCGCGGCCGTGCCGGGCTCGGCCCACATGACCTCGCGCAATGGCTGATCCATCTGCAGGTCCAGGTAACCGGTGGCCTCGTCGAACGCCTCGGCGAACGCCGGGTGCGCCGCGTACAGGTCCCGGCCCATTCCCGGCCGCTGGCTGCCCTGGCCGGAGAACAGCAGCGCCAGCTTCCCGGTCCCGGGCACACCCCGTACCGCGCGCGGGGTGTCGGGGTCGGCGGCCAGGGCCTCCAGGCCCCGGACCAGCTCCGCGCGGTCCGCGGCCAGGACGACGGCGCGGTGCTCCAGCGCCGCACGGGTCGTGGCCAGCGAGTACGCGACGTCCACCAGGCCGCCCTCGTCCAGGAAGGACGTGAGCCGCCGCGCCTGCTCGCCCAGCGCCGGCTTCGTCTTGGCCGACAGGACGAACGGCAGGACCCCGTGGTCCGGCCGCTCCGCGGGTTCGCCCGGTTCACCGGGGCGGGCCGGTTCCCCGTCCGGGACCGGCGCCTCCTCCACGATCACGTGGGCGTTGGTGCCGCTGACACCGAACGAGGACACACCCGCCCGCCGCGGCCGCTCGTCGCGCTGCCACGGCCGGGTCTCGGTCAGCAGCCGCACGGTCCCCGCCGACCAGTCGACATGCCGGGTCGGCTCGTCCACGTGCAGCGTCCTGGGCAGGATCCCGTGCCGGAGAGCCATCACCATCTTGATCACCCCGGCCGCTCCGGCGGCGGCCTGGGGGTGGCCGATGTTGGACTTCAGCGAACCCAGCCACAGCGGCCGCTCCGCCGGGCGGTCCTTGCCGTACGTGGCGATCAGCGCCTGCGCCTCGATGGGGTCGCCCAGCGCCGTCCCCGTGCCGTGCGCCTCCACGGCGTCGACCTGATCGGCGGCGACCCGCGCGTTCGCCAGCGCCTGCAGGACCACCCGCTGCTGCGACGGCCCGTTCGGTGCCGTCAGCCCGTTGGACGCCCCGTCCTGGTTGACCGCCGACCCCCGCACCACCGCCAGGATCCGGCGGCCGTGCCGCCGCGCGTCCGACAGCCGCTCCAGCGCGAGCACGCCGGCGCCCTCGGCCCATCCCGTCCCGTCGGCCGCCGCCGCGAACGGCTTGCACCGCCCGTCCGGCGCGAGTCCGCGCTGCCGGCTGAAGGCGGTGAACACCCCGGGGCTGCCCATCACGGCCACACCACCGGCCAGCGCGAGCGTGCACTCGCCCTGCCGCAGCGACTGGCAGGCCAGGTGCAGCGCCACCAGCGAACCCGAGCACGCGGTGTCGACCGTCAGCGTCGGTCCCTCCAGGCCGAGCGAGTAGGCGATGCGGCCCGACACGACGCTGGGGGAGTTGCCCGTCAGCAGATAGCCGTCGAGCCCGTCCGGCGCCTCATGCAGCCGTACGCCGTAGTCGTGCGGTTCCGCCGCGATGAACACACCGGCCCGGCTGCCCTTCAGTGACAGCGGGTCGATACCGGTGTGCTCGATCGCCTCCCAAGAGGTCTCCAGCACCAGCCGCTGCTGCGGGTCCATCGCCGACGCCTCGCGCGGCCCGATGCCGAAGAAGCCCGCGTCGAAGTGCCCGGCGTCGTCCAGGAAACCGCCCGCTCGGACGTAGGTCCTGCCAGCCTTGCCCGGGTCGGGGTCGTACAGTCCTTCGACGTCCCAGCCACGGTCCGTCGGGAACGGCGAGAGAACATGGCGCTCACCGGCGACCAGGTCCCAAAGCCCATCCGGTGAGGCCGCCCCGCCGGGGAAGCGGCAGCCTATCCCGACGATCGCGATCGGCTCGTCGGCGGTTCCGGCCGGTTGCACGGGCGCGGGTGCCTCGGTCTCCAGACCGAGGACCTCGGCCTGGAGATGGGCGGCGAGCACGCGGGGCGTCGGATAGTCGAAGGCGAGGGTGACCGGCAGTTCCAGGCCCGTCGCGCGCACCAGCCGGGCATGCAGGTCCACGGCGGCCAGCGAGTCGAAACCCAGCTCCCAGAACGGAAGGTCGGCGCCGATCGCGGCCGAGATCTCCGGCTGCATCTTCCGCAATACGCCGGCCACCTGGGCGCACACCAGTTCGAGCAGCACGTCGCCCTGCTCGGACGCCGGCAGCCCCGCCAACCGGTCGGCCAAGCCGCCATGATGAGCGAATCCGTCATCCGCCGCGCCATCCGCTATTCCAGAACCGAATTCTCTGGACTCGCCCATCGTGCACTCCGAATAGTCTCGTCCGCAAGAAAAGAGGGCGCCGGCTGGGCCTCGATCCGGATGGCCTCGATAAGACACCGCATCTGCCCGATGCACGCGACACCTTGGCCCGAGGGTAGAACACGGCGGAAGGCCGCTCTACCCCTATTCCCCCCTATCGGATGATTCCCTCAAGTGGCTCTGGTCAAGGCTTCGGCGGCACGGACGGGGGGATCTCGGCGCTCCGGTAAAGGGGCGATAAGGGTTGTTCGGGTGGTGGCCTCCGCGTAGGTTGACCGCTACGCGGGCCGGTGGCGGCCGCCACTTGTCTCGTACAGGGGAGCTGATATGTGGGACGAGCACTTCGAAATGCTGGTGCGAAAATATCTGCCGTTCTTGCCGGCCGACGAGCCGTTGGCGGCGGACACCGAACTGCGTGAATACGGTCTTGATTCGATCGGCACCACCGAACTGCTGGCCTCGATCGAGAGCGCATATTCCGTGCGCTTCACCGACGACGCGCTGACCTTGGAGACCTTCGCCAGCCCCGGTGTGCTCTGGGCGGCGCTCGCCAAGCTGATCTGATCTGACCCGGCCGTCCGGCCCGGCGAATCCGCCCGATCATCCCTGCCGCGCGATGTCGAGTCACCGGGGAACATGCATGACGCTGAACCGAGAAAGCTACGCTGCCACCCACACCGCAGGCGAGTTCCTGCACGAGTTCATGCTGGCGGCGGGACGGTCGACGCCGGACGCCCCGGCCGTGATCGAGCTCACCGGCGACCGGCCGGACACGTTCACCTACCGCTGGCTGGAGCGGCAGGTCCACGACTACACCGGCGCGCTCGACGAGCTGGGCATGGACGTCGGCGACCGGGTCGTCCTGGAGTCCGACACCACGGCCCACGCGATCGCCGTGTTCCTGGCCTGCTCGGCGCTCGGGCTGACGTTCGTCCCGGTGAGCCCCGAATCACCGGCCAAGCGGCTGAACGCGATCATCGAGAGCACCGAGCCCGCCCTGCACCTGCAGGCCGCCGGAGGCGGTCGCGACGGTGTCCCGGCACCGGTCGGCACCGCCCGGTTCGGGGTGGACGGCCTCCAGGTGGAGCGGGCGCCGGCCCGCCGGGTCCGGCATCGGCGCGAGGCCGCCGTCACCGACCCGGCGTACATCATCTTCACGTCCGGGACCACCGGCCGCCCCAAGGGCGTGGTCATGAGCCACCGCGGGGTGACCTCGTTCTACCGGGCCATGGTGCGGCAAGGGATCGTCGACGCCACCGACCGCGTCGCCAGCACCTCGCCGCTCCAGTTCGACTTCTCCCTGCTGGACATCGGGTTGGCGCTGGGCAGCGGCGCCGCCCTCATCCCCGTCCCCCGGGACCGGCTGCGCTGGCCCCGCCGCTTCATGCGCGTCCTCCAGGACGCGGAGGTCACCCACGTCGACGGCGTCCCGTCGATCTGGCGGCCGGTGCTGCGGCACGAGCCGGAGCTGCTGGCCGGGCTGGCGGACCTGCGCGGCATCCTGTTCTGCGGCGAGGAGTTCCCGCTGCCGGAGCTGCGGCACCTGCAGCGGCTGCGGCCCGGGACCCGGATCATCAACTGCTACGGCGCGACCGAGTCGATGGCCTGCTCGTTCACCGAAGTGCCCGACCCCATCCCGGACGACCTGCGGCGGCTGTCCATCGGCTTCGCCCATCCCGGCGCGGAGATGCTCCTCATCGACGACGCGGGGCGGCCGATCGAGCAGCCGGGCGTCGCCGGGGAGATCCACCTGCGCAGCCCCGCGCTGTTCACCGGCTACTGGGCCGACCCCGAGGCCACGCGCGCCGCGCTGGTGCCCGATCCGCTCAGCCCTCGGTCGGGGCAGCTCGTGCTCCGTTCCGGCGACGTGGCCTACAAGGGCGAGCTCGGCGAGCTGTACTTCTGCGGCCGGGCCGACTCCCAGGTGCAGATACGGGGCAACCGGGTCGAACTCGGCGAGGTGGAGCGTCGGCTGCTGGAGTTCCCCGGCGTCGCCGCCGCGGCGGCGCTCCTCCTACCGCGCGGCTGCGACGAGTCCGCGCTCGCCGCGTTCATCGTCATGGAGTCCGAAGCCCGGGCCTTCGACAAGATGGAGCTGCGCGCGTTCTGCATGGAGGCCCTGCCCGACTACATGGTCCCGCAGGACCTGCACGTCCTGAACGAGCTCCCGGTCACCGCGCACGGCAAGGTCGACCGGACCACGCTGGTCAGGCGTTTCGGGGCCGGGGCCGCATGAGCGGCCGACGGCTGTCGCCGAACCTGGCCCTCAACCAGCTCGTGGCGCGGCGCCGGGCTGACGGCGAGTCCATCGTCCACCTGGGATTCGGCGAGGCGCGGCTCCCCCCGTTCCGGCCACTGGTCGAGCGGCTGGTGTCCGGCGCCGAACGCAGCATGTACGGGTCGGTGGCCGGCGGCGCGGCCGTGCGGGAGGCCGCGGCCGGGTACTTCACCCGGCGCCGCATACCGACCACCGCGGACCGCGTCGCCGTCGCACCCGGCAGCAAGCCGCTGCTGATGGCGCTGAACATGGTCATCCCCGGCGATGTGCTGCTGCCCCGGCCCTGCTGGAACACCTACGCGCCGCAGGCCGCCTACGCGGGCAAGCGCGCCTTCGGCGTCGCGATCCCCGACGAGTGCGGCGGCGTCCCCGAACCCGCCGCGCTCCGCGAGACCGTCCGGGCGGCCCGCGCGTCCGGCCACGATCCCCGCATCGTCGTGCTCACGCTGCCGGACAACCCGACGGGCACCCTCGCCCCGCCGGCGCTCATCCGGGAGGTCTGCGCGATCGCCGCGGAGGAGGACCTCTATCTGATCTCCGACGAGATCTACCGCGATCTGCTGCACGACCCGGCGCAGCCGATGCTGAGCCCCGCCGAGGTGCTGCCCGAGCGCACCGTGGTGACCACCGGGCTGAGCAAGAGCCTGGCCATCGGCGGCTGGCGCATCGGCGTCGCCCGCTTCCCCGGCGGGGCGTGGGGCGCCGACGTCCTGGACGGGGTCACCTCGTTCGCCAGCGAGGTCTGGTCCACGCTGGCCGGGCCGATGCAGGAGGTCGCGGCCTACGCCTTCGCCGAACCGGTGGAGCTGCGCGAGCACCTGGCCGCCAGCGTCCGGCTGCACGCGGCGGTGGCGGGGGCGGTGTACCGGTGCGCGGTCGCGGCGGGCGCCTCGTGCCGCCCGCCGACCGGCGGCTTCTACGTCTATCCCGACTTCGAGCCGGTGCGCGCGGCATTGGAGCGGCGCGGCATCACCGACTCCGACTCCTTCCAACGCCAGCTCCTCGACGAGTTCGGGGTCGCCGTCCTGGCCGGCCACCACCTCGGCGACGACCGGCGGGCGCTGCGCTTCAAGGCCGCGACCGGCCAGCTGTACGGGGAGACGGAGGAGGAGCAGTACCTGGCCTTGAACGCCGAGGCTCCGCTGCGGCTGCGGCACATCACCGACAAGCTGACCAGGATCGAGGAGAGTTTCGCCAAGCTCTGCCGCTAGTGCGGTGACCACCGGGATCCGCCGCGGAGGTCACCGTGCCGGCGCGTGGTCGCCGCCGGGCTGAGCGTGGTCGCTCAGCACCTCGGACAGCCGCTCGATCGTGGCCGCCGGCCTGTCGGCCAGGTAGAAGTGACCGCCCTCGAAGAGCTGGAGGTCGAACGCGCCGGCGGTGTGCTCCTGCCACGCCTTGGCCTCCTCCAGCGTGACTTGGGAGTCGTCGTCGCCGACGAAGACCGTGATCGGGCAGCTCAGTGGGGGAGCGTCCGCGAGGTGGCGGTACGTCTCGATCGCCCGGTAGTCCGAGCGGATCGCCGGCAGCACCATCCGCTGCAGTTCCTCGTCCGCCAGCAGCCGCGGGTCGGTGCCGCTGAGTTTGCGGAGCTCCGCCAGGACCCCATCGTCGTCGCGCAGGTGCACGCCCTCTCCGCGATACCGCGATGGCGCGCGCCTGCCGGAGGCGACCAGCACACGGGGCGGGGTGCCGTGCTCTTCCATCCGCCGCGCGACCTCGAAGGCCACGATCGAGCCCATGCTGTGGCCGAAGAGCGCCGGCCGGTCCGCGAGCCACGGCCGCAATGCCTCGAACACCGCGTCGGCCAGCGAAGGGATGTCGTCGATGGGCGGTTCGTTCCGCCGGTCCTGGCGGCCGGGATACTGCACGGTGAGCACTTCCACGCCGGGGCTCAGCGTGGCCGACACGGGGAAATAGAACGTGGCCGACCCGCCCGCGTGCGGAAAGCACACCAGCCGTGTCGCGGCCTCGGAAGCCGGGTGAAAACGCCGAATCCAGGTGTCGTTGCCGGCGGCCGGCTCCGTCATGGGACTTTCCTCCGCGGTGTCGTGGATATGCGGCAATCGTGCAGTCGGCGCCGCACCCGGTTCAACCCCTAAACCCCCCTTAGGCGCTGAGCCTGGGTCCGCCCCGCCGGACGCGATGAGTTACGGGATGATCGTGGTCCGCTGAGCGTGACGGCGGCGCTGGGCCGGAGCGAGTCGGCTCCACCCGGTGGCTCAGAGGGACCGTTGCCGGTGGTGAGGAGTGGTTGAGGATGGTCGTTCATGCTTGGCGGGAGGACGAACTGGTTCTGGCGGCGGCCGATCTCAGCCGCAGTCCGGCGGACGGTGGGCGGCTCGTCTCCCAGGCGACCTTCCCCAGGCGGTACGAGCACAGGAACCACGACCGGCGCGGGGAGTTCGACGTCGCCCCCGAGTTGGGCACCGCCGTCTACCACGTGCATGGTGGCCTCATCTGCTGCATCGACACCTCGGGCGCTGTGGTGTGGGAGCGGGACCTCCATCCCGCGGACGCTCCGGCGGGCAACACCTTCATGAACGTCGCCTACGACAACGCCGGCCACGTGTGGGCCCTTCGGGCCTTCCGGCGGCGAGCACACGACGCCCACCCCAACGTGGACGAGTGGTGCGTCCTCGACGCGGCGACGGGTGCCGTCCTGGCGCGTTCTCAGGTGGAGGTCGTGGGAGTTGGGCGCACACTGGTCCATCCGGACGGGAGCGTCCTGCTCACCGCAGGAGAAGTCCACCGCGGTTCCTCCGGGCATCACGGACGGATGACCGCCGGCAGGCTCACCGTCGAGGAGTTCGACGGTCCCTGGGAAGGCCGCACCATATGCGACGTGTCGTCCAGCGGGGCCGTCATGGTCAGCACGGGGGAGGCGGGTGGTCACCAGGACGTCCGGGTGCATCGATACCCGGACGGTGAGGTCGTCTCGATCTTCACGCTCGAGGACCTCGTCCGGGACGCCGGCGAACTGGACGAACCCTACATCTCGACGGACGGGGACCCGGGCGGCGCCGGGTTCATCGACGAGCATCACCTGGTGGTCACGGTCGACAGGGGTGATGACGACGTCGAGCACCCCCATGAGGTGGACTGGGAGGTCCACGTCGTCGTCGATCTGCGGACCGGCGGCTCCGCGGTGCTCCCACCGGACAGGACGCATGATCGCGGTGATGCGGCCCGCATCGACTCGGCATGGCGGGCTGCATCACCTTCCTGGCGGTTCGACGGGACCCGCCTTGAGCGGCGACCAGCCGAAGCCCTGAGATCCGGGGCGCCTCACTCCACGGCGCCGCCGACCTGTCGGACGCGACCTGCCCAGTACTCGGCTCGTAGTTCCTTTTTGAGAACCTTTCCGACCGGGCTCTTTGGAAGTTCTCGGACGATGACCCGCTTCGGCGCCTTGACACTGCCGAGCACTTCCTTGCAGGCGGCGACCAACGCGTCGGGGTCGACGTCTGCCCGTTCGACGGGTTCGACGAATGCGGTGACGGCTTCTCCCCAGTGATCGTGAGGCACACCGATGACAGCACAGTCGCGAACCTGCGGCATGGACAGCAGAACCCGCTCGACCTCACTGGGATACACGTTGAACCCGCCGGTGATGATCATGTCGCGGGCGCGGTCCACGATGTAGACGAAGCCGTCCTCATCCATCCGGCCGAGGTCTGAGGTGCCGTGCCAGCCGTTGCCCCGGTCGACGCTCGCCGTCTCCCCAGGGGCGTCGAGGTAGCCGGTCATCCGCAGGTCCGAACGGATCGCGATCTCGCCTACCTCACCAGGCGGCAGTCGGTGGCCGTCGCGGTCGAGAATGGCGACGCGCGCGACGAGAGACTCGCGCCCGGCGCTGGCCAGGCGGCCTGCCTTGGCGGGGTCTTCGAACGCTTCCTCGTGGTCTTGCGGGCTCATGAGCGTGCAAAGCATTGGTACTTCGGACTGTCCGAAGAACTGGGTCATCACGGGTCCGAAGGCCCTGCGGGCCTCGGTCAGCTTCTCGGCGGACATCGGCGCGGCGCCGTACAGGAAGTACTTCAGCGAGGAGAAGTCGTGCTGCTCCAGCTCGGGATGGGCGAGCATCGAGTAGATCGCGGTCGGGGGCAGAAACAGCCGGGTGATCTGGTACCTCTCGATGTCGGCCATGATCGTCGCGACATCCACCCCGCGGTGGATCACCGTGGTCCCGCCTTGCATGAGGACCGGCAATGTGAGGGCGCCGGCCGCGTGCGTGAGCGGTGCGGCCGCGAGCTGGATCGGATGCGCCTCCGGAAGGTGCGCCAGGAAACCGTAGGTCTGCGTCATCAGCGCCCGGTGCGGGATGACGACCGCCTTCGGCTGACCGGTGGTACCTCCGGTTCCGGCCATCCAGGCGGGATCCTCACTGCCCGCGCTGGGCTCGGGCGCGCGGGTGCCGGGAGGAGCGAGGATCTCGTCGAGGACGCGGTCGGGGTGGTCGGTCGCTCCGGGGTGCAGTCGGATCGTGAGCACTTCGTGGGGGACCGCCGCCCGCAGCGACTCCATCTTCGAGATCAGCGCGGGATCGTAGAGGAGGGTCCGGGTTCTCGTCGTCTCCATCAGCGGCCCGAGCTCGTGCGCGGTCGAGCTGGGATTCAGCGGCACGTACACCGCGTCGGCGCGGAGCACCGCCAGCATGGCGATGAAGGCGAGCGGATGGTTCGCGCTCAGCACACCGACGCGATCACCGTGTCCCACCCCCAGCCGACTGAGACCGACCGCGATGCGGTGGGTCATCTCGCCGACGTCGCGATAGGTCCAGGCGTCGCTGCCGTCTGCGGGGAGGAGGCAGACCCGGTCGGCGTGGAGAGCCCAGCCCTTGTCGATCGTGTCAGTCAAGTTCATAGTGTCCGCCCCCGGTGAAGACCGGCGCGCGCGAGGCGCGCGTGGCCGCAAGCGCCTCTCGCGCCTCCGGCAACGGCGCGAGTTCGCAGGTGAGGCTTTGCTCGAAGCGGTATGCCTCTTGCAGTTCCATGAACTCGATCTCGTTCATCGCATGCTTGGCGAACCGCAATGTGGTCGGCCCGTGCCGGGCGATGAGCCGGGCACGGTGCAGGGCCTCGTCAAGGAGGTCGTCGGGCTCGGTCACCGCGACGACGGCGCCGAGGCGGTACATCTCCGCGGCCGGGATCGGCTCGGCCGAGAAGTACGCCCAGCGTGCGACGGGCTGCGGAACCATGCGGGAGAGGTGGGCAGCGGCACCCATCACTCCCACGGAGACCTCGGGTACGCCGAAGCGGGCGTTGGTGGCGGCGACGACGAGATCGGCCGATGCTGCGATGGCCAGGCCGGTCCCCAGCGCGCTGCCGTGGACGGCTGCGATCACCGGTACCGGGCAGTCCTGGATCGCGAAGAAGGCGGCTCGTACCCGGCGCATCCGACCGGGAGCGTTCTCGGCGGTCATGGTGGAGAACTCGTCCAGGTCGTTGCCGGCGCAGAAGTGGCGTCCGGTTCCCGAGAGTACGACGGCCCGCACGTCGGACCCGACCGCGTCGACGTGGCGGAAGAAGTGCTCGATCTCCCGGTACATCGGCTGGTGCACGGCGTTCACCGGCCCCCGGGACAAGGCCACGGTGGCGATCCCGGGCTCGTAACCCACCGTGAGAAACTCGTAGTGCGGTTCGGTCATCATCGGCCCTTCGTCATATCTGCTGGTCGTGGTCTGCCCACAAGGCGTCGCGGAGCTTTCGCTTGAGCAGCTTGCCGGTCGCGTTCCTCGGCAGGTCGTCCGCGAATCGGAAGATGCGTGGGCATTTGAAGCCGGTCAGCCGTGACCGGCAGTACGCCTGCAGTTCGGCTTCCAGTGCCGCTTCCAGTCCTGGGGTTTCGTGGTCCTCGGCCACCACGTAGGCCACGACGATCTCGCCGAACTCCTCGTCGGGCGCGCCGACCACGGCGACATCGACGACCTGCGGATGCTCGTGAAGCACATTCTCGATCTCCGCCGGATATATGTTGACGCCCCCAGAGATGATCATGTCTGTCATCCGGTCGGAGATGTAGAGGAAACCGTCGGTGACGTGGCCCATGTCGCCGGTGGTCGCGAATCCTTCCGTGTCATGCGCATCGCGCGTCTTGTCGGGTGCATTGAAGTACTCGAAGTCCTTGCCCGGCCGGCGAGCCCAGATGACGCCGGTGGTGCCCCCGGCCACTTCGGCCCCCGTGCCGTCCACGATCCGTATCTCGACGCCCGGGATGCCGTGGCCCACCGACCCCGGGTGGGCGAGCCACTCCCCAGCGGTGATCAGGGTGACCAGCCCGGTCTCGGTGCCGCCGTAGTACTCGGTGATCACCGGGCCCCACCACTCGACCATCTCGCGCTTCACCGAGCGTGCACACGGGGCACCTCCGTGTGCGACGACCGAGAGCGAGGCCCCTGAGAAGACCGCCCGGGTCTCTTCGGGCAGCCGCAGGAGACGGACGAACTGGGTGGGCACGAGGTGGACGTTGCCGACCCGGTGCTCGTCGACAAGGTCGAGGATGGACTTCGTGGAGCACCGCGACGGTGTGACCAGCGTCGATCCGGTGACCAGGGGCAGGAGCGCGAACGACCACTGCGCGGAGTGGTAGGCCGGTCCGGCGATCAGCGTGGTCGTGCCCGGCCGCATCGACATCAGGTCGAGGAAGGCCCGCGCTCCCGCGGCGAACTCGGCGGCGGTGCTGAGCCCGTCGTTGTGGAGCACCCCTTTGGGCATCCCCGTGGTTCCCGAGGTGTACATCATCGGCCGGGTGCCGAACGGCGCCTCGGGGTCCGTCGACGGTGCCGTCCGGAGTGCGGCGCCGTATTCGAGCGCCCCGGGACGGTGGTCGCTGCCGATGACGATCAGCCTGGGCGCGGCCGGTCCGAGAGCGGCCAATGCCCGTTCGGCGACCTCGACCTGCTCGGCCCCGGCGAACAGCACCCGCGACTCGCTGTCGCCGAGCACGTAGGCGAGTTCCTCGTGCCGCCAGTGCCAGTTCACCGGGACGCTGATCAACCCGGCGTGGATCGCGGCAAGGGTCGTCTCCCACCATTCGCGCGAGTTGCGCGCCATCAGGGCGATGCGGTCTCCCGGCCGGCACCCGAGCGAGTCGAGGACGTGGATCAGCCGGTTGACCCTGGCGTTGGTCTGCGCCCAGGTCTGGGCGCCGTTGTCGTCGATCAGCGCGATCGCGTCGGGCTTGGAACGGACGTGGGGTTCGAGGAGCTCAGCCACGGGCGCCCTGCCCTTCCAGGTACGGCGCGAGCAGCTCTGCTTCCTCTGCTGCGGTGCGGGGCAGGTGGAATGGGTCGGTGCGCTGGATGGCCGGCAGGTGGCCGGCGACGTCCTCGGCGGTCAGATGTCCGGGACCGCCGTACCAGCCCGGCCCCACTCCAACGAAGACCCGGGCGAACCTCCCGCCGCCGGCGCTGAAGACCTGCTGTGTCACGTGGCTCGCGGGGGAGCACAGGTACGTCACCAGCGGGACGACGTGCTCGGGGTCGACCGCCGCGCCGGCAGCGCCCATGATCTCCGCGGTCATCCGGGTCCGGGCCATCGGTGCGACCGTGTTGCACCGGACGTCCCGGGACTCGCCCTCGATCGCGATCGTGTTCGCGAGGCCGACCAGCGCCATCTTGGCCGCCGAGTAGTTCGCCTGGCCGAAGTTGCCGAAGAGGCCCGCAGCCGAGGTCGTCATCACGATCCGCCCGAAGCCGCGCTCCCGCATCGAGCGGTAGGCCGGGACGGTCACGTTGAAGGCGCCGCGCAGGTGCACGTCCAGCACACCGGCGATCTCGGTGTCCGTGAGCTTTCCGAAGGTCCTGTCCCGCAGGATGCCGGCGTTGTTGACGAGTGCGTCGATCCGCCCGAACCGGTCCAGGGCCGTGCGGACGATCGCTTCGCCGCCCTCCGGGTCGGAGACGGACGCGGTGCTGGCCACGGCCGTCCCGCCGGTGGCCGTGATCTCCTCGACGACCCGCTGGGCCGGGCCGGTGTCGGCGCTGTTCCCGGTGACGTCCGCACCCACGTCATTGACGACGACAGAGGCGCCGCGCCGGGCGAAGTCGAGTGCGTAGGCACGGCCGAGGGCACGGCCGGCGCCGGTGACGACGACCACCCGGTCGGTGAAGTCGATGCGTTCCACGAGAAGTTCTCCTCTGGAGACGGTGATGGGTCAGCGAGCGGCGCCGCCGCGGCGGCCGCTATCTGAGGGGTGAGTACGGCGTGGGCGTGGCGGGGACGGTCGTCCATGGGTCGCGGTACGCCGCCGATACCCTGGTGTGTTCGTCCACGGTGCCGGTGAAGCTTTCCAGCGTGGCCGCCGTGCCGATCACGCGGGTGCAGCCGTGGTCGCCGAAGAGCGTGTCGTAGGCCAAGGCGACGCTGACGCCGTCGGTCGCGTCGATGGCCGCGAGCGCCGTGGAGAGCGCCGCCCGGAACGTGTGCTCCCCGGTGAGCCCGTAGCGGCAGGTGGCGACGAAGTACGGTTCCGCCGACGGCGCCGTGGTCCGCCGTTCCCACCAGCCGCGATCGACGGGATCGATCAGAGGCCGGATGGTCCGGGAGTAGCGGATGCTCGTACCCGTGATCCAGGTGTAGAGCTCGTGGTAAGGGTGATCGGGCGGGAGTTTCGCGATCGAGCGGGCGCTCGCGGTCAGGTCGGCGAGGCCGTCGATCGGGCCGTACAGGTGCAGCAGCTTCGAGCCTTCCGCATCGGCGATGGTCCAGGCTCCGGCGAGTCCGAGGTCCGATGACCGCACCACGGGCAGTTCGACCTCGGCGAACTCGGCGGTGAACTTCGTGATGTCGGCCACGGCGGCGGGTGGGAAGCGCACAAGCCCTTCGACGACGTAGCTCACGGTGTCTCCTCACGCGGGCGGGTGGCGGCACCGGCGAAGCGCGCCAGGAAGTCTGGGTCGATCATGGTGCCGTGGAGTTGCCGGTAGTGGCTGTGACCGAGCTGATGGTGGGCGAAGGCGGTCGCCATCGCCGATGTTCGCCCCCCGGCGTCCTCGGCGGCGTTGACCGACTCCTTCGCCAGGCGCAGCGCCAGCGAGGGGCGGGCCGCGATCCGGCCCGCGAGCTGGAGCGTGCGCCGCATCAGATCGGCGGCCGGCACGACATGGTTGACCATCCCGTACCGGTGTGCCTCCTGCGCGTCGAGCGACCGTGAGGCGAACAGCATCTCTTTGGCGATCCTGGCCGGGAGCTCCCACGGGTGGTGGAAGAACTCGGTGCCCGGGATTCCCATCTCGACGGTGATGTCCACGAACTGCGCATCCTCGGCCGCGACGATCAGGTCGCACGGCCACACGAGCATCAGCCCGCCGGAGATCGCCTTGCCCTGAACCGCTGCGACCGTCGGTTTGGGCAGGTTGCGCCATCGTTCGGACAGGCCGAGGAACAGCTCGTTCTCCTGCGACATCACGCCCTCGGCTCCGGCGGCGTGGTAGCCGCACCAGGTGCCGACCGGTTCCCGACGGTCGAGTTCGGCGACGAACGAGTCCCGCAGGTCGTGCCCGGCCGAGAAGTGGGGCCCGTCGGCGCACAGGACGATGCAGCGCACGGCGTCGTCGCGGGCGGCGACGTCGAAGGCGTCGTTGAGTTCGTAGAGAAGCCTGGCGTTCTGGGCGTTGCGGGCCTCCCCGCGGGCCAGGGTGATCCGGGCGACCCCGGGAGCCGGGAGGTCGTAGCGGATGTGTCGGAACGTCGGGCTCACCACTGCGCCGTCCTCACGGGAGCACCTCGATGATGGTCGCGTTGGCCATGCCGCCGCCTTCGCACATGGTCTGCAGGCCGTAGCGGCCCCCCGTGCGCTCGATCCCGTTGAGCAGCGTGGTCATGAGCCGGATCCCGCTGGCACCGAGCGGGTGGCCCAGCGCGATCGCGCCGCCGTACGGGTTGACCTTCGTCAGCGCTGCGCCGGTCTCGCGCTGCCAGGCCAGGGTGACCGACGCGAACGCCTCGTTGCACTCGAACTGGTCGATGTCGTCGATGCCGAGCGAGGCGCGCTTCAGCACCTTGAGCGTCGCAGGCGCCGGAGCGTCGAGCATGACGACGGGGTCCGAGCCGGCTACGGCGAAGGAGTGCAGGCGGGCGCGCACGCGCAGCCCGAACTCGGCCGCCCGCTCCTGGGACATGATCAGCATTGCGGCGGCGCCGTCGGTGATCTGGCTGGCGTTGCCGGCGGTGACCCTGCCCTCCTCCAGGAACGCGGGCCGCAGGCCGGCGAGGATCTCGGTCGTGGTCCCGCTGCGGATTCCCTCGTCGCGGTTGACCAGGGTCGAGTTGGAACGCTCCCCACCCTTGCGGTGCTCGGGTACGGCGATGATCTCGTTGGCGAACTCGCCGTCCTGGGTGGCGCGGTCGGCCAGCTCATGGCTGCGTACGGCGAACTCGTCGAGGTCGGTACGGGTCAGGCCGTGCCGGTCGGCGAGCAGCTCCGCGCCGATGCCCTGGTGCGGCAGGCCGGTGACGCCGTAGTTCTCCCGGTCGGCGTACCGGGCGGTCGCGGCAGGTCCGACCGGGAACGTGCCCGGGAGCATGGCGCCCATCATCTTGGTGGTGGACATGAGCTCCACGCCGGCGGCGACCACGACGTCGTACGCACCGGCCATCACGCCCTGCGCCGCGAAGTGGACGGCCTGCTGGGACGAACCGCACTGCCGGTCCACCGTCGTGCCGGGGACGGACTCGGGGAAGCCGGCCGCGAGGACGGCGTTGCGCGCGATGTTGGCGGACTGGTCGCCGACCTGGGTGACGCACCCCATCACGACGTCCTCGATCATCTCGGGGTCGATCCCGGTGCGCTCGATCAGCGCCTTGAGCGTCTCTGCGGACAGGTCCGCCGGATGCCAGCCCGACAGGACGCCGTCGCGCCTGCCTCCCGCGGTCCGCACCGCATCGACGATGACTGCACTACGCACTGGTGATCTCCGATCGGTTGGTCGCGGCGGGCCGGCCGGGGCCGGAGTGGCGGGGGACGGTGGCCTGTGCGTGTCCGCGCAGGACGACGGTGCCGTCCTGGTTGGTCACCGTCAGCTCCAGATCGAGGTGGAGCCGGTCGTCGGCGTGCCGGGCGTCGGTGAGGGTCGCCGACGCGGTGAGAGTGTCGCCCGGCCATACGCGCTCCGCGAACCGGGCCGTGTAGCTGCGGAGAGCCGCCGGGCCCACCAGGCGTTGCAGCATGGTGGCCGCGGCCCCCATTGTCAGCATTCCGTGCGCGAACACGCTGGGCAGGCCGGCGGCCGCGGTGGCGTAGACCTCGTCGGTGTGGATGGGGTTGAAATCCCCCGAGGCGCCGGCGTACTGCACGATCTGCGAACGGGGCAGGTTGTCGATGACCACCGTTGAGAAGGTGGTGCCGGGTTCCCAGGTCGCGGGGGCTGTGGCGCTCATTGTGCGGTTCCTTCGGTGACGACACCCGTGGAGGTGGCGGTGACGACGAGTTCGCCGCGCTGGTCGCGGAACTCCTGCACCACCTGGGAGAACGTGAGGACGCCGCCGCGGCGGCCCTGCTTGGTCCAGGTCGGGCCCGCTCTCTCGGTCACGGTCAGCACGTCACCCGGACGCAGGGGCCGGTGGTAGTCGAAACGCTGCTCGGCGTGAAGCAGATGCTTGGCGTCGTCGTCCTCGGCGCTCACCCCTGTCGGGGTGCGCCCGGAGCCCACCCAGGGCCGGCCTGGGTGGGGGCGCAGCGGCCAGTCCTCGTCAAAGTGGACGTAGGCGGCCACGAACGTTGGCGGTGCCGTGATCGACGCGGCGTCGTAGGAGCCGTCGAGCCGGTACATCGGGTGGTCGTCCCCGACGGCGCGGGCGAAGGTCGTGACGTGTCCCCACTCGACGGGGAACTGTCGAACGTTCATGTTTCTGCTCCGGGTTCTACGGTCGGTGTCAGAGCCCGAGGAGCTCGACGATCCGGGTGGTGCGTTCGCTGGGAAGGTCGAGCAGGACCTCGCTGGACCTCGCTCGCTTGACGAAGAGATGGATCGGGTGCTCCCAGGTGAACCCGAGGCCGCCGTGGATCTGGAGGGCCTGAGCCGCGCCACGGGTGAAGTTCTCCGTGGCGGTCCGGTGGGCGATCGCCGCCCACAGCTCCGCATCGGCCGCGCCGGCATCGATCGCCCCGCACGCCTGCATCACGGCCGTGCGGGTCAGCTCCATCCCCAGGTACATGTCGCTGAGCCGATGCTTGATCGCCTGGAAGGAACCGATGGAACGGCCGAACTGGAACCGCGTCTTCGCGTGCTCGACGGCCAGGCGAAGGCAGGCCGCCAGCCCGCCGAGCTGCTCGGCGGCCAGCAGCACCGCCGACCGGGTCGCGAGGGCGCCGCGGAGCTCCGCGCCGGCGTCGGTGCGGCCGATCACTCGCGCGGGGGCGTCGAGGAACGTGATGTGCCCGAGTTCGCGGCTCAGGTCGAGCGCGGCCTCGGGGCGCCGGGGCGCCCGCTCGTGCTCCGCGGGGTCGACTTCGAGAAGGCAGCAGCCGTGCCCGGGGACTTCCGCGACGACCAGCAGGACGTCGGCGCCGGCGCCGTCCACGGTGTGCGGGGCGGTGCCGCGGATCGTCACGGTCGCGCCGTCGTGGACGACCACAGGGTCGGTGGGGACGGCCACCGCGGCGACGACACGGCCGGCGAGCAGCTCGTGCCACCACGACCGCACGTGCTGGGTGCCGCCACAGGCCCGCACGAGCGGTGCGGCGAGTCCCAAGGTGGAAAAGGCGGGTACCGGAGCGAGGCGTTCTCCGAGCAACTCGAAGCAGGTGGCCATCAGCCGGGTGGGGGAGTACGTCCCGTCGGCCTCGTCCGCGGCGACCTCGCCGAGTCCGAAGTCGCCGCAGATCTCCTCCCACAGCCGCCGATCCGGCGTCGCGGCCGTCGGCGAAGCGGGCGGCTGCACGGCCCGGCGGTCCAGGAGGGTGACGAGGGAGGCGCGCAGTGCCGTCTCGTGCTCGTCGGCGCCGTGGATCGTCCAGCTGGTCATCCGCGCCTCGTTTCGCGCCAGGGAACGGCCTTGTCGACCCGGGGTTCGGGCTCCAGGCCGAGGATCCGCTCGCCGATGATGTTCCGGAGGATCTCCGAGGTGCCGCCCTCGATGGAACTGCCGCGGCTGCGGAGGTAGTCGTAGAGGAGATCGTGTTCCGCCTCGGCGCTGGTGTCGGGGCGGGTCATGGGATAGCCGCGTGGGTATTCGAGCGCCCCCCGGCCGAGCAGGCCGGCGGTGAACTCCGCGACGTCCTGGTGCAGCTCGGCGGACAACACCTTGTGCATGGGCCCGGTGCTGCCCGTGGGATCGTCGGCCGTGCGGTTCAGCGTGGCGGTGACCAGGCGGTCCCGGATCCACAGATCGGCCAGGCGGACCTGGTCGACCGGGTTGCGGTGCTCGCACTGATGCCAGAGGCGGACGGCGCGGTCGACCGCGTTGCCACCGGGCCGCGCGACGTTCGACAGGGCACCGCGCTCGGAGGTCAGCGTGGTGATTGCGACGGACCAGCCGTCGCCGACGCCGCCGAGACGGTCGGAGTCGGGGATGACGACGTCGTCTAGGAGCACCTCGTTGAACTCCGCCTCACCGGTGATCTGGAAGAGGGGCCGCACGGAGACGCCGGGAGCGTCCAGGCGGACGATGAAGTAGGTCAGCCCGCGGTGCTTGGGGGCATCGGGGTCGGTGCGGGCGAGGAGCATGGCCCATTGCGCCTCGTGGGCGAGGGAGGTCCACACCTTCGCGCCGTTGACGACCCAGCGGTCGCCGTCGCGGCGGGCGGTGGTGGCGACGTTGGCGAGGTCCGATCCCGCACTCGGCTCGGAGAACAGCTGGCACCAGATCTCCTGGTCGACGTAGATCCGCCGGAGCAGTGGATGGTGGTGGCCGCCGCCATGCGCGACGAGTGTCGGCGCCGCCATCCCACAGGCGATGACCGAGCGCGCGGGGACGGCGGGCAGGCCGAACTCCGCGCTCAGGCGGGCTGTGACCGCGACGCCGGTGACCGGGTCCAGGCCGAGACCGCCGGCGCCGGTGGGGAAGTGCGGCCAGGCCAGCCCGAGGCGGTAGACGGTCGCGCGAATCTCCTGCGGCGTCCGGTGCCCGGCATCGAGCCAGGAACGCAGGTTCTCGATCGCTCCATCCAGGGCGGACGCGGTCGTGGCCGTCATTGGTGCATCCTCAGTCCGGCGTCGATGCGGATGCAGTCGGCGTTGAGGTAGTCGTTCTCCGCTATGTGCCGCACCAGCCGCGCGAACTCCTCGGGGGCACCGGCCCGGACGGGGTAGACGAATTCGCGTTGACGCCGCTCCTTGATGGAGTCCGGCAGCGAGGCGTACATGGGGGTGTCGAACACCCCGGGGGCCACGGCCATGACCCGGATGCTCCAGGGGGCGAGGTCGCGGGCCATCGTGTGCACGAGCGGCACCAGGCCGCCCTTCGTGGCGGCGTAGGCGGAGACGCCCTGGCTGCCGTCCAGGGCCGCGATGGACGAGACATGGACGATGACGCCACGCCCCGATGGGCCGTCATCGTTGCGGGACATGCTGTGCGCGGCCTGGCGCGACACGTCCAGCGCGGCGACGAGGTTCAACTCGGCGACCGAACGCCATTCGTCGATGTCGGTCATCGTGCCGGTGCGCGAGAGCACCCGGCGGGGCGCCGATCCGCCGCCCGCGCAGTTGACCACCACGGTGAGCGGACCGACGTCCTGGGCGGAATCGATCGCGCGTGCGATGTCCTCGGTCCGCGTGATGTCACCGACGACGGTGGCGGCGAGGGGCACCTGGGCCGCCAGGTGATCGAGGCCCTTCTCGTCGCGGTCGAGGGCGACGATCCGGGCGCCGGCCCCGGCGAGGTGGCGTGCGGTCGCCGCGCCCAGTCCGGAGGCCGCGCCGCTGACCAGCACGACCGCGTGCTCGATCTGCATGGACGATCCTTCACTAGCTCATTGCGGGACGGGTGTCACCGCGTTGCCATACGGATGCTAGGAACGTCGGAAGCGGTCACGGAACTTCGGAGAACCCTGCACTTAGCGTTAGGGCGTGCAGGGAACCGATGCCGGGGCGGGGTCGGGCAGGGGAAGCCGGCCCTCGTCGGCGGCTCGGGCCAGATCGAGCCGGTTCTTGCAGCCCACCTTGGCGTAGAGGCGGCTGAGGTAGACCTCGACCGTCTTCACACTGAGTGACATCGCGTCCGCGATCTCCTTGTTGGAGCGGGCGGCCTGCACGAGACGGGCCAGCTGGATCTCGGTCTCCGTCAGGTGGTCGGCACTGGTGCGGGCGCGGCGCGGGACGCGGAACCCGCGCTCGCGCAGTTCGGTGGCGGTCGACCGCCTCCACGGCACCGCGTTGAGGTGACCGAACACCTGCATCGCTTCGGTGAGGTTCGCCTCCGGGTCCACGTCAAGGCGGCCGAGGGCCAGCAGCGCGCGTCCCTCGAAGAGGGTGAAGCCGTGTCCGGTCGCCTCGCGCAGCACGCTCTTCGCGAACTCCGCGGAGCCCTCGGCACGGGCGCGGGCCAGTCGCAGCTCCAGCCGCACCTGACGGCTGGCGGTGCGGACACCGAACCGCTCCTCGACCTCGGCATGGCAATCCGCGATGGTGCCGATGTCACCGCAGGCCGCCGATGCCCGGGCGAGCATGGCGAGGAGCTCGGCGCGCACCTGGCCGGGCAGGGTGTCCTGGCGCAGCGTGTCCGCCAGCCGCCGGGCCGACGCGGCGGCGTTGCCCTCGAGGATCTCGATCTCCGCCACCGCCAGGATGTGCATGGCGGTGATCACATGCGGTGCGGAACCCCGCGCCTGGCTGAGCCTGCGCGCATCGGCCAGTTCGCCGCGGTTGGCCAGGATCCGGGCGCGAAGATTCCGCATGAGGTGCAGGTAGCTGACCGTGCCGGACTGGGCCAGTGGCTCGTCCGCGGCGGCCGCGATCTCCAGCGCATCGTCCCAGCGCCCGCCGGCGAATGCGATCGCCGCCCGCGCATACCGGACGCCGGGCACGTAGACGCCCCAGGTCACGCCGTGGAGCAGCTCCTCGGCGCGGGTGGCCGCGGCGGTGCTGGCGCTCAGGTCACCCTCGACCGACCGCACATGGGCCAGCGTGGCCCACGCGTGCAGCTGCACCTCAGCGGGCGTCTGGTCGACGATCCCCTCCAGGGTCCCGGCGTCCTCGCGGAGTCCGGCGAAGTCACCGGCGATGCACTCGGCGTGGAGGATGTTGCTCAGCATGTTGACCTGGCCGCGAACCGAGCGCCGCGCGAGGGCGGACCGGGCGCGCCGGATCCGCACCCGTGCCTCCACGTCGCGGCCCGAGGTGGCGAACAGGTACGCCGCCTGAGCGTCCAGCAGCTCGTTGATCCCTTCGGCGCCGCCGCGCAGGATGAGCTCGGCGTCCTCGACCGCCAGAGTGGCCTTCATCGCCTCGGTGACGACCGAGAGCAGCCATGGGTACATCTCAGCCGACGCGGTGCCGGGATCGTCGAGCAGCGGCCGGCCGACGTCCACGGTGTCGCCGGGACGTCCCGCGAGAAGGCTGGCGCGGGCGAGTCTCGCGGTGATCTCCGCGATGCGCTCGGGCGGCCCGTCCACGTGGCCGAGGGCCCGCCGGTAGCAGTCTGCGGCCATATCCGGAGCCGTGGCGGTCAGGTCGTCGGCCACGGTGAGGAGCAGGTCGACGTCGGCCGGGCCGCGCGTGCTCGCCTGCAGGAGATGATGGGCGGCCATCTCGTGCTGGACCACACCGCCCGAGGTGAGATGGCCGACGGCGCAACGATGGAGACGCTCGCGCGTCGCCGGTCCCAGACCGGCGTACAGGGCGTCCGCGAGCCACGGCACCGAGATGCGGTAGCCGTCCGCGGGATCGGCGGCGACGAGGCCGGCCTCGACGAGGATGTCGAACTTCCCGGCGGCGGTGGCCGGCGGCACATCGGCGAGCTCTGCGATCAGCGGCAGGTTGTCGAGCGTCACCGGCATCAGGGCGGCCAGCACTGAGGCGACGGCGCGCGCCGCCTCGCCGAACCGGTCCAGGAGCCTGGCGAGGACGACCCGGTCCAGCTCAGGACTGCGCAGGTGGCCGTGCCGGGCCAGGTGGAGGGCCACCAGCGGGTTCCCTGCCGCCGCGGATGCCGAGTGGTCGATCTCGGCGGCGGAGAGCCCGGGTGCGGCGGACGCGACGATTCCCTTCAGGACATCGCCGCCGAGCCGTGGAAGGTGGATCACCCGGAGCCGCGATTCCTCCAGGAGGCCACTGGCGGCGCTCGCCATGGGCCCTGGCCACGTCAGCCCCGCGGTGATGGCGGTGACCACCACCGTCCGCGCGCTAATCGTTGGAGGGGAGACGGTGACACCGGGCGGATACGCTGCCGGGTCCGCCACCGCCAGTGCCGGCCGGTCGCCCCGTGGCGGCCGTCCGGAGCCTGCGGAGGAGAGGAACTCGGCGCCGTCGAGGACCTGCCAGCCGGTGCGGCGGCACTCCTGGACCGCCGACCGCAGTGCGAACGAGGCGCCGAACCCGGGCCCGGCGACGACCACCACCAGGCCTCCGCTCTCGCGGAGACCTTCGATGGCGTCGAGGGCCGGGCTCGTCGTGGAAGCCGGATCCAGATCGGCTTCGGGATCGACGTCGGGGAGCTCGAACCGGACGCTCGGTTCCGTGGGCATCAGGCACCTCCATGCATCCGGAAAGCGTGTCGGGGGATGGGATGCTGGCACCATACGACCAGGTAGTCGGGGTGGGGCACCCCAAACAAGTAGGGACTCCCTACTCGTGTGACCGAGATTACAAGGCCGATGATCGCCCTCAGACCGCTGCCGGTACGAGCGCCGGCAGCCGACGAAGGGATCAGGAGCCGTGGCGGTTCTGAAGACGAGGTCGCGTGCTTCGGCTGTGGCGTTGGTCGCGATGTTGACGCTGGTGGCGTGCGGCGGAGACGGAACAGACGAGGCCGAGCCACAGCCGGGCGGAAGCCTCACGTTCGCCGTGAGCGCCGACGCCCCGGGGTTCGACCCCGTCAGCGACGGGGCGTCGTTCAGCGGCCAGACCTTCACGATGGTGCGGACGATCATCGAGCCCATCGTCGCGCTCGACGAGAACAGCGACTGGCGGCCGTTCCTCGCCGAGAGCGTGGAGCCCGACAAGGACGCCACGGAGTGGACGATCAAGGTGCGCGAAGGGATCACCTTTTCCAACGGGGACCCGCTGGACGCCGAGGTCGTGGTGGCCAACCTCGACGCGCACATCGAGTCCCCGGTGAACGCGGCGACCCTGAGCGCGGTCGAGTCGGTCAAGGCGGCCGATGCGATGACCGTCGTGGTCAGGCTGTCGGAGCCGTGGGCGACCTTCCCCTATTACCTGACCGGCACGCCGGGACTCGTCGTGCCGCTCAGCTCACTGGACAACCCCGAGAAGGCCAGTGACGCACCGATCGGCACCGGCCCCTTCCTGTTCGACGGCCACAGGCAGGGCTCCTCCATGAAGGTCAAGAAGAACCCCGGCTACTGGCGAGCCGACAAGGGACTTCCCCATCTCGACGAGATCGAGTTCCGCATCGTCCCCGACGGACCCCAGCGCACGCTCGCGCTGCAGGCCAACGATGTCGACGGCATGTCGACCCGCGACCCGCAGGACGTGGTGAAGTTCGACGACCCCGCCTACACGACCACGCGCGTGAAGGGGATGGCCGTCACCGAGGGCCTGTTCTTCCTCAACACCGCGAACAAGAAGCTCGCCGACGCCGGGCTGCGGCGCGCGCTCGCGCGCGCCACGGACCAGAAGGCCTTCGTCGACACGCTGCGCGGCGGTCTGACCAGGCCGGCCACCGGCCCCTGGGCGAAGGACACCCCGTGGTACACCGAGACCGACTACCCGACTTACGACCTGGACGCGGCGAAGAAGGCGGTAAGCGAGTACGAGGCGAAGAACGGGCCGGTCGAGCTGTCCTTGATGACCCTCGCCGACCCCTCCGCGGCGCAGAGCGGCCAGCTGCTGCAGGACATGTGGAGCAAGGCCGGAGTGGACCTCAAGCTGGACCAGACCGACCAGGCCACCCTGGTCGAGAGGCTGATCACCGGTGACTACGACCTCAGCGGGGCCTACGAGTTCGGCGCCGCCGACCCGGACATGGACCGGCTGTTGCTCCACAGCAGCGGTGTGACCCCGTTGGGGGAGATCTCGACGGCGATCACCCGGCTCAAGGACCCCGAGCTCGACACCGCCCTCGACGCCGGTCGCGCCACGACCGACAAGGAAGAGCGCGTGAAGGCCTACGCAACGGTGCAGGAACGTCTCGCCGAGCTGGTGCCGATCATCTGGCTCGACCACGCGAACGCCTCGGGCATCATCACCAGCAGCAAGGTGCACGGGGTGGGTGAAGGCGTGCTGCCCACCGGCCAGAAGGAAGCCGGCCCGTTCGGCTCGCCATCGCCGTCGCTCTCGTTCGCCGACGTGTGGATCGAGAACTGAGGTAGCGGATGAGCGCCCATGTCGCGGGTTCGTTCGCGTTGCGCGCAACCCGGCTCCTAGTCGTCCTGATCGCCGTCAGCTTCTTGGCGCAGTTCCTGATCAACCTGCTGCCCGGTGATCCGGCGCTGGCCATCCTGGGCACCGGGGCGACCGAGGAGGCCCTCGTGGAGCTGCGCGAGGCGATGAACCTGAACCAGAACCCGTTGTACCGCTACGGCGAGTGGCTCGTCGCCGCGCTCCAGGGCGACCTGGGGGAGTCGGTGACGAGTGGCAGGTCGGTCAGCGAGGCGATCGGCCAGCGGCTGCCGCTCACCCTCGAGCTGCTGGTCATCTCGATCGTGCTCGCGCTGGCGGTGGCCCTGGCGCTGGCACTGTTGACGGCCGACAAGCCGAGCGGCCTCAGCGCCCGGCTCGCCTCAGGGATCAGCCTGGTGTTCTTGTCGAGCCCGACCTTCGTGATCGGCATCGGGCTGGCGGCCTTGGTCGGTTTGAAGCTCGGCTGGCTGCCAGTGAGCGGCTACAAGCCACTCGAGGACGGACTGGGGCCGCACGTACGGTCGATCATCCTGCCTGTGCTGACCCTGGCGCTGGGCCAGATCGCCTTGTTCTACCGGATGCTGCACGTGGATTTGAGCGCAACACTGAAGGAGGACTACATCGTGCTGGCCAGGGTGCGGGGGTACGGACGCTGGCGCGTGCTGTGGCGTCACGCGCTGCGGCCTTCCTTTACGTCGCTGCTCACCGTGATCGGGCTCAGCCTGGGGGCGATGATGGGGGGATCGGTCATCGTGGAGAGTCTGTTCGGCCTCCCGGGGCTGGGCAGCCTGCTGATCGACGCGAGCCTGTCGCGCGACTTCGTGACCGTGCAGGGCGCCGTCGTGGTGATCGCGTTCGCTTACGTCGTCATCAACCTGAGCGTCGACGTGCTGTACGCCGTGGTCGACCCGAGGATCCGCGGATGAGTGAGACGACTACCGTCGCAGCCAAGCTCGGTGACCTCGCGGACACCAGGACCGCGCGACGCGGTCTGCTGTTCTGGAGCTGTGCGGTCTGGCTGGCCTTCGTCGTCGTGTTCGCGTTGTCGGCCGGGATCCTGCCGCTGGCGGACCCGCTGGAGACACTCGACGGCCCGCCCCGGTCCGGCCCGTCCTGGGACAACCCGCTGGGCACCGACGCATTGGGCAGGGACCTCATGGCGCGGGTGGCCCTTGGAGCCCGGGTCTCGCTCATCGTCGGGCTGGGGGCCACGGTCGTGGCGATGCTCGTCGGCGGCTTCCTGGGCACCCTCGCCGGGTACTGCCGCGGCTGGGTCGACACGGTCGTGACGACCATCGTGGACGCGATGCTGGCCTTCCCCAGCCTGGTGATCGCGCTGATGGTCGTCACCTTCCTCGGCCCCTCCCTGGTGACGGTGACCCTGGTACTGGGTCTGCTGAGCGCACCTCCGGCGGCGCGTCTGGTCCGCGGCAGCACGATCGCGATCCGGGACCGGGAGTTCGTCACCGCCAGCCAGGTCCTGGGCGCCAAGGCCCTGCGGACGATCCGGCGCGACGTCGTGCCGAACATCCTGCGGCCAGTGGTCTCGTTCGCGTTCCTCCTCGTCGGCGTGGTGATCGTCGCCGAAGGCAGCCTCGCGTTCCTCGGGCTCTCGGTCCGGCCACCGACGCCCACCTGGGGCGGGATGATCGAGGAGGGACGGGCCAGCCTGGACGGGAGCGTGTGGGCGACCTTGGTGCCTGCGACCTTCATGGTCGTCACCGTCCTGGCCCTGAACTGGCTCCACGATGTGACCCTGGCGGGCCGGAAGTCCGTTTCCGTCGACGTCGCCGAGCCGGCGGCTCCGCCGGTGGCCGGTGCGAAGGCCCGCGAGAGCGCACTCGACGACCCCGTCGACGACCCTTCCACCTCAGCGTTGTGCCTGCAGGACATGCGGACCGTGTTCGCCACACCCCAGGGGCGGCTCCGTGCCGTGGACCGGGTCTCGGTGCGCGTGGCACCCGGTCGCACGCTCGGGATCGTCGGTGAGTCCGGATCGGGGAAATCGGTGCTGATCCGGTCGTTCCTGAGGATCGTCGGCGGGAACGTGGTCGAAAGCGGCGGGCGCGCGTGGTTCGGCGGCACCGAGGTCACCGGGCTCAGCGACGCCGAGTTCGCGGCGTTCACCCGGTCGCGGGTCGGGTTGGTCGTCCAGGACACATCGGCAGCATTGAACCCGGTCCGCACGATCGGCAGCCAGATGCGCGAGGCGATGCGCCTCCAGTTCGGTATCGGGCGCCGCGAGGCGGATGAGCGGGCGCGGGCGCTGCTCGCGGATGTCGGGCTCACCGACCCCGGGCGCCGGCTCGGGCAGTACCCTCACCAGCTGTCGGGCGGTATACGCCAGCGGGTGCTGATCGCGATGGCCCTGGTCGGTGAGCCGAACCTGCTCCTGGCCGACGAACCCACGACCGCACTCGACGTGACAGTCCAGGATCAGGTTCTCCGGCTGCTGCACGACCTGCGGGACACGCGGGGCGCGGCGATGGTCCTGATCAGCCACGACCTGCCACTGGTGGCCCACTGGGCCGATGACGTCGTGGTCATGTATCGGGGGCGGGTCGTCGAGAGCGGCCCGGCCGAGAACGTGCTGTCCAACCCCCGGATGTGGTACACCCGCGCGTTGCTCGACGCGGTCCCCGACCCTTTCGAGGGCGCTGACGAGCTCCCGGTCATCAGCGGGCAGCCGGCCCCGCCGGTGGGGGACGAGCCCGGCTGCGTGTTCGCCGCCCGCTGCCCGGCGGCGACGCAACGATGTCACCTGGAGTCGCCGCCGCTGGTGCGGGCGCACCCCGGTGCCGAGCAGCGCTTCGCGTGCTGGCACCCGCTCGAGCCCGCGGAGCCGGATCCGCTGGCGATCGGCCCGCGAGAGGAGAACTGACGTGGCTGGTAGCGGACGTGAACACCTGCGCGGCGACGCGGTGCTGCGGGTCGAAGGCCTCGATGTGCGGCACAAGATCCGCCGAGGCGTCACCCTGCAGGCGGTCTCCGACCTGAGCTTCGACATCGCCCGGGGAGAGACACTCGGGGTTGTCGGGGAGTCCGGCTGCGGGAAGTCATCGGCCGCGATGGCGGTCATGCAGCTCGCCAAACGTGCATCCGGCTCGGTGCACCTGGGTGGTGAGGAGATTTCCGGCCGCTCGGCGGGGTGGATGCGTCGGCATCGGCGCGACATGCAGCTCGTCTTCCAGGCACCGCGGGCGTCCCTGAACCCCCGCCGGCGCGTCGGCGAGACGATCGCCGAGGGCATCCGGATCTGGGGTCAGCCCGACGTGGACGGCCGTGTCGAGGCGGTCATGCGGTCCGTCGGCCTCGACCCTGCCCTCCGCGACCGGTTCCCTGAGGAACTCTCGGGCGGCCAATGCCAGCGTGTGAGCATTGCGCGCGCGCTGGCGGTCGAGCCGCGGCTGCTGGTGTGCGACGAGCCGGTCTCCGCGCTGGACGTCTCCGTCCAGGCTCAGGTTCTGAACCTGCTCAAGCGGCTGCGACGCGAGCTGGATCTGTCGATGATGTTCATTTCCCATGACCTCGGCGTGGTCAACTTCCTCAGCGACAGGATCCTGGTCCTCTACCTCGGCAAGACCTGCGAGCTGGCACCCCCATCGACCCTGTTCGCCGAGCCGCGTCACCCGTACACGCACACGCTGATCTCGGCCCTGCCGGCTGCGGCCGCCCGGGGCATCGTCAGCAAGGTGGCGCCCAGGTCCGAGGTCCCCTCGCTCATCTCGCCCCCGGCCGGCTGCAGGTTCAACACCCGCTGCCTGCTGGCAACCGACCGGTGCCGCGAAGAGGAGCCGAGGCTCCGCAACGTCGGCCCGGACCACTGGGTGGCCTGTCACCATCCGGTCTCGTCCGAGGCCGTCACGCCAACTTGGCCTCGGGCTTCACCGGACGGTGGGCCGGGAGTGACCGTTTGACAAGACGAGACAAGACTACGTCGGTGCCGCGAAGTGGATCGGGCGTTAAGGAAGTGTGCACGCACCGTCAAGGAGGGTGCGTGCGGGTCGCAGGATACTGAAGCCAAGCTGGCGGGGGCTCGGCCTACGACCATGCGGCGATCCCGCCAATCAGCATGCGGCACCGTCGTGTGGGGGCGGCTCCCGCCGGAGCGGATGTAACCGGCGGGAGGACCCCTCATGTCTCGGATGTACCAGCGCGTACTCGTGCGGTTCGGTTTGGCTCTCGGTCTTGCGCTCGCCTCGATCACCTTCGTGGCCTCGCCCGCCTCGGCGCACACGCTGGGCCAGGCCGTCGTTTCGGAGCTTGGGTGCGGCTGGCCGAACGGCGCATACAAGACCCTCACCAGGGAGGATCTCTGGGATGACGGCAACAACATGCCCTTGGGCGAGGTCTACGTGCTGTGGAACGGCACCTATCAGGAGAACTGCGTGGTCACCCTGAGGGTCGGCCGGGCGGACGGTGTCGCCAGCTACACGGAGGCGGTGCTGGAACGTCAGGGGATGAAGACCATCAAGGACGAGGGGAACTACGCCCACTACGCGGCGGCCAGCGGCTACGCCCCCGGTACGTGCATCAGGTGGACGGGCTCCATCAAGGCGATCTATGGCGGCGGGATCTACGGCACCACCACGACGCAGTGGAGGTACTGCGGCTAGGAGGTCGTCTCGTGAGGCGGCGGTAGGGCGCGATCCGGTGGACGCCGGTCCGCGGACGGAGTGAGCGTCAGTTGTCGGCCGCTTGGATCAGGGTGGCGATCTCGTCGGGGGTCCACGGCGGGGAGGTCTCGTGGTCTCGCCAGCCGAGGTACTGCTCGGCCGGGCGGGGGAACTCGCCGATGTAGCCGCCCGCGCCGGCGAAGACGCGGCCCGTGACGGCGGCCGACTCGGTGGTCGCGAGGAAGAGGTAGAGCTGCGCGACGTACTCGGCGGGAGGCGGTGCCTGCGCGCCGGCGTGCATGAGGTCGTCGAGGATGCCTCGCCGGTGCAGCCGTTCGATGTTGGCCTCGTAGTCCGGGCCGCTCGACAGGCGCGTCTCCGCTCCGGGGCATACCGCGTTCACCCGGACACCGTGTTCGCGTAGTTCGGCCGCGAGTGCGTAGGTCAGGCTGGTCACGGCTCCCTTGCCCGCCGGGTAGCCGGTCCCTCCGAAGGCCCCGGTGAACGCGTGCGAACTGGTGTTGACGATCCAGCCCCGTCCCGCCTCGGCCATGAGCGGCGCGAAGGCCCGGCAGGTCAGGAAGGTCGCGTGGAGATGGGAGTCGATGAGCGAGCGCCAGTCGTCGACCGCGATGTCCAGGATGGAGGACGCGGTGGGTTCGGGGGTGCCCGCGCAGTTGACGAGGATGTCGGGAGTCCCGAGCTTTCGCGCCGCGTCGAGGAGCGAGTCGACGACGCCGGGGTCGGCGGCGGAGCCGGTCACGCCGACGACGCGTCCTGATTCGTCCAGCGCGGTGACGGCGTCGTCGACGGCCGCCTGATCACGTCCGTTGATCACGACGGACGCTCCCGCGCCCGCCAGCGCGCGGGCCACCGCGAGACCGATGCCGCGCGACGATCCGGTGACGACGGCGACGCCGCCGCCGTCCGCGAGCGACCTCATGAGAATCCCCTTCCGGTTGCGGCCACGACGGGCAGAGGCATAGCGGTCTCTATGTCAGCCGTCGGCGGTCGGTGTCCCCGCCGGCTGGATGAAGATCCCGTCGGCCTCGACGGTCACCCCGTCGGCGTCGGAGATCGTTCCGGCCACGAACACCTTGCGCCGCTCCTCGCCGGCGATGTGCGCTTCGAAGCGCAGCGGGCCGAGGGGAGTGCCCCGCCGGTACCGCGTGGTGAGGGTCCCCGTGAAGGTCGTCCGGCGCATCCCGGACGCCGTCTCTCCCATGATGTGGTCGAGGAGCATGGCGGAGACTCCGCCGTGCACCAGGCCGGGGGGACCCTCGTAGGCCGCGCCGAGGACCACGTCGGCGTGGCATCCGGACGGGCCGTGGACGACGTTGAGGGGCGGAGCGATCGCGTTCGCCGCGCCCATCACGGCATTGCCCCAGTTCCAGGATCGGAGTTCGGAGTTGTACCTGATGCCGGCGGGACCGGGCAGCTGGCCGGTCCGCAGCCGGGCGACGAGTGCGTCCAGGTCGTCGCGGACCCGGTGCACCTCGTCGTCGTCGACGGTCGTGCGGATCGTGGCGTCGATCAGCTCGCGGACGGTTCCGGTCAGCGACTCCAGCACCGCTTCGCGCTGGTTCACCTCGTCGGTCGGCGTCTCGTCGCGGACGAAGCCGCCGACGCCCACGGCGGCTGCTTCAGGGAATTGGCGGCTCGTCATGCGCAGACCGTATACCGGAAGCGGTGAGGCCACCAAGCGTTACATAGACATATCTATGTCGAGCCCTCCTCGCCATGGCGCCCGATCTACAATCGCTCCGTGACCGAACCCCCGATCGACCCGGCCGCGGAGCCGCGGGCCGCGGACCGGGAGGGCGCGACGGGCCCCGGCGTCGCCGGCAGCCCGCTGAACGCGCGGGGAGCCCGGCTCAACCGGCGCGGCCTGGAGACCCGTGCCCGGGTGATCGGAACCGCGATCGACATGCTCGCCGACAGCGAGCACGGTGGCGACGTCAGCGCCAACCTCGTCGCGAAGCGCGCCGGAGTCACATGGGGCACGGTCCAGCACCAGTTCGGCGACGTCGACGGGCTCTGGGCCGCGGTCCTCGAAGAGCTGGGTAGCCACGGGGACATGCTGCCGTGGAAGGAGATGGACGACGGGTCCGTCGCCGAGCGGATGAGCCGGATCGTCGACGCCCTCTGGTCCGGTCTCGACTCGCGCCCCGGCCGGGCGGTGGCGTCGCTGCGAAGCCTGCTGCCCCGCAACACGGCCGAGTTCACCGAGACGTACCCGCGGACGGCCGAACAGCTCAACCGCTGGGACCGGCACTGGCGGCGCGCCTACGCGCGGTCGTTCCGCGGGCTCGTCGTCGACGCCTACCGGCTGGAGCGCGTGCGTCACCTCCTGCCGGCCGCCGTCCGCGGCCTCTACCTGGAACAGCACCTGAGCACCTGGACCGACATCGACGAGGCGCGCGCCGTGCTGGCCGAATCGATCGCCGGCTACCTCGAACGCCGGCACTGAGCACGCGGCCGCCGGTGCGGGCCGGACCCGCGGCTCCTCCGCACCGGTCTCTCCACCGGCCCCCGCTCCAGCCGTCGGGGGACGGCTGGAGCGGGGGCACGCGGGTCAGAAGGTCAGGTCGCGGCGGCGGAAGGCGGCCAGGCCGGCCGCCGTCAGGGCGGCGGCGCCCGCGGCCAGTGCGGCCAGGGGCAGCAGGGTCAGGTCGGACGACGGCAGGGCCGGGGTGTGGGTGAACGGGGACAGGTTCGTGGCCCATTGCGGCAGTTCCAGGATCGGGCCGACCTGGCCGATGAGCAGGCACACGGCCAGCGCCGTCCAGGAGATCGCCACCGACCACTTCGGCAGCAGGCCGATCGCCGCCACGGCGAAGCCGGCCAGCGCCAGCGTCGCGGGCAGCTGCACCATGGACGCGCCGAGCAGCGCGGGCACCTTGTCGAAGGAGCCGGCCGCCGCCGCGTACGCCAGGCCGCCGGCCAGCCCGTTGACGGCGAGCACGGCGGCGGTCCCGAGCATCGCGCAGGCGATGTGCGCGGCCATCCACCGGGGGCGGCTCACCGCCGTGGCCAGCACCCCCTCCAGCGGGCCGGTCTCCTCGGCCCGCATCCGCAGCAGCGCCTGGACGGTGTACCCGGCGATGATCACGCCGGTGAGGCTCAGCATCGCGGAGAAGTAGGCGTCCACCAGGTCGCCCGAGCCGCCCAGCCGGCCGATGATCTCGGTCAGGTCGTCGCTGGTGCCGAGCAGTTCCTCGGCCTGGTCGCCGACCGCGCCCAGCATCCCGCCGACCACCAGCATCCCGGCGGCCCAGCCGTACAGGACGCCGCGCTGCAGCCGCCAGGCCAGGCCCAGCGGGCTGAGGAGGCCGGGCGGGGCGGTGGCCGGGCCGCGGCGTACCGGCAGCATCCCGGTGCCCACGTCGCGGTGGTCGGTGAGCCGGTACGCCGTCGCGACCAGCACGATCAGCAGCGTGGCGTGCAGGAGCAATGGCCAGGGCCGGTCGGCGGCGAACGGCTCGGTGCGTTGCGCCCAGCCGAGCGGCGAGAGCCAGGACGGCCACAGGCTGGTTACCCGCAGGGCGCCGGCCTCGGCCGGGGCGAGGCCGTCCCCGAGGCCGCGCAGCAGGTAGGTCAGGCCGAGGACGGCGGCGGCGATGCCGTTGGCGGCGCGCGCGCTCTCGGTGATCTGCGCGGTCACGGCGGCGACGCCCGCGAAGGAGGCGCCGGTCGCGCCGATCGCGGCGCCCAGCATCAGCGATCCGGCGGCGGGCAGCCCGCCGGCCGCCAGCGCGGCGGTCACCAGCGCCGCCAGCAGCGCGTTGGCGCCCAGCGTGACCAGCAGCGCGGCCGACAGCGCCGCGTGCCGCCCGACGATCATCGAGCCGATCATCTCGGCCCGTCCGGTCTCCTCGTTCTGCCGGGTGTGCCGCACCACCATCAGGATGCTCATCAGCGCGGTGAGGATGGCGACGAGGCTGTATGTCTCGGCGACGACGATGCCGCCCTGGTTCGCTTCCGGGACGACGCCGTTGAACACCCGGGAGACCGCGCTGGAGACGTTCGACCGGGCGTAGGCGGCCTGCTCCTCCTCGGTCTGGTAGAGGCCGGAGATGCTGGAGGCCACCAGGCCCGTGACCGCGGTCAGGCCGAGCAGCCACAGGGGCAGCTGCACGCGGTCGCGGCGCAGCGCCAGCCGCGCCAGGCGGAAGGTCGCGGTGAACGTCGTCATCGGACGCTCTCCACCGTGGCCGCGTCCTGGTCGCCGTAGTGCCGCATGAACAGTTCCTCGAGGGTGGGCGGATGGCTGGTGAGGTCCCGCACGCCGTGCTCGGCGAGGTAGCGGTGGACGTCGGCGAGCGCGCCGGTCTCCACCTCGAAGGTCGCCCTGGTCTCGTCGCCGTCCTCGATGCGCAGGTCGTGCACGCCTTCGAAGCGGTCAAGCTCGGTGGGCGGCAGCGCGGTCCGCACGGTCATCGTCGTGCGGGTCAGGTGGCGCAGCTCGGCCAGCGTGCCCGACTCGACCGTGTGGCCGTCGCGGATGATGGACACGCCGTCGCACAGCTTCTCCACCTCGGCCAGGATGTGGCTGGAGAGCAGGACGGTGCGGCCGCGTTCCTTGGCTTGGCCGACGCAGTCCTGGAACACCGAATCCATCAGCGGGTCCAGCCCGGACGTGGGCTCGTCCAGGATGTAGAGCTCCACGTCGGACGAGAACGCCGCGACCAGCGCCACCTTCTGCCGGTTGCCCTTGGAGTAGGTGCGGCACTTCTTGGTGGGGTCGAGCTGGAAGCGCCGGACGAGCTCGTCGCGGCGGGCGCGGTCGAGCCCGCCGCGCAGGGAGCCGAACAGGTCGATGGCCTCCCCGCCGGACAGGTTGCCCCACAGGTTGACGTCGCCTGGGACGTAGGCCAGCCGCCGGTGCAGTTCGACGGCGTCCCGCCAGGGGTCGCCGCCGAGCAGGCTCACCTCGCCCGAGTCGCGGCGCAGCAGGCCCAGCAGCACCCGGATGGTGGTCGACTTCCCAGCGCCGTTCGGGCCCAGGAAGCCGTGCACCTCGCCCGTCCGGACGGTGAGATCCAGCCGGTCCAGCGCCCGCACGTCGCCAAAGCTCTTGGTCAGTTCGCTTACACGGATGGCTTCGGTCATGGCGCGATGGGTCCCCTTTCCTCATGGTCAGCCGTCCCCGCCGGTGGGCGTTCAATTACTGACCTCCGGTCAGTATCGATGGTAGAGGGTGCCCCCGCGCGGGGCCAAGCGGGTTACGTTGAAACGGTGAACGAGAAGAAGTGGCCGGATACGCGGGGTCGGATCCTGGAGACCGCGCTGGACCTGTTCTCCGAACGCGGCTACCAGGGCAGCTCGATGCGGGAGATCGCGGACCGCCTGGACATCACCAAGGCCGCCGTCTTCTACCACTTCCCGTCCAAGGCCGCCCTGCTGGCGACGCTGTGCGAGCCGCTCACAGAGGAGCTGGAGGACGTGCTCGCCCACGCATCGCGCGTCGAGGACCGGGTGCAGGCCCGGCGCGAGCTGATCGAGGGCGCGCTCGACGTCTACATCCGCAACCGCAAGCTGCTGTACGTGATCGTGCAAGACCTGGCGATACTGACGCAGGACGGCACGTTCCTGCAGTTCATCTCCCTGATGCAGCGGGTCCATGACGACTTCGTCGGACCGGACCCCGACATCAGCGTCCGCGTGCGCGCGGTGCAGATCTTCGCGATGCTGGGCGATCCGGTCTTCTTCTGCCGTGACGTCCCGATCGACCGGCTGCGCGCGGAGATCCTGGCCGGGGTGTGGGCCCTCCTCGACGATCCCACCACGTCCGGACTGGTCACGCGGGAGGAAGCGGAACTGGGGCCGCGCACCCCTCCGCCCGCCAAACGGCGGGCGGGCCGGCCGAGCGTGATGGACGAGGCCAAGGCCGAACTCGCCCGGCGCATGTACGCGGAGGGCGGCCACAGCGTCGGCCAGATCGCCGAGCGGCTGGGCGTCTCCCGCGCCACGATCTACCGTCACCTGGGTGAGCGCGCCGCATCCGGGTGATTTTGAGTCGGTTGTGAGACGGTTTCGAAACATATTTTGAGACGGCTCCTCCGCCGGCGCCGTCCGAGGTGAGAGCCCCGCGGACCGCGGTGGCGCCCTCCGGGTGGCCGCCGCGGCGGCCCGGCCTGCGCTGAACGCGCTCCTCGCGTGCTCCCTCGACCGGCCTCCGTCACGGCGGTGAGGAGTGCGGCGCCCGGTCTCTCCTGACATGTACATTCTCAATTCTGAATGCTTGATTTGCTTGCAGTGAGAATGTAGTTTCCAGCCATCGAGGAGGCGGGATGCGATGTCTGGACGCAGGGCGAGGGGGCCGGCCGGGCCCCGGACGCCGCGACCGCTCAGGCCGGCGCGCGCCCCGCTCCCGCGACGTCATCGACTCACGGCTCGGCTTCGCTCCCGAATTCGCCGCCCAGGCCGAGGAGACCCCAAGGGCCCCGGCCCGGACCGGGACCGCGCACGCGCCCTCACAGCGGTGGACGCGGTCACCTGATCACCGACATCGGGGTTCGGTTCACGAGGAGGAATGTTGAGACCTTTGATCATCGGGCTGCTCGTCATCGCGCTCGCCGGATGCGGCGCGCGAGGCGGCACCGAGAACGACGGCGGCGATTCGGCCGCGGCCGTCCCGAAGCAGGACCTCGGCACGCTGAAGAACGTTTGCGGGCCGGGTGAGCCCAAGCCGTCCGGCGCCCAGGGCGTCACCGACTCCGAGATCAAGGTGGGCGTCTTCACCGACATGGGCTTCAGCAAGAAGCCGGAGATGGTGGACGCCGCCAAGGTGTTCACCGAGTGGTGCAACGCGGCCGGGGGCATCGACGGGCGCAAGATCGTCCCCGTCACCCGCGACGCCAGGCTGATGGAGGTCCGCCAGCGCATGACCGAGGCGTGCAAGAGCGACTTCGTGCTCGCCGGCGGCTCCGCCGGGCTGGACGGGCAGGGTGTCGAGACCCGGCTGACGTGCATGCTTCCCGAGTTCCCCGCGCAGTCGAGCCAGGCGCAGGCACGCGGCGCCGACCTCCAGGTGATGGCGAACGGCGCCGCGCTCGGCTACAACGACTACGCGGGCTTCTACAGCTGGCTGATCAACGAGAAGTACCCGTCCTCGAAGAGCGACGTGGGCGTCATCGCGGGCGACTCGCCCGTCACCAAGGTCATGATCGGCCAGCACACGGAGACCGTCGCGGGAGTCGGAGGCAAGGTCACCTACACCGGGCTGTACCCGGTCAGGGGCGTGTCGGACTGGACGCCGTTCGCGCAGGCCATGAAGGACAAGAAGGTCAAGGGCCTGGTCTTCCTCGGGCAGCTCGACCATCTGGCCAAGCTGGTGCAGTCGCTCACCAGCATCGGCCACAAGCTCGACTGGATCGACACCACCAACAACGCCTACGGTCCCCAGTTCATCCAGCTGGCAGGCGCGGCCCTGAAGAGCCAGCCCTCGTACGCCGACATCAGCGGCATGCACCCGCTGGAGAAGGCCGCCGCCAACCCGGCGACCCAGCAGCTCGTCACCATGTTCAAGCAGTACGCGCCGGACGCCGAGGTCAACCTCCCGGTGCTGCGCTCCTTCTCGGCCTGGCTGCTGTTCGCCAAGGCGGCCGGGGCCTGCGACGAACTGACCCGCGCGTGCGTGCTCGAGAACGCCAAGAAGGAGACCGAGTGGACGGCGGGCGGCCTGCGGGCGCCGCTGGACCTGTCGGATCCGGCCTCACCGCCGAAATGCTGGAACGCCGTCCACGCGACGCCCGACGGCTGGGAGCCCGCGGACTTCGGAGCCAACAGCGGCGCCTACCGGTGCGAGGACGTCTCACACAAGTACACCGGCGAATACCCGAGCCCGCTGACGCTGAAGGACGTCGGCAAGACCATGGCGGACCTGAAGTAGGACCGGCCGCGATCATGGACAAGTTCCTCACCTTCGGGATCGTCGGTCTCAGCACCGGCGGCATCTACGCGGTCATCAGCAGCGGGCTGGTCCTGACCTACACGACCACCGGCATCTTCAACTTCGCCCACGGCGCGGCGGGGATGCTGGCGGCGTTCGCCTACTGGCAGCTGACCGGAGGGTGGGGCCTGCCGGTCCCGATCGCGCTCGCACTGGTGCTGCTCGTCCTCGCCCCGCTCTTCGGCCTGCTGGTCGAGCGGGTCATCATGCGCCCGGTCCAGGGTGTGGGCGAGGTCGAGCGGCTGGTGGTGACGATCGCCCTGCTGACGGGGCTGATCGCGATGGCCCGGTGGATCTGGGACCCGAACGTCGCCCGTCCGCTCATGCCGTTCTTCGCCGACCGGCCGGCGATCCGGCTGGGCCCGGCGACGATGACGTGGCACCAGCTCGTCACGCTGGTGGTCGCGGCGGTCGTGGCGATCGGGCTGTACGCGGTCCTGTACGGCACGCGGCTCGGCGTCGGGATGCGCGCGACGGTCGACGACCCGGCCCTCGCGCGGCTCAACGGCGGCGACCCCGTCGTGTCCGCCCAGGCGGCGTGGGTACTGGGCACGGTGCTGGCCGCGCTCGGCGGCATCCTCATCGCGCCGAGCATCCCCCTGGACGCCGCCAACCTGTCCCTGCTCATCGTCAGCGCGTACGCCGCCGCCATCTTCGGGCGGCTGCGGAGCCTGCCGATGGCTTTCGTCGGCGCCATGGTGGTGGGCTGCACCGAGAGCTACCTCACCGGCTACCTTCCGCAGAACGAGTACCTCCCCGGGCTGCGGATCGCCGCGCCGGCGCTGCTGCTCTTCGTCGTCCTGCTGCTGTTCCCCAACCCCCGGGTGCGGGGGAGCGTCCGGATCACCCGCTCGCTGCCCACCCCGACGATCAAGGGCACGCTGGTGTTCGGCGCCTGCCTGATGGTGTTCGCGGCCATCCTCGCCACCACGCTCAGCGACCCCGACGTGATCACCTACGGGCAGATCTTCCCGATGTCGGTCATCGGGCTGTCCATCGTCGTCCTGACCGGCTTCTCCGGGCAGATCTCGCTCGCCCAGCTCGGCCTGGCCGGCATCGGCGCGGTCGTCTGGGCCGGCGTGGGGGCGAGCGGCAACCCCCTCGCGCTGCTCGCCGTGGTCGCGGTCTCGGCCGTGGTGGGCGCGCTGATCGCGATCCCGGCGCTGCGGCTGTCGGGAATCTACCTGGCCCTCGCCACCGCCGCGTTCGCGCTGATCCTCGACGGCTGGATCTTCACGATGCCCGTGGACTGGCTGTTCAGCGGGGGCAGCAACGAGGTGACCCCGATCTTCTCGGGGCAGCGCGTCCAGATGATGTTCGCCGCGGCCGTGCTCGCGGCGCTGTGCCTGCTGGTCGCCGCGGTCCGCCGCGGCTTCTTCGGGCGCCGCCTCATCGCGATGCGCGACAGCGAGGCCGCCTGCGCCACCCTGGGCGGACGGCTGCTGGTCACCAAGGTCGCGGTGTTCGCGCTGTCGGCGGCGATCGCCGGGCTCGGCGGCGCGCTGTACGGCATGCAGGCGCGCAGCATCACACCGGACCACTTCACCCTGGTGGCCGGGCTGCCGATCTTCCTGCTGGTGATCATCGGCGGGATGGCCGCGGTCGGGTCGGGCTTCTTCGCCGGCGTGAACCTGGCCGGGATCATGCCCGCGGTCACCGCGCTGTGGCCCGGGGCGCACCACGTGTCGTCGCTGCTGGTCGGGCTCGCGGGGATCGGCATGGGACGGCATCCCCAGGGCGTCGTCCCCTACTTCCGGGATTCGTGGGACCCGCTCCGCCGCTTCTGGGCCCCGCTCGCCGCGATCGTCGGGACGCTGTGGGGGCTGCGCCTGCTCGACGTCGTCGACGGCTGGGTGCTGGCGTTCGGGTCGGTCGCCGCGATCCTCGCGCTGCGCGAAGCGGTCAGGCCGCGGCCGCCGAAGACGCCCGCCGACGTGCCGCTGGAGTGGCGCGGCGTCCGGCGGCCCTGGAAGCCCTCAGACCGGGAGGAGATCCTCGATGGCCTTGCTCGAAGCTAGGGCGGTGACCGTCCGGTTCGGCGGCAACGTCGCCCTGTCGGAGGTGGACCTCGCGGCGGAGGCCGGTCAGGTCACGGGACTGATCGGCCCCAACGGCGCCGGCAAGACCACGCTGTTCAACGTGGTCTCCGGGCTCGTCCGGCCCAAGTCGGGACGCGTCGTCCTCGACGGGACGGACGTGACCCGGCGCGGCCCCGCCGCCCGGTCCCGCCGCGGCCTCGGCCGCACCTTCCAGCGGCTGGAGGTCTTCGGACACCTGTCCGTGCTCGACAACCTGCGGGTCGCCGCCGAGTTCCGGCGCGGGGGCCCGCCCGTCGACGGGATCCTGCGCAGGCTCGGCCTGGAGGACATCGCCGACGTGCGGGCCGACGCGGTGCCCACCGGCCGCGCGCGCCTCATCGAGCTGGGCCGGGCGCTCGCCGTCCGGCCCAAGGTCCTGCTGCTCGACGAGCCGGCCTCCGGCCAGGACGAGCACGAGACCGGGCGGTTCGGGGAGCTGCTGCGCGAGCTGGCCGCCGGCGGGCTCGCGGTCGTCCTTGTCGAGCACGACATGCGCCTCGTCATGGCCGCCTGCGACGTCGTGCACGTCCTGGACCTCGGCAAGGTGATCGCCAGCGGCCCGCCCGACCGTATCCGCGCCGACTCCGCGGTGCTGGACGCCTACCTGGGGACCGCGTCATGACGGATCGCCGCCGCGGCCTGCTCGAACTTTCCGGCGTCCATGCCTCCTACGGGCGCATCAGCGTGCTGCACGGCGTCGACCTGTCCGTGGGCGCGGGGGAGATCGTGGCCCTGCTCGGCCCGAACGGCGCGGGGAAGAGCACCACCCTGAACATCGCGGCGGGCCTCCACCCGGCCGACCGCGGTGAGGTCCGCGTCGGCGGGCGGGCCCTGACCGGCGCCGACCCGGTCGAGCTGGCGCGGCGCGGGGTGTGCCTGATCCCCGAGGGGCGGGGCGTCTTCCCCAACCTGACCGTGCGCGAGAACCTCTGGATGATGACCTGCGCCGGCGTGGACCGGGCCACCGTGGAGGAGATCGCCTACACCCGGTTCCCCAGGCTCGCCGAGCGGCGGCGGCAGGCCGCCGGGACGCTGTCCGGCGGTGAGCAGCAGATGCTCGCGCTGGCGCGCGGGCTGGCGGCCGACCCGGCCGTCCTGCTGATCGACGAGCTGTCCATGGGCCTCGCCCCGCTGGTGGTCGCCGAGTTGTACGGGCTGGTCGTCGAGATCGCGCGGAGCGGCGTCGCGGTGCTCGTGGTCGAGCAGTTCGCCAGCACCGTGCTGGAGATCTGCGACCTGGCGGCGGTGATGGTGAACGGCCGGATCGAGCGCGTGGACGCCCCCGGCGACGACCTCCTGGCCGATCTGTCGGCCCTCTATCTGGGAAGTGCGACATGACCGAGACATCGACGAAGTCCACGACCGAGCCGCCCGCGGCCGGGACGGCCGGTAGCGGGGCGGTGGAGACCCGCGCGGACCGGTTCGTCCGCCAGATGGCCGAGCTGCGCATCCCCGACCCGTCGGCCGGCCGGGCCCGGCTGTGGCTGCGGTCCGGCGTCGTCCTCATGGTCGCGGGCCTGGTGGCGGGGGTCGCCGCCTACCTGCTGTCCATGAGCACCACCGACGCGCTCCGCCAGCGGGACGCCCTGGCGATGGGGCTGGGCGGCATCTGCGCCTGCATCGTCGGCAGCGCCCTGTACGTGCGCTACACGCTCACCGACGTCCTCCGATTCTGGTTCGCGCGCCTCACCCTGTCGGTGGAGGCGCCGCCCGAAAGCGGCGAGGCGGCGACGGCCGAACAGCCGCGGCAGGACGAAGACTGACCGGGTTCCTCCGTCGCCGCCGGGCGGGCCGCTTCAGGCACTGGCGTCCTCACCGTGATCACCGTACCCTGGGGCCCGCGGCTATTGGCGAGGTGCCAATAAGTGGCCGCGCGACGAGGAGGCTGGAATGAGCATCTACGAGTCGATCGGCGGAGAAGAGGCCCTGACCACGGTGGTGGACGGCCTCTACGAGAAGATCATCGCCGACGAGATGCTGAACCCGTTCTTCGCCGGGATGAACGTCGGCAAGCTGAAAGGCCGCCAGGTCGAGTTCTTCGGCCAGGCGCTCGGCGGGCCGATGGTCTACCAGGGCGGCACGATGAAAGCGGTCCACCTCGGGCTGGGCATCGAGCGCCGGCACTTCGACCGGGTCGCCGAGCACCTGGTGGCCTCACTCGCCGAGGCGGGCGTTCCCGAGGAGACCATCGCCGAGATCGCCGCGGTGGTCCTGCCGCTCGCCGACGACATCGTCGCCGGCACGACCTCCCCGGAGACGGTCGCGGCGGAGTGAGCGGCTCGACCGGCTGGTCGTGCGCTCCGTCCCCGGCGTGTACAAGGCCGTGAAGCGGAACGGCCCGCCTTGATCAGGACTTCGAGGACACCCACGCGAAGTCGTCCGGGTCGGTGAACGGGCCGGCCTCGCTGCCGATCCGGAGCCGGTGCGATCCGCTGCCCTCGGGGTCGACGCCGGCGACCTTGGCGAGGCCGCGGCGCTTGTACAGCGACAGCTTGACGGGACTCGACGGATCGGAGAACTCGACGTACTTGCCGCCGTAGCTCTTCGTCGCTTCGAGGCCCTGGTCGACGTAGAACCTCTTGCTCGCGGCGACGTCCTCGACCCCGAGCTGGAGCACGATGTCGTCGATCTTCCGGGAGGCCGGGCCGGTGTCCTTCTTCGACGAGGACGCGACCGTCCAGACGGTCCCGTCCGGGGCTCGCACGGCGCCGCCGTAGCCCCAGAGCGACTTCTTGGCCGGTTTCAGCGAGGTGGCTCCGGCGTCGAGGGCGGCGTCGATCAGGGCGTCGCCGTTGGCCGGCTGGGCGACGATGATCGACATCGTGAACCCGCGGAAGCCGCTGGTCGGTGCCTCCGAGGAGTCCAGCCGCACCCGGTCGTCCAGATCGAGGGCGTTCGCGTAGAAGTGTCCGGCGGCCGTGAGGTCGGTCACCTCCAGGGTGACGAATTCGACGTAAGCCATGCGGCCATGCTAGGCGCGGGCATCGGGGACGCACTTCTCGAATCCTGATCGTTTCCGGTCATGATTCGGAGGACGCTTCGTAGCGTGCGGCGATCGCGGCGGCGCGGTCGCGCAGGGAGCTGCGCAACCACTGCGGAGCCAGGGCTTCGGCGTTCGCGGCGAGCTGCCACAGAGCCCATTCGGCGTGTCTCGGATCCTGGAAGGTCACCGTGAGCCGCAGTCGGCCGTCCGCGTCGGTCTCTTCGGCCAGCACGGCCAGCGCCGTGTCCAGCAGGTCTTCCCGCCGTGCCGGGTGCAGCCGTACCAGCACGGTGACTCGGTCGCCGCCGGTCCGGAACCGCGTGCTGCGTTCCTGCCAGGTCCGGTCCAGATCGACCCGGTCCGGGCGCTGTGCGGGTTCGTCGAGTTCCCGGGCGGCCAGGATGCGGGACAGCCGGTAGGTGCGGTCCGCGCCGGATCTCGTTGCCAGCAAGTAGCCAAGGTCGCGCACGGTGACCAGGCCGATCGGGTCGACCGTGCGCCACCGCGGCTCCTGGTCCGTGGCCGCGTAGCGGATGCGCAGCCTGTGTCCGGCGAACACCGCGCGCCGGACCTCGGCCACGATGGCGTCGGGCACCTCCTCGGCGGCCACGCGGCGCGACAGCAGGTCGGTCTCGGGGTCGATCAGCAGCCGCTCGGCCACGCCGGCCGCGGCGTCCCGGTGAGTCTCGGGCAGCGCGTCGACCACCTTGAGCATGGCCGAAGCGAGCGCCGACCCGAGCCCGAACGCCTGCGCGCCGCGCCGCGATCCGGCGATCAGCAGGGCGAGGGCCTCGTCGTGGCTCAGCCCGATGAGCTCCGTCCGGAAACCGGGCAGCAGCGCGAAACCGCCGTGCCGGCCGCGTTCGGCGTAGACCGGGACGCCGGCCGCGGACAGTGCCTCGATGTCGCGCAGCACGGTGCGGGTGGACACCTCCAGCTCGCGAGCGAGCGTGGCCGCGGACAGCCGGCCGCGCTGGCGCAGCAGCAGCACCAGGGAGACCAGCCGGTCGGCGCGCATACGAGAACTTAACAGGAATACACGACACAGGATGTCGTGATTCGTTGGGAGGCTCTCGACACGACGTCGGAACAGGCGGCTACCGAGCCGATGGACATAAGTGTCGTCGACGAATCGAATGGAGCTGGTGTGGCTATGGAGCGAACGGCGGTCAACCCGTGGACGTGGTCGGCGGAACTGGGGTACCACCAGGGCGAGATCGTCTCCGGGCACGCCCGGACCCTGTACTGCTCCGGGCAGACCGCGATGAGCGGCGACGGCAAGCCCCAGCATGACGGTGACATGGCGGCGCAGCTGGCGCTGACCCTCGACAACCTGGAGGCCGTTCTCGGCGAAGCCGGCATGTCCCTGGCGGACCTCGTCCGGCTGAACGTCTACACCACCGACGTCGACCTGCTCTTCCAGCACTACGGCGTGCTGGCGTCGCGGCTGGGCGCCGCCGGGGTGGCGCCGGCCACCACGATGCTCGGGGTGACGCGGCTGGCGATCCCCACCCTGATGGTCGAGTTGGAGGGGACCGCCGTCGCGTGATGCGACCTCGCCTCCTGCCCTGCTCGCGCCGGTTCGACCGGTACGAGCAGGGCAGGAGGCGAGGTC
>NZ_SMKK01000360.1 GCF_004348425.1 Actinomadura sp. 7K507
CCCCGACCCGGCACTGGCGCCGGGCCGCCGAGTGTTCGAAGGAGTGTCGCTTGCCCTCCCCCCGGATCAGCGTCGTCGTGCTCGCCCACGGAGCCGGGGAGTCACTGCCCGGCACTCTCGCGTCGCTCGCGGCGCAGACGCACACGGATCTGGACGTGCTCGTCATCGACGACGGCACCGGCGCCACCACCGAGACCGTCGTCCCCGACGACCGGTTCCGCACCGTCCGGAAGGGGGCCCTGAGCCGGGGCGCGGCGCGCAACCTGGGCGTCGACGAGAGCGACGGCGAGTTCCTGCTGTTCGCCGACGGCGGCGCCGAGTTCCCGGCGGACGCGCTGGCGGCGCTGGCGGCGGCGCTGGAGGAGTCCGGGTCCGACATCGCGCTCGGCCGCGCGGCCGTCCGCAGGTGGACGGGCCAGGTGGCACGGTGGCGGCCGGTCAAGCCGGTCGCCGAACCCGTCACCGGCACGGACCTGGGCCGCACACCGGAGCTGATCGACGACCGCAAGGCGTCCGGGAAGCTGTTCCGGCGCTCCTTCTGGACGGCGAGCAAGCTGGAGTTCCCCGACCTCGGCCGCTACGACGACCTGCCCCTGGTGACCCGGGCCCTTCACCTGGCCACGGCGATCGACGTCCTGCCGGACGTCGTGCTGCACCGCCAGAACGAGCTGTTCGAGCCGACGACGGAGGCGCAGGAGATCGCGGACGGGTTCGGCGCCGTCACGCTCGCCACGTCCTGGCTGGAGGAGAAGGGGCACGCCAGGTCCCGGCAGAGCCTCCAGCTCATAGCCGTCCAGGACGAGCTGCGGGTGTTCCTGGACGCCCTGCCGGACATACCCGCCGAGGAACGCGACCAGGTGGTCGCGCAGGCCGCCGCGTACGCGGCGGGGATCCCCGCGAAGGTGCTCGCCGGCACGACCGCGCTGACCCGGCTCAAGTGGCACCTCGCCACCACCGGCCACACGACCGAACTGGTGAAGGTCGTCCGCTACCAGCGGGGGAAGGCGCAGCCGTCGATCGTCCGCGACCCGCTGCGCCGGTACGTCGTCTACCCGTACTGGAAGGACTCCTCGCTCGACATCCCCCGCGACATCTACCGGGCGCGCGACGAGGTCAGGATGCGCGGGCGCGTCCACGCGGTGAGCTGGGAGGGCGACAGGCTCACCGTCACCGGCGAGGCGTACATCAACTCGGTCAGCATGCGGCGCCGCTGGACGTCGGTGAAGACGATGACGCTGCGGTCCGGCGACCGCAAGATCGTCGCGAAGGCCAGGCAGACCCCGAAGCCCGGCAAGAAATCCGGCTGGTCGGGGTTCGAGTTCACCTTCGACGCGCGGCGGCTCCGCGACCACGGCACCTGGGTCGAGGGCGACTGGGACGTCCAGGCCTCGGTGTTCAACGCGGGCGTGTTCCGGCAGGGCGCGCTGCGCGGCGGCAGCTCCGGCACCGGCGCCCACCCGCCCTACCACTACGTCGCCGACGACGTGCGCGTCGTCCCGCGGATCGAGGACGGCCGCCTCGTCATCAAGGTCGAGAAGGTCGGCGTGAAGGCGTCCGCCCTGCGGTGGGAGGGCGACGCGCTCGTCGTCGACCTGAAGGCCGCGGGAGAGCCGCCCGGGGAGCTGGTCCTGACGCTGGGCGACGACCGCGTCACCGTCCCGGTCACCGCGTCCGGGGACCGCATCACCGCCCGCGTCGACCCGGAGGCGCTCGAAGGGTCGCCGATGCCGCCGGAGCAGATCGACGACACCCGCGACTGGACGGTCAACGCCGGCGGGCGCCCGCTGGTGCTCGCCGAGGGCATCGACGACATCGAGCGGTCCTTCGGTCCCCTGGAGGTCACCGCCGGCCGCGGCCCGAGCGGCTACCTGCGCGTCCGGCGCACCACGACCCGGCTGGTCATCGGCGACTGCACCTGGCGGCCGGAAGGCGCGCTGGCGCTGACCGCGACGCACGCCGCCCGGTCCGGCGGGCAGATCGTGCTGCGCGGGCGGGGCCGCCGCAAGGAGTACGCCTTCGACCTCGTCACCGACGCGTCCTCCGGCGTCCTGCGCGCGGAGATCCCGGTGGCGGCCATGCCGGGCGTCGCGGGCGTGCTGCCGCTGCGTCCGGGCCGCTGGGACGTGCTGTTCCGTCCCCCCGGCGAGCGGGCGCTGACCGTCCGGCTGTCCGACCCCGCGAACAACAACCTCCCGGAGCCGCTGGAGGTGGCGCTGCGCGGCTACGCCCTGGAGGGGCGCGACGGGCGGCTGGTCGTGTCGGTGACCGGCGACGTCTCCGCCGAGGAGAAGAACGCCTGGAAGAAGCACCGCGAGGAGGCCCGCCGCCGCGTCGACCGCGACGGGCTGCGCGACACCGTCCTGTTCTCCTGCTTCGGCGGCCGGCAGTACTCCGACAGCCCCAAGTCCATCCACCAGGAGCTGCTGCACCGCGACTCCGGCCTGGAGCAGCTGTGGGTGGTCAACGACGCGCAGGTGGAGCTGCCGAGCACGCTGAAGGCCGTCCGGCTGAACGGCAAGGAGTGGAACGAGGCGCTCGCCACGTCCCGCTACATCGTGACGAACCACCGGCTCGGCGACGACTTCCAGCGGCACCCGGACCAGGTCGTCCTGCAGACGTGGCACGGCACCCCGCTGAAGAAGATCGGCAAGGACATCAAGGAGGTGCACTTCGCCTACACGCCCGGCATGAAGAAGGCGCTGCAGTCGAAGTCCACCGGCCCCGCCGTCCCCGAGTGGAGCCACCTGCTGTCGCCCAACCCGTTCAGCACGGAGATCTTCCGCCGCGCGTTCGGGTTCAAGGGCGAGATGCTGGAGGTCGGCTACCCGCGCAACGACCTGATGCACAGCCCGGAGGCCGACACGGTCGCCAAGCGGGTCAGGGCGCGCCTGGGCATCCCCGAGGGCAAGCGCGTCGTGCTGTACGCGCCGACGTGGCGTGACGACCAGTACTACAGCCGAGGCCGCTACAAGTTCGACATGCGCCTCGACCTGGAGCGCGCCCGCCAGGCCCTCGGCGACGACCACGTCCTCCTCATCCGCCTGCACACCAACGTCGTGGACGGCGTCACCGAGGACGAGCACGGCTTCGTCCGCGACGTGTCCCTCTACCCCGACATCACCGAGCTGTACCTGATCTCCGACATGATGATCAGCGACTACTCGTCGGTGATGTTCGACTTCGCCAACACCGGCCGTCCCATGCTGTTCTTCACCTACGACCTGGCCGACTACCGCGACCGCCTCCGCGGCTTCTACTTCGACTTCGAAGCCGAAGCCCCCGGCCCCCTGGTGGAGACGTCCGACGACCTGATAGAAGCCATCCGCGACGTGGAAACGGCGACCGCAGGCCACACGACCCGCTACAAGGACTTCGTCGCCCGCTTCTGCCCCCTCGACGACGGCCACGCCGCCGCCCGCACCGCAGACCACGTCTTCGGAACGAACGGCTGAGACCGTTGGGGCCGGTTCGCCGGCCGTGCACCGCGGGACCGTTGATAGGCTTCGTGACTCAGTATGTGATTGTTTTGGGGGGAAGGCACAGGCCCTTGTGCGCGGTGGCGAACCATTTCAGGGTCGGCGTAGACGACGACCTACTGATCCGGTGGTCTGCTCCCCTGCCGCGCGGTGAACGGATCATCCTGCGGCACCGTGCGTCCGGCGACACGCGCGAGGAATCCGTGCGCGGCGACCGCACCTCGGTCGCCCTCGCGCTCAACGGGATCGCCACGGGCAGATGGGACGTGCGGATCGGAGCCGGTGGCGTTTCCGGCCGAGGCGCGGACCGGCCGCTGCTGACCGACGACCCCGGCTTCTCGTTCGACGAGGCACGCGCCTACGCCTGCATCCGCCGGGACCGGGTCGTGCGCGTCGTCCGCTCCGCGGAGGGGCAGGTCTCGCTCCGCGTCCGGAAGGTGTCCCCGCACGCCGAGGTCGAAGCGGTGCATCCGCACGACGGCGAGATCAGGGTGGCGGGGCGGCTCGCCTACACGGGTCCGCGCCCCGAGCAGGACGCACGGCTCGTCGCGGTCGCCCGCGACACGCGCAGCACCCTGACGCGGGACGTGCGTCTCGACGGGACCAAGTTCCAGGTCTGCCTGCCCGTGGACGTGTTCGCCGCCGAGCAGCCCGCACTCTGGGACCTCTGGCTCGACGTGGCCGACGTGCACGCCCGCCTCGCGACCCGGCTGGACGACGCGCCGGGCAAGCGGGGGAAGGTGTCCTTCCCCCGGCAGATCGCCGGGTCCGGCATTCAGGAGATGTCGGTGCGGCCGTACTACACGCTGAAGGACGAACTGTCGGTCGCCGGTCACCTCGTCACCGGGGAGGCGGGGTGAAGATCACTTTCATGCTGCTGGACGCCTCCACCATCGACGGCACTGTGCGCAGCACCTTCACCCTCGCCGGCGAGCTGGCACGCCGCCACGACGTCGAGATCGTCAGCGTGCTGCGGAACGCCGGACTGCCCGCCTTCCCGCTGCCGGACCGCGTCCGGCTGCGCTCGCTGGTCGACCTGCGCCCGGAGGCGAAGGTGCCGTGGCCGAACACCGCCCGCGCGGAGCGGCTCATGACCGAGCCGTCCGCGATGGTCCACCCGGAGGAGCGCAGCTACCCCAAGTTCTCCGCCTGGACCGACGTGCGGATCACCCGCTTCCTCCAGCGGCTCCGCACGGACGTGCTGGTCACCACCCGTGCCGGGCTCAACCTCGCGGCGGCGCGGTTCGTCCCGCGCCGGGTCGTCGTGGTCGGCCAGGAGCATCTGCAGCTCGGCATCCACGAGCCCGGGATCCTGGCCGAGATCGAGAAGTGGTACCCGCGCCTGGACGCCCTCACCTGCCTGACGCACGCCGACCGCGAGGACTACGAGGCCGAGTTCGCGGGCGGGACGTGCCCCGTCTACACGCTCGGGAACGGCCTCCCCAACGGGATATATCCGCGTTCCCGGCAGGAGAACAAGGTCGTCGTCGCGGCCGGCCGGATGGAATGGATCAAGGGATTCGACCTGCTGATCGGCGCGTTCGCGAAGGTCGTGGAGAAGCACCCGGAGTGGCAACTGCGGATCTACGGGCGGGGAGTGCGGCGCGAGCAGTTGCTCCGCCAGGCCACCCGGCTCGGGCTCTACAACAACGTCCTGCTCATGGAGCCCACCGACGACATGGAGGGCGAACTGGCCAAGGCGTCCATCCTGGCGATGTCGTCGCGCGCCGAGCCGTTCGGCATGACGATCATCGAGGCGTTCGCGTGCGGGGTGCCGGTCGTCGGCTTCGACTGCCCGCGCGGCCCCCGCGAGATCGTCAACGACGGCCATGACGGGCTGCTCGTCCCGCCGGAGGACACCGACGCGTTCGCCGAGACGCTGATCCGGCTGATCGACGACGAGACCCTGCGGCACCGGATGGCCCGCAACGCCCGCGCCTCGGCGGAGCGGTACGACATCGCGGTCGTGGCCGGGCAGTGGGAGAAGATGCTCACCGAACTGCGCACCGCCCCCCGCCGAAAGTCAGGCCGCTAGCCGGACACGGGCGCCCCGGGATCCAGAGCACGGGGGTCAGCAACGGGATCGCCAGCACCGCCCTGGGGTCCAGACGTGCCTTGCCCGGCCGCCCCTCGATCGCCGGGCGCGCACGACGGCCAATGGCAGATGAGTCAGCACAGGTCGGGCGCGCGCCGGCAAAGACTCCCCACGGTGTTGGCAATCATCCGGAGACACAATCACGACTCGGAGACAATGCAGGGGCCTGAACCGGACAGCCGATAACATCGAACCGCTTCCCACAAGGAAAGGATCTCCATGGCGAACTTCACGCTCGACGACGTTCGGCAACGGACGTACAAGGCGCGTGACGCCTGGTGGACGGTTCTGCTGGTAGACCCGCTCGCCTCCAGGCTGGTCAGGTTCACGGCCAACCGGACGCGGGTGACCCCGAACCAGCTCACCGTGGGAGCCCTCATCCTCGGCCTCGCCGCCGGCGCCTGCTTCGCCGTGGCGTCCTGGCCGTGGCTGCTCGCCGGCGCGCTGCTGTACCACCTGTCGTTCACGCTCGACTGCATGGACGGCAAGATCGCCCGCCTGAAGGGCACCGGCTCGGTCTTCGGCGCCTGGCTCGACTACATCTTCGACCGCGTCCGCGTCCTGGCCTGCGCGATCGCCCTCATGGCCGGCCAGTACGCCGCGACCGGCAACGTCGCCTATGTCTGGACGGCCCTAGCGGTCGTCTTCCTCGACATGCTCCGCTACATGGACGCGCTGGAGATCTACAAGGTCCGCTCCCAGATGCGCTCCACCCTCAACGCCGCCCGCCGCGAAGCCCACACCTTGGAACTGGCCGCCGCGGAACGCGCCAACGGCAGCCTCTCCGACGAGGACCTGTTCTCCGCCGAGGAAGCCATCGCGGAAGACCCCGAAGCCGACATGGAGAACCGCGTCATCGGCGACGACCCCGCCGCCGCGACCCTCCAGCAGGGCTTCGACCGCCGCTTCCCCTGGTACGCCCGCATCCGCAACGTCCTGATGGCGGGCCGCATCCGCCCCCACCTCATCAGCGGCATCGAGTTCCAGATGGGCGTCTTCATCGTCGCCCCCATCGCCGCCGCCATCGTCCCCGGAGCCATCATCCCGGTGGTGGCCGTCAGCGGCGTCGGCCTGGTCGCCTTCGAACTCGTCATCATCTACAAGTTCTGGCTGGCCAGCCGCGACTACAGCCGCAACCTGACCAAACTCAACACCAAGATCGACGAGTACCGCACCCAACTCCCTACTGAACTCCACGAGGACCGCCCCACCCCGGTAACCACCAGCTCCGGC
>NZ_SMKK01000361.1 GCF_004348425.1 Actinomadura sp. 7K507
CCCCCAGCACGGCCCACCACGGGCCCCACCCCTCACCCTCGGGAGACGACGTGACCGATCTCCAGCCCGGCCGCGGCCTGCACCGCCGCGACTTCCTGCGCTACACCGGACTGCTCGGCGCGGCAGCGACGATCACCGCCGGCCTCGCCGCGTGCGGCGGACCCTCCTCCACCGGTTCCGGCGGCTCCGGCGGCACCGACACGATCGAGGCCGCCCTCGCCTACGCCCTGTCGGGCGGCTTCGACCCGATGACCGCCTCCAGCGCCGTGGCCGTCGCCGCCAACCTCCACGTCCTGGAGTCGCTGGTCGACCTCGACCCGATCACCCGGCAGCCCTACAACGCCCTCGCCAAGGAGGACCCCGCCAAGGTGGACGAGACCACCTACCGGGTCACGCTCCGCGACGGCGCCAAGTTCCACGACGGGTCCGAGGTCACCGCCGACGACGTCGTCTTCAGCTTCGAACGCGTCATGGACCCGGACAACGAGTCGCTGTTCAGCCAGTTCCTGCCGTTCCTGGACGGGGTGAAGAAGGTCGACGCCGCGACCGTCGAGTTCAAGCTCAAGTACGCGTTCGCGCTGTTCTCCGAGCGGCTGGGCGTCGTGAAGATCGTGCCGAAGAAGGTCGTCGAGGCCGGCCAGAAGAAGTACGACTCGCTCCCGATCGGCTCCGGCCCGTTCAAGCTGACCTCCGCGAGCGCCACCGACGGGCTGGTGTTCGCCAAGGCCGACGGCTACAACGGCCCGCGGCCCGCGAAGGTCTCCAAGATGACCTGGCTGCTGCTGGCCGAACCGTCCACCCGCGTCTCCGCGCTCCAGTCCGGCCGCGCCCAGGCGATCGAGGCGGTCCCGTACCTGAACGCCGAGGAGGTGTCGAAGAGGTCGGCCGTCGAGTCGGTGCAGAGCTTCGGCCTGCTCTTCCTGATGTTCAACTGCAAGGAGAAGCCGTTCGACGACGTGCGCGTCCGGCAGGCGCTGCACTACGCGCTGGACACCGACAAGCTCATCAAGACGGCGATGCTCGGCAACGCCACCGCCGCGACCAGCTACCTGCCCGCCGGGCACCCCGACTACGTCAAGGCGTCCACCGTCTACGGCCACGACCCGGCCAAGGCCAAGAAGCTGCTGTCGGACGCGGGCGTCAAGGGCCTGAAGGTCGAGCTGGTCACCACCGACACCGACTTCGTCAAGGACTGCGCGCCGCTGATCAAGCAGAGCTGGGACGCGATCGGCGTCGCCACCACGCTCAACGTGGGCCAGTCCGGCGGGCAGTACTCCAACCGTATCGACACCGGCAAATACCAGGTCATGGCGGCGCCCGGCGACCCGTCGGTGTTCGGCAACGACTGCGACCTGCTCATGCGCTGGTACTACGTGGGGACCTGGCCCGAGACCCGCAGCTACAACTCCGACACCGAGGAGGGCAAGAAGGTCGTCAGCCTGCTCGACGACGCGGCGCGCGAGGCCGACGCGGCCGCCCGCAAGGAGCTGTGGCGGCAGGCCATCGACATCGCGGCCGAGCAGGCCGCGCTGTACCCGATCTTCCACCGCAAGCTCGTCACCGGCTGGAAGCGCGACGCGCTGCCCGGCTTCCGGCCGATGCCGACGACGGGCCTGTCGTTCCTGAACGTCGACCGCGGCTGACCGCCCTCGTCCGCCGCTGGCCTCCGGCCGCTGACCGAACGACGGAACGGACCCTTCCATGGCAACGATCCTGCGCATGACGGCGGGACGGCTGCTGACCCTCGTACCGATGGTGCTGGGCATCACGCTGTTCGTCTTCGTCCTGCTGCGCTTCTCACCCACCGACCCCGCCTACAACGCGCTCGGCGAGGGCGCCTCGCCGGAGGCGCGGGCGGCCTACGCGGCCGAGCAGGGGCTCGACGATCCGCTGGCGGTCCGCTACGTCCGGTTCCTCGGCGACCTGGTGCGCGGCGACCTCGGGGTGACCGCTCCGCCGAGCCGGCCGGTCACCGACGCGATCGGCACGGCGTTCCCGCTCACGCTCCAGCTCACCGTCCTCGGGGTGGTGCTCGGGGTGCTGTGCGCGCTGGTCCTCGGCGTCACCGCGGCGCTGTTCCGGGACCGGTGGCCGGACCAGGCCATCCGGGTGGTGTCCATGGCGGGCGTCGCCATGCCGTCGTTCTGGCTCGGCATCCTGCTGATCCAGCAGTTCGCCGTGAAGCTCGGCTGGTTCCCGACCGGCGGGTACACCAACCCGGCCGACTCGGTGGGCGGCTGGCTGCGCAGCCTCACCCTGCCCGCGATCGCGATCGCGTTCCCGGTAGGGTCGCTGCTCGCCCGGGTGGTGCGCACGTCGATGGTCGAGGAACTCGACCGCGACTACGTGCGCACCGCCGTCGGCGGCGGCCTGCCGCCCGTGGTCGTGATCGGGCGCAACGTCCTGCGCAACGCGCTGATCACCCCGCTGACCGTCCTCGGCCTGCAGATCGGCTACCTGCTGAGCGGCGCGGTCGTGGTCGAGGCGATCTTCGGGCTGCCCGGCCTCGGCACCCTCATCATGCAGGGCGTCACGGCGGGCGACCCGGCCCTCGTGCAGGGCGTGGTCCTCGGCATCGCGCTGACGTTCCTGGTGGTCAACCTGCTGGTGGACGTGCTGTACCTGTTCGCGAACCCCCGGCTGAGGGGAGCCACCTGATGAGTCGAACGCTGCGCACGACGGTCCTGCGTCCCACCGGCAGGGCGCTGCGCCGGCTGCGGCCGGCGTCCCGGGTCGCGCTGGGCGTCCTGCTCGCGATCGTCGTGGCCGGGCTCGCCGCGCCGCTGATCGCCCAGCACGACCCGCTGACCACGGGCATGGCCGGGCAGGCGCCGTCCGGGGAGCACTGGTTCGGCACCGACCGGGTCGGGCGGGACGTGTTCGCCCGCGTCCTGTACGGGGCGCGCTGGTCCCTCGCGATCGGCCTCGGCGCGACGCTGCTCGCCCTCGCGGCCGGGGCGGTGCTCGGCTCCATCGCCGCCACCACGCACCGCGTCGTCGACGAGATCGTGATGCGCTGCCTGGACGTCGTCCTGGCGTTCCCGGCGGTCGCGCTGGCCGCGGTGCTGGTCACCGTGTTCGGCAAGAGCCTCCCGGTGCTGACGTGCACGATCGCGTTCATCTACGTCCCGCAGATCGCGCGGGTGGTGCGGGCGAACGTGCTGTCGCAGTACGGCGAGGACTACGTCGCGGCGGAGCGGGTCATCGGCGCGGGACGCGGGCACATCCTGCGCCGCCACGTCGTGATCAACTGCGCGGCGCCGATCCTGGTGTTCTGCACGATCGTCGTGGCCAACGCCATCGTGTTCGAGGCGAGCCTGTCGTTCATCGGCGCGGGCGTCCAGGATCCCGACCCGTCGTGGGGCAGCGTCATCGCCTACGGCAAGTCGCTGGTCCTGGCGGGCGGCTGGTGGGCCACGTTCTTCCCCGGCCTGTTCATCCTCATCACGGTGCTGGTGCTGAACGTCCTGTCCGAGGGCGTGTCGGACGCCTGGGCCGCCCCCGCCGGCCGCGCCGGATCCGAAGCCGGCACCGGGACCGGCACGGGCACCGCCGCCGATGCCCGGAAGGAGCCCGGCGGCGACGACCGTCCGGTGACGGCGGCGCCCGCCTCACCGCGCGCGGACGCCGACCTGCGGGAAGCGGGCCGCCGGCTCGCGGACCGGGCCCGCCCCCTCCCCGGCGGCGAGCCGCTGCTCCGCGTCGAGGACCTCACCATCGGGTTCCCCGACCGGTACGGCGACCTCGACGTGGTCGACGGGGTGTCCCTCGACGTCCGTCCCGGCGAGGTCGTCGGGCTGGTCGGCGAGAGCGGCTGCGGCAAGAGCCTCACCAGCCTGGCGGTCATGGGACTGGAGCCGCGCGGCGCCCGGATCGGCGGCCGGCTGCTGTTCGACGGCCGCGACCTGCGCGCCATGCACGCCCGCGAGCGGCGCCGGCTGCTCGGCCACGACATGGCGATGATCTACCAGGACGCGCTGTCGTCGCTCAACCCGGCGATGACGATCCGCGCCCAGCTCCGCCAGCTCACCCGGCGCGGCGGCACCCGCACCCCCGCCGAACTGCTCGAACTCGTCGGGCTCGACCCGGACCGGACGCTGCGCAGCTACCCGCACGAGCTGTCGGGCGGGCAGCGGCAGCGGGTGCTGATCGCGATGGCGCTGTCGCGGGACCCCCGGCTCGTCGTCGCGGACGAGCCGACGACCGCGCTCGACGTCACCGTCCAGGCGACCGTCATGCGGCTGCTGCTGCGGCTGCGCGCCGAACTCGGGTTCGCGCTGATCCTCGTCTCGCACGATCTGGCGCTCGTCGCCGACGTCACCGACCGGGTCGTCGTCATGTACGGCGGGCAGGTCGCCGAGGCCGGCGTCACGCCCGGCCTCGTCGCCGCGTCCCGGCACCACTACGCGCGCGGGCTGCTCGGCGCCGTCCTGTCACTGGAGGCGTCCGGCGGCCGTCCCGAGCAGATCCCCGGCGTGGTGCCGTCGCCGGCGCACTTCCCGGCGGGCTGCCGGTTCGCCGACCGCTGCGCCGCGGCGACCGGGCTGTGCGCGACGACGCGCCCGGAGCCGTCCGGCGACCCGCACCGGCACGCGTTCGCGTGCCATCACCCGATCGGCGAGCCCGCCGATCCGTCCGACCAGGTTCCGGCCGAGGCGGGAGAACCACGATGACGACACCCGTCATGGAGTTGCGCGACGTCCACGTCCGGCTGCCCGTCCGCGCCGGGAACCCGCTGCGCCGCGCGGCCGTGCACGCGCTGACCGGCGCCGACCTCGCCGTCGGACGCGGCGAGACGGTCGGGATCGTCGGGGAGTCAGGGTGCGGCAAGTCCACGCTCGCGAAGGTGCTGGTCGGCCTGACCCGCCCCACGTCCGGCACGGTGCTGTTCGAGGGGGACGACACCGGCGCGCTCCGCCGCCGCGAACGCGCCGCCCGGCTCGGCGCGTCCGTCGGGATGGTCTTCCAGGATCCCGCGACCGCCCTCAACCGGCGGCTGCCGGTCCGGGCCATCCTGCGCGACCCCCTGGACGTGCACCGCCGCGGCACACCGGCCGAACGGGACGAGCGCGTCCGGGAGCTGATGTCGCTGGTCGGGCTGGCGTCCCAGCTCGCCGCCGCGCTGCCCGGCCAGCTGTCGGGCGGGCAGCGGCAGCGCGTCGCGATCGCCCGCGCGCTGGCGCTGGAACCGGCGCTGCTCGTCGCGGACGAGCCGACCTCGGCCCTCGACGTGTCCGTCCGGGCGCAGATCCTCAACCTCATGCTCGACCTGAAGGACCGGCTCGGCCTGTCCATGGTGTTCGTCTCGCACGACATCCAGACGGTCCGCCGCATGTCCGACCGGGTGATCACCATGTACCTCGGCCGGATCGTCGAGGAGGCACCCGCCGCCGTCGTGGCACGCGGCGACACGCGCCACCCCTACACGCGGGCGCTGCTGTCCGCGACGCCCAGCCTGCTCGACCCCATGGAGCCGATCCGGCTGGACGGGCCCGTCCCCTCGGCCGTCCACCCGCCCTCCGGATGCCCGTTCCGGACCCGCTGCTGGCGCGCGACGCCCGAATGCGCCGAGGCCGTGCCCGGTTTCACGCCCGCCGACGACGAGAGGCACCTGTACCGGTGCCTGCATCCCGTCACCGACCCGTCCCACCTCGCTCTTTCCAGTGTTTCCCAGGAGATTCCGTGACCGCCGCTCCCTCCGGCCCCGCCGCATCCGCCGAGACCGCCGTTCCCGCGACCGGCGGGCCCGGCCGGCTCACCGGCGTCATACCGCCCGTCTGCACGCCGCTGACCCCCGGCCTGGAGGTCGACGTCCCGTCCCTCGAACGGCTCGTCGACCATCTCGTGGGCGCGGGCGTGGACGGCCTGTTCGTGCTCGGCTCCACCGGCGAGGTGGCGTTCCTTCCGGACGCGCACCGCCGCACGGTCCTGGAGACCGTCGTCAAGCACGTGGCCGGGGAGGTGCCCGTGCTCGGCGGGGTCATCGACATGACCACGCTGCGGGTGATCGAGCACGCCCGGACCGCGGCCGACGTCGGCTGCGACGGCGTCGTCGCGACCGCGCCGTTCTACACCCGCACCCACCCGGTGGAGGTCGAGGCGCACCTCCGCGAGATCGACGCCGCCGTCCCGGTGCCCGTCTACGCCTACGACCTGCCCGTCTCGGTGCACTCCAAGCTGGACGGCGACATGCTGCTGCGCCTCGCGTCCGAAGGCGTGCTGGCCGGCGTGAAGGACTCCAGCGGCGACGACGGCGGCATGCGAGCCCTGATGGTCGCGCTGCGGGACGCGGGGGACGCCGGAGCCGCCCGGTTCAGCGTGCTCACGGGGTCCGAGCTGACCGTCGACGCGGCGTTCGAGATGGGCGTGCAGGGCGTCGTCCCAGGGCTCGGCAACGTCGACCCGGCCGGCTACGTCCGGCTCTACCGGCATTGCCTGGCCGGCCGGTGGGACGAGGCCCGCGCGGAGCAGGAGCGCCTCCTGCGCCTGTTCGGCATCGTCAACGCGGGCGCCCCCGCCCGGATGGGCCGCGGCTCGTCCGCGCTCGGCTCGTTCAAGACGGCCCTGCACCTGCTCGGCGTCATCGACTGCCCGCTGACGGTCCCGCCGCAGATCCAGCTCGACGGGGCGGAGACCGCCCGCGTCCGCACCCATCTCACCACCGCCGGCCTGCTGTGACCACCCCACCCCCACGC
>NZ_SMKK01000362.1 GCF_004348425.1 Actinomadura sp. 7K507
GGGGTCGGAGTCGGGGTGGGCGTGCCGTCCGTGATCTCGAACTCGGCGAACGGGTCGTCCTGGCCCGGGTCCTTGGTGCACTGGACGTTCTGGCCGCCCGGCCACACGGAGGTGCCGTCCTCGCGCTTCGGGTCGATGCGCTGGACCATGTTCTCGACGAAGATCTCGCCGTGGCCCGGCTGGGTGAAGACCAGCTGCGGAGCGGCGCCCGTGGCGACCAGGTCCCACTCCGCGCCCGGCGTCTGCGGGATGTCGTGCGACGGGATGACCACGTCCACGGCCACCGGCAGCTCCGGTGACTCGGGCACCGACAGCACCGCGTCGGCCGTCGCCGTCCCCTCGATGGTGTGCGCGCGGACCGCGCGGAGGCCGTTGGTGATCGCCCCGGTGATGTGCGCGGTCGCCGTGATCTCGAACGCGGGGGTCATCTCGCCGACGGGGATCTCCGCCGGGATGTCCGAGGTGACGTCGACCGTGAGCGGCTGGTTGCCGATCAGCGGGAAGACGCAGTGGTAGTTGATCGTCTGCTGGACCGGCACGGCGGCGGCCGGCGCGGCGCCGATGACGCCGAGCGCCGACAGGCCGAGCCCGCCGATGGCCGCGACCGCGAGGCCTCTGGCTCCGCGCCGCTTGCGTCTGCTGAGTTTGTCTTCCAACTTTCTGCCTTTCTCGAGACGAGGCCGAGCTGGCGAAACTGCGAACCGAAAACTACCGACCGGTATCGAGGGTGTCTTTACGGTTCACTGACAAATTCGAGAGTGATTCCACTCACCGTTCAACACGCATACAAGGTCATTTTCTCGGGACCGGATATGCGCAGATCATGACACTTTTCAGGCAGCGCGAAATACACTTGCTCGCGATGCGACAATAACCTTCGAGCAGTTAGGCGACTACCGGTTCACCGGCCGATAACTTGTCATCGGGCGATCGTTTTTCCGGTGCCGCGGCCGATGCTCAGAGGTGCTTGTAGGTCGTGTAGTTCGACGCGAAGTCGTTGTAGCGCAGGAAGTTGGTGAAGCTCATCGTGATCGTGGCGTCCAGGCCCTCGACGTAGTGCCACCAGCCGATCGGGATGAACAGCAGCTCGCCCGGCGCGAGCGTGCACTCCAGCACCTGCGCCTGCTTCATCCTGGGGAAGCTCTCGTAGTCGATCGCGCTCGCGTCCACGTCCGAATAGCAGTGGACGGTGTTGTAGATGAACGCGGTGTCGTGCAGCGGCACCATTTTGATCTTCTTGCGGCCCATGACCTGCGCCATGAAGTTGTTGGTGAGGTCATGGTGGAACGGCGTCTTCGTTCCGGGCGGCCCCAGCCAGAAGAAGCTCCGGCCGCGGGCGTCGCCGTCGAGATACTCGCCGATCGGGTCGACGTCGTCCCACAGGACGTCCAGGGCCTCCTGGTTGCGGGACGCGTTGTTGGCCGTCATGTAGAAGTCGTTCGTCGTCCCGGCGGCCTCGACCATGTCGACGTACTCGCGGAACGGCATGGTCTTCTTGTGCTGCGGCCCGTTGATCTCGTAGTGCTCGTCGGATTCGCGGCCGAACTGCACCTCGACCTCGTTGCCGCCGCAGGTGGCGCGGAGGTAGTCGAAGTTCCACTTCGTGCACGCGGGCCACGACTTGAGCATCCCGGTGATGATGACCGGGCGGTTCTGGAAGTAGTACTCCTCGAAGAACTCGTCCCGCGACGGCCGTTCCCGGCGTTCGATCTCGCCGCCGGACGCGCGCATCCGGGCGAGCCGGCCGTAGACGGTGAGGGTCCATTCGCGTTTGCGCAGCCGGTTCGCGACGCGGGAGCCGCCCTGCACGTACGGGCTGGCGAGCGCCCCGGACACCTCCCGGGCGGCCTCTTCCTCGGTGAACTCGTTCTTGACCAGCACCGCGCGGATCGCCTCCGGGGGATTGCCGAGCAGCAGGTTCTCGGCGATCCAGCGACGCCAGTCGTCCTTGGGACGGGTGGTCACGGCATGCTCCTCTCGTCGGCGGGCGGCTCGTTCTCGGCGAGGCGCTCAGCGCGGATTGCGGGAAGGCTGTGGGAGTACGGGCGGGCAACTGATCTCGGCGAACGGGATGCAGGTCGATCCGAGCGTCACGCGGAGCAGGTTTCCGGGGCCGGCGACCGAGCCGTTGAACAGATGATCGAGGTCCTCGCCGACACCGCATCCCCGGAATTCGGGAATGGTGAAGCTTCCGTCGACCACTCCGCCCTCCAAAATGTTGGGCATCTGGCCCTTGAGCCTGAGATCGGCGTCGGTGGCGGTCCGGCAGTTCGCGCCCACGTCCAGTGGCGTGCCTTTGACCTTCACGTCGCGGATGCGGATCGACATCTTCATGTGGGCGCTGACCGACTGGATTCCGGTCTGCAGGTCGCTGATCGCCTCGAACGTCCCGTAGTTCTGCGGGTCGTCCGGGTCACCGGGTTTCAGGGGCCGCTGGGTCATCTCCATCGTCGCGGTGGTGGGCATGAGCCCGAACGTCAGGAACGTGGACGTCGACCGCAGCGGCGTGACGAACCTCTGCCGCACCGAGGCGCCCTCACGGGTGATCATGTAGATCATGTTGGTGAGCGCAGGCTCGGCGAACTCCGGATCGTTCAGCATGGCCGCGCCGTCGAGCTTCGCGACGTTGGAGAATCCGGAAAGGTAGACGCAGCCCGGCATCCAGGTGGCGTCGGGCCCGGTGTACGTCCCGCACTCCGGCGGCGTCCCGCCGGGGGCCTCGGCGGGCGCCCGCCCGACCTCCGGCGCCGCGGACGCCCCCGGCGCCGGAGTCTCCCCCGGCGTCTCGCCACCCCGGACAGGGACGGTCGCGAGCGCCATGTCCCGCCCCTCGCCCGGGGTGCAGGTGATCGCCAAAGGCTTCGCGTCCTTGCGGGCGCCGCCGCCGGCGTCGCGCGATTCCAGCGTCAGCGCCAGCTCCCCCGCCGTGAACGTCAGGTCACCGGCCCCCGCGGGCGTCACCGGCGGGACGTCGCCGGACGCGGCCAGCTCCAGGTCGGCGTCCTCCGCCACCGGGGTGGCCGGCGTGGTCAGGCCGTCCCACGCCACCGGCGTGGACGTACCGTTCTGGCGCACGGTGGTCGCGAGCCGCGCGGTGCCCGCGACGGAGGCGCCGCCGAGCGCGGCCACCTCCGGCAGCGCGGCCTCCGGGACGGTCACCGTCGCCGTGATCCGGCCTGGCCGGACGGGTCCGCCCGCCGTCGCCGATGCCGGGAACGTCCCCCGCACCTGGACGGCGACCTGATGCGACGTCCCGGACGGGAACTCGCACGCGTAGCCGAGCGCGGCGTCGGCCTCCCGCGCCGTGGCGGTACCGCCGGTCAGCGACCCGGACACGACCGTGCCGAGCCCGAGCGCCGTCACCGCCCCGACCATCCACCGGGCCCGGATCCTCATCGTCGGTCACCTCTCTGAAGCAGCAGAAGCCGCGGAAGCTGTGGAAGCTGTGGACGTTCGTGCGGGTTCACGGGGTCAGGTCCAGCCGGGGAGCCACAGGCGCGCGAGCCGCTCCGCCTCCGGGAGCGCCTCGGCGGTGAGGATCGGATGGAGGTGGAACAGGTTCACCGCGACGACCGCCAGGTAGGCGGCGCCCGCCCCGGCGATCACCGCGCGTATCACCGGACGGTCGCGGTACGGGACGAAGATCCCCTGGAAGAGCAGGACGATCGCGAGGATCGCGAACGGCAGCATCGGCAGCGCGTAGGTGGAGTACATCGTCCGGCCGTCGAACGCCGCCGGAAGCCACGGCAGCAGGCCCGCCAGGTAGCCGCCGACCACGGTGGCCGCCCGCCAGTCGCGGAAGAAGACCGAGTAGCACGCCATGGCGAGCAGCGCCGCGATGGAGAACCACCAGATCGCGGGCGTGCCGAGGTGGATGATCTCGCTGACGCACGTCTGGGCGTGGCACCCGTCCTGGCCCTCCGGCGCGGTCGCCCGCCGCATGACGGCCGGATGCCCCAGGAAGGGCCACTGCCACGGCCACGACTGGCCCGGGTTCGGGCCCGTCACGCCGCCGTGGAAGTCCAGGGTCATCGCGTGGTAGTGCCACAGCGACCGGACCGGGTTCAGGAACGTGGGCCAGATGCCGCTCGGATTGAGGTCGGCCCAGTCGCGCTGGAACCCCGGGAGGGTCTGGCCGAACAGCGCCTTCTGCAGGCCCGTCCCGGAGGCGAACCAGCCCCACCAGGCCGCCGCGTAGACGGCCCCGGCGGTGAACCCCACCTGGAGCAGGGACAGCGGCGCGTCCAGTTTCAGCATGCCGCGCCACGGCCGGGCGACCCCGGCGTCCTTGCGGGCGTTCCGGTCCCAGATCAGAGCCAGCGCCCAGAAGAAGAGCATCGCGTACACGGCGGACCATTTCGTGCCGCAGGCGAGCCCGAAGCAGATCCCGGCGCCGATCCGCCACCCGTGCCGGACGAGCGGACCGCCGGGCTTCGCGCCGTCCCCCGCACCCTCCATGAGGGAGGCGAGCGCGGCGCGGGTCCTGTCCCGGTCGATGAGCAGGCAGCCGAAACCGGCGAGGATCCAGACCAGCATGAAGATGTCGAGCATCGACACCCGGCTGGACACGAGCCACGACCCGTCCAGTGCCAGCAGCAGCCCGGCCGCGCAGCCGAGCACGGTCGAGCCGGTCAGCCGCCGCGCGATGCGGGCCAGCAGCAGCACCGCGAGGACGCCCGCGACGCCGGCCGCGAACCTGAACCCGAACGGGCCGACGCCGAAGACCGCCATGCCCGCCGCGATGAACCACTTGCCGAGCGGCGGGTGGGCGGCCCACTCGGCGCCGCCCGCCAGCCCCCGCTCCGGGTGCCCGGCGAGGAAGTGGAGGTTGGCGGGGTTGCCGTCCGACCCGGCGTTCCAGTTGTGCTCGACGCCGTAGTGCAGGAACGACCACGCGTCCTTGGCGTAGTACGTCTCGTCCCAGACGAGCGCGTGCGGGGCGTCGAGCCGGTCGAACACCAGCACCCCGGCGAACGCCGAGACGAGGAGCGGCCCGAGCCATCCGTAGGAGGGCCCGCGCAGCCGCTCCCAGCGCGACGGCGCGTCCGTCGCGGACTCGGGCTTCTCCACGGCCACCGAAGCGGTCAACGCGCCCCACCCCTTCGGTCGTCACGGTCCGGATTCATGGACCGTAATGAGCGCCCGGCCACAAATACATCGAATCCGCGACGAAGAAGGATCCGCGTTTCACTAAGTTGATCGCACCCTGACCACGGTCAGCCGCCACCTCGAATCGATCATTATCATCGGACAACAACTTTCAAATCGGGATGCATTTATTTTGTCGCCGGCGAGCAATGCCAAGGGCGGCCGAGCTCGCCGATGCCGCCATCGCCGTCGTGGCCGCCCTGTGCCGCCGGTGCCGCAGGCACAACTTTCGCGTGGCTTATAACAGGGTGAGCAGCGGCCGAAGGAATTTGTTCTTCAGCTCTAGAGAACGGGGCACGTGGGGCGTGCGACCGTCAATGCGTTCCGCGTCACAGCGGAAGCGACGGAGGTGCGCCGATGACCAGAGCCCTCGAACACGAAGGTCCCGCCGATCGCGACGGCGGGCTCCCGCCGCGGCTCGCCCGGCTGATGCGGCCGGAGCTGCCCAGCCTCGCCGAGGAGATCGTCGCCGAGATCCGCCGCGCGATCCCCGAGTACGCCGGGCCGCTCGACGGGCCGTACGGCCAGGTGCTGCGGCTGAGCGTGGAGCACAACCTGGCCGCGTTCGCCGACCGCGTCGCCGCGCTCCACGGTGCGTCGAGGGTCAGCGAGGACTCCGCGGGGACGGCCCGGATGCTCGGCCAGTACGAGGCGCACGAGGGCCGCAGCATGGACTGCCTTCAGGCCGCCTACCGGATCGGCGGGCAGGTCGCGTGGCGGCGCGTCATGAAGGTCGCGCCGCGCTACGACATCTCCTCGGCCCTCATGTCGCGGCTGGCCGAGGCGCTGTTCGTCTACCTCGACGACCTGGCGGCGCACTCTCTCGACGGCTACCTGCGGGCCAAGGAGCGCCCGATACCGGCACTCGACGAGCGGCGCCGGCGGCTCCTGCGCCATCTCCTGGAAGACCCGGAAGCCGACCTCGCCGAGCCGGCCGAGGCCGCCGGGTGGACCGTCCCGGACGAGGTCACGATGATCGCCGTCGAGCCGGAGGCCCGCTGCGTGTGGACCTCGCTGGACGAGGACGTCCTCGCCAACCTGGAGTGCGCGGCGCCGCACCTCCTGCTGCCCGGACCGTTCACGCCCGGACGCCGCGCCATGCTGGGCGAGGCGCTTCCCGGCCGCCGGATCGCGGTCGGCCTCACCGTGCCGCCCGGCCAGGCCGCGGACTCGCTCCGCTGGGCCCACCGGGCGCTCGGACTCGCGCTCGACGGCGTCTTCGGCGACGACCCGGTGACCCTGTGCGAGGACAACCTCGTCCCGCTGTGGCTGCTGTCCGATCCCGCGCTGGTCGAGCAGCTGGCCCGGCGGCGCCTGGGCCTGCTGGACGGCATGACGCCCGGCCAGCAGGAGCGGCTCACCGAGACGCTCCGCACCTGGCTCGTGACCCGCGGCACCGCCGCCGAGATCGCCGAGGCGCTGCACATCCACCCGCAGACCGTCCGGTACCGGATGCGCAAGATCGAGCAGACCTTCGGCAAGGAGCTCGACGACCCGGAGGCCCGCTTCGGCATAGAGGTGGCGCTGCGCGTCGCGGACTTACGC
>NZ_SMKK01000363.1 GCF_004348425.1 Actinomadura sp. 7K507
CTTCCGTTCTGCCCTCCCCCTCCCAGTCCCTCCCAGGGTGTTGATTTGCGACCTATTCCGATATATCGTTGAGGCATCGCAACCGATCACTAGTTAAGGAGACTGCGATGCGTGACACAACGATGCGGGGGCGCGGAAGCCCCCGCGGGCCCCAGCAGCGCGGGCGCCGCGGCGACCAGTTCGGACCGTGGGGGCCCGGCGGTCCGGGGTTCGGCCCCGGACCCGGCCATCGCGGGCGCGGTGGCCGCGGGCGGCGGACCCGGCGCGGCAACGTCCGTGCGGCGCTGCTCGCCCTGCTCGCCGAGCGGGCCATGCACGGCTACGAGATGATCCAGGAGCTGGACGGCCGCACCGGCGGCGTCTGGCGGCCGAGCCCCGGCTCGGTCTACCCGACCCTCCAGATGCTGGAGGACGAGGGCCTGGTCAGCAGCGAGGAGCAGGGCGGCAAGCGGCTGTTCTCCCTCACCGGCTCGGGCCGCGAGGCGGCGTCGGCGCAGACCACCGCCCCCTGGGACGAGGTCACCGCGGCCGCCGGCGAGAACGTCCTGCGCGGACGTGAGGCGATCGGTCAGCTGATGGGAGCCCTCCAGCAGGTCATGGCGGTCGGCAGCGAGACGCAGAAGGCGCGTGCGCTGGACGTCGTCAACGACGCCCGCCGCCGCCTCTACGGGATCCTCGCCGATGACCCCGAAGCCGAGTGACTGCGGTCAGCCCGGGAACGGCACCTGCTTGGCCAGCTGGTCGGCCATGTAGAGCTGCTTCCACACGTACAGGCCCATGTCCTTGCGGGTCAGGTCGTTCTTGACGGGCACGTCGACGGTTGCGCGCACGAGGTACGTCGCGCCCGGAGCCATGAACTTGTCACCGCCCTCGCCGGAGATCAGCTCATCGCCGGCGAGCCGCCGCACGACCGTGCTCTTGGTCGGCGGCGTGCACATGTCCTCGGGGACGCCGGCCTGCGGCATGCACCGCCCCCGCGCTTCGGGCGTGACGAGCTCGCGAGTGACGAACACGTCGCCGGGGAAGTCGAGCAGCACCTTCTCGTTCGTCGGGTTGCCGAGCATGTACTCGATGTAGGGGAACGACGTTCCCGCCGGCGGGGTGGACTGGAACGTGGTCACCGCGCCGTCGCTCACCCCGCTGGTGATCGTGGCGAGCCTGTACCGGGATCCGTCGGCCGTGCCGACCTCGACGGGCGCCCCGGCCTCGGGGAGCTGGACGTTGGAGCCGCCGCCCGAACGCCGCTCACCGGCGACGTCCGTGCCGCCGTCCCCGGACCCGCTGGTCAGGACGAGCCCGATCGTGACCAGCCCGGCCAGGACGAGCACGCCCGCCGCGACGAGCCCGCTGCGGCGCCCGGCCCGCCGCCGCGCCCGGCGTTCCTCCTCGCGTTCCCGCGACCCGAGCCGCACCTGCACGCCGCTGGTCTCCCGCGCCCTCATCGGCCCGGTGGACGACGCCCCGTCCTCCTGCTCCAGGTAGGCGTCCCGCTCGGCGTAAGGGTCCCGCTCGGCGTAGGCGTCGCGCTCGGCGTAAGGGTCCCGCTCAGCGTAGGCGTCGCGCTCGGCGTAGGCGTCCCGCTCGATGTAGGGATCCTGGGCATCCGGGGCACCGGCCCATGACCCGCCGCCGTAAGGCTCCCGCTCAGGCTCCCGGGGCGGAGCCGGGGGCTGCGGCGCTGCGGGCGGACGGCCCCAGACCCGCGGCGGCTCCTGCGGACCGGAAGCCGCGTGGACGATGGGATTCGTCGGCGCGCCCCGCGGGATCGGGGCACCCGGCGGCGTCCGCACGACCGGCTGCCGGGGCGGCTGCGCCGGCCGGGCAGGGTGAACCGGCGTCCCCTCTACGGGGGTCGCCCTCGCGGACGGAATCCCTTGGGGAGGGCTGCCTCTCACCTCGCCTGGACGGCGCGGGAGTCCCGGTTCCGTCTCCACCGTTTAGCCTCCCCAATGTCCTCGCGTGATTCCCCCGTGAACCACACTCACCGAACTACATCATATTTTGACGCAATTGGACGGCTGGTCTAGGCGCGTCACCAGAGTCTCGCGAGATCCGACAAATCCGGATACGACTCTTGTCACTCGCCCGACAACCGAGGAGTTATGCGAAGGCACGATGTCAGCGGCGCCAGTCAGGACGGCGATGCGGGCCGCCCTCGCGCCATGCGTCCGCCCTGGACTACGTGGCCGGTTCCGGCACGGTTCACTTCGGGAAGGGCACCTGCTTGGCGGGCTTGTCCGCCATGTAGAGCTGCCTCCACACGTACAGCCTCATGTCCGCGGCGGTGACATCGCGCTGGATGGGGACCTGGGACGTGATGCGGACCAGATACGTCGAGCCCGGCGGCATGTACTGGTCGCCGCCGTCACCCTCGACGAGTTCCCCGCCTGCGAGCCGCTGCACTACCTTGCTGCCGGTCGCCGGGGTGCACCAGTCGTCGGGCGCGCCGGTCTGCGGCTCGCACCGCGACTGCCCGGACGGCGCGATGAGGTCGCGCTGGACGAAGATGTCACCCGGGTACTCGAGCAGCGCCTCCTCGTTCGTCGGGTTGCTGAGCAGGTAGTCGATGTAGGGGTATGCCGTACCGGTCGGCGGCGCGGACTGGGTCGCCGCCTCCTCGTCCAGCCCGGTGCTCACCGTGGCGAGCTTGTACCGGGATCCGTCGGCCGTGCCGACCTCGACGGGCGTCCCCGCCTCCGGAAGCTCGACGTTCTCGACGTTCGAACCCGCCGCCTCACCGGTTTGTGCCCCGCCCTCGTCCTCCGCCCCGGGCGTCAGGACGAGTCCGATCGCGACCAGCCCGGCCACGACGACCACGCCCGTGCCGGCCAGGATGCCGCGCCGGCCCGTTCGCCGGCTCGCCCTGCGCCGGCGCTCCTGCTCGCGGGCCTGCGCCCGCGGGCCGAGCCGGACCTGGACGCCGCCGGTCTCCCGCGGGCCGGTCTGGCCGGCCGGTCCGTCCTGGTCGAAGTACGCGTCCTGCGCCTCGGGCGCTCCGGCCCAGGCGCCGGGGCCCTCCTCACGCATCGGGCGCGGACCGCCGGACTCGGGCCATCCCTCCGCGGGCCGCGAGGGCGACTCCGGCGGGCCTCCCCAGACCCGCGGTGGCTCCTGCGGTCCGGAGTCCCTCGGCTCGGGTCCCTGCCTCGCCCCCTGGTCAGGCCTCGACCCCTGGACGATGGGACGCGCCGGCGCGCCCGGCGGTACGGGGGCGCCCGACGGCGGCGTCCGGCCGCCCGGCTGCTCGGGGGTCGCCGGATGCACCGGCAGTCCTTCCACGGGCGTCGCGCGGGACGATTGGGCTCCCTGGGGAGGAGTGTGCCGCGGTTCGCCTGGACGGCGCGGTTGTCCCGGTTCAGTGCCCACCGTCTGACCTCGCCTTTCCTAGCGCGGTACCCCGCAAACCACACACTTACCGCAATCCGCCATATTTTGCCCCACGCGCGCGGGTGCCCCGCACGCACCCCAGGAATCTCGCGAGATCCGACAAAACCGAGAACGACTCTTGTCACTTCACCGACAAGGCCCCGGCCCGGCACCGGCCCGGACCCGGCCCGGCGAACGGCGACCCGCACCGCAGGGCGAGGTCAGAGCATGTCAGAAGGACGGGCCGAGCAGGGTTTCGAGGAAACCGACGACTCCGGCGGGACCGTCCACCACCACGTCCGCCCGCTCGGCCAGCGCCGTCACCTCGGTGGATCCGCTGCAGACGAGCACGCCGGGAACCCCCTCCGCGCGCAACGACTCGACGGCGTCGAACGCGGCCAGGTCACCGAGATCGTCCCCCGCGAACAGCACGGCCGACGGACGGCCCCCGCGGTCGGCGAGGAACGACCGCAACGCCATCCCCTTGTCCATCCCGTGCGGACGCAACTCCAGGACGAGCCGGCCGGGCTCCACCGTCAGCCCGGTGCGTTCGGCCAGCGCGGCCAGGATGCTCCGCAGCCGCTCCAGCGCGACCTCCGGCTCGGCACAGCGCCGGGTGTGCACCGCCAGCGCCTGTCCCTTGTCCTCGATGAACGTCTCCGGCGGCGCACCCGCCGCCTTCAGGACATCGGGCAGCTTGGCGCGGGCCTCGGCGACGCCGGGCGGCGGCTCGGGCACGGTCAGCACGCCCGACTCCCAGCGCTCCAGCCCGTACTGCCCCAGCACCACCAGGCCGTCGATGCCCTCGAAACCGCCGTACTCGACCGCCACCGCGGCGGGACGCCCGGTGACGATCACCAGGGCGCCCACCAGCGGAGCCAGCCGGGCGAGCGCCGCGGCCGCGTCCGGATGCGCCCGGGCCGAGGCCGGATCGTCCACGATCGGCGCGAGGGTGCCGTCGAAGTCGAAGCCGAGCACGGCCTCGGCCGGGGAGGTACGGATCGCGTCGAGGCCGTCGGCGCCGGCGGCCGTCACAGAGCGGGGAGAGGTCACCCGACCAGTGAACCTTCTCGTCCGTGGTGTCGCCAGAACCGCCCGGCGCGAGTTCGCCGGTGACTCCGGTCGGCCGGTGACATGGTCCGGTCGGCGGGCCGGGTCAGGGCCGGATGCCGAGACGGCGTGCCGCACGGCTGCGCTGCCGCTGCGACCGCACCCGGCGCAGGCGCTTGACGAGCATCGGATCGCACTCGAGCGCCTCTGGCCGATCGATCAGGATGTTCAGGAGCTGGTAGTACCGCGTCGCCGACATGTCGAACAGCTCGCGGATCGCCTGCTCCTTGGCTCCGGCGTACTTCCACCACTGCCGTTCGAAGGCGAGGATCTGGCGGTCGCGCTCGGAGAGCAGGTCGGCGGGGAAGGCGGCGTCGTCCGCCCCGCCCTCGTCATCGGTCACGGTCTCGGGGACTGGGCCATCGTCCATGCGTGCGTCCTGTGGGGGGACATCACCGCGGGGGTCACCGGGGGGGTTCGCCGCTCGCATCAGGTCCCCTCTGTGGTTACTGATCCCGGGTCGTCCGGGTTCGGGCGGGTGTCATGTTACGCGCCCGCGCCGACAAGTTCCGGTGGTTCGCGGGGAACGGCAGCCGCCGGTTCAGTGGATCACATCCCCGTTCACCAGGGGATCTTCAACGTCGTGTGTCCCAGTGGGATCACCCGTAACAGTCGTCCTGAACATGTGCACACTACAGCCGTTAGGGTGGGGAAACCGCAGCGTCCGGCGCGACGTCCGACGATGCCCCGACGATGACAGGCACCGAAACGGAGACCCTTGGATGGCGACGGAGACCCCCGCCACGAAACGGCCCGCCGGACGGGGCACGGCCGAACACGAACAGGCCGCGCCAGAATCTCACGGCGAGCCGCTCTCCGACCCCGTCCTCGCGGACATCGGCGCGGCGCTGCTCCAACTGCGCCGGGCCTGGGCCAAGCCCGACCTCATGAAGCGGATCCGCGCCCAGACCCCCGCCGGGACCGGCGGCCGTCCGCTGCAGCTCTCCAACCTGATGGTGGTCAACGCCGTCGCCGCCCTCACCGCCGAGGAGCCCCACGGCATGGACGGGCCGGGGGAACGATCCGAGCCGGACGGGCCGACCGGCGAGATCACCGTCGGCGCCGTCGCGGAACGGCTGGAGATCGACCCCTCCACCGCGAGCCGCCTGGTCGGGCACGCCATCGACGCCGGGCTGGTGACCCGGCGCCCGTCCCCCGTCGACGCGCGCCGCGCCAACCTCGGCCTCACCGAGTCCGGCCTGCGCGTCAAGCAGGTGGCCGACCGGTTCCGCCGCGCCTACCTCGACGAGCTCATGACCGGCTGGACGGCGCACGAGCGGAGCGAGTTCGCCCGGCTGCTCACCCGCTTCACCGACACCGCCGCCCGGACCCCGCGCTACGCGGACGGCATCGACAAGATCTTCGAAGAGGCCCGCGCCGACTGACGGACCCGCCCCCACGGACACATGCGGCGTGTCGCCCTCTTCGGCACGTGAGGAGGGCGGCACGCCGCGGACCGCCGGCCTTCACGGCCGGCGGAACCCGGTCAGGTTCCGTTGCGCAGTGTCGAGATGCGCATCAGGTACTCGTCCTCGTCGATCTCGCCGCGGGCGAACCGCTCGGCGAGCACCGACTGCGCCTTGGCCATCGGGTCGGCCGCCGCCGCGGCCGCCGAGGCGTCGCCGTTCATCCGGCGGCGGATCAGGTAGAAGGCCGCCCCCAGCACGGCCAGCCAGAACAGCCCGAACGTGATCGGGAAGACCGGCCAGAACGCCGGGGCGTCGCCGCCGTCGTGCCAGCCGCCCGGTGCCATCTGCGTCGCCAACGTCATCAACATCGTTCATCGACCTTCCTGTGTGCGGATAAGTCGATGCTCGGCGACGGGTACGGGCAGCCACATCGTCTGGCCGGAGGCACTCGCGCTACGCCCGGTGTAGTACCGCGCGCACTCGGCGCTCACCACCTCGGCGTTCACCACCTCGGCGCTCACCACCTCGGCGTTCACCACCAGGGCGGGCGGTAGTCCTCGTCGTCGGAGGGCTGTGCGCGGCGCCGCGAATGGCGCCCGCGCGGCTCGTCGTCCGGCCGGTCCGCCGGCGGGACGGACCCGAGCGGCGGCTCCCGGTCGGCGCGATGCGGCGGCTCGCGGTCGTGCGGATGAGCCGGATCGGGCGGCGGGACGGCGGGCAGCGCGGCGGTGGGCCACTCGTCCATGGGCAGGGG
>NZ_SMKK01000364.1 GCF_004348425.1 Actinomadura sp. 7K507
CTCCCCTAGCGGCCCACCGTCCGACCCGCTGAACACCCTCGTCACCCTCCACGCTGCGGGCGACCCCCGTGCCTCCGGCCGTCCGCTCCGGAACCCACCCACGGACGTGACCCATGCACGAGGTACAGCAGCACCCCGGCCCACAGCGAGCAGCCCGAGCCGCGGACCCGTGCGGCGCCGATCTGCCCGACCCCCACACCCCGCCCACATGAGCGCGCAGGCCGCCGTCCAGGCGCTGCCCACGGCGGGCACCGACCCCGGTCGGGCAGCCGTCATCTGCGACAACGGCGAGGTCCTCACCTTCGGCGAACTCGCGGACCGCGTCTCGCGGCTGGCGGGCGCGCTGCGGCGGCGCGGCCTGCGGCCCGGGGACGTCGTCGCGATCCTGTCGGAGAACACCCCCGCCTACCTGGAGATGATCTGGGCCTGCCGGATCGCGGGGCTCTACTTCGTCACCGTCAACAGGCATCTCGGCGCGGCGGAGATCGCCTACATCCTCGCCGACTCCGAGGCGAGCGCCCTGCTGGCCTCGGCGAACCTCCCCGTCCACGCCGAACTCACCGCCGAACTCACCGCCGGACTCACCGCCGAACTCACCGCCGGACTCACCGCCGAGCAGACGCCCGGCGTGCGGCACCGCCTGCTGCGCGGCGGCCCGTCCCCGGGGTGGGACGACTACGAAACCGAGATCGCGACGGCCCCGCACTACGAGCGCGACACCGAACTCGAAGGCGACATCCTCCAGTACTCCTCCGGGACGACCGGGCGGCCGAAGGGCATCAAGCGCCGATTGCGGCCTGCGCCGGCGTCCGCCTCCGGGGACCTGCTGACCGGGTTGACGGGCCTGATCGGCATAGACGAGGACTCCGTCTACCTGTGCCCCGCGCCGCTGTACCACACGGCCCCGTGCATGTGGACGATGACCACGCTCCGGGTCGGCGCCACGGTCGTGCTGATGACCAGGTTCGACGCCCGCGAGGCGCTGGCGCTGATCGAGAGGCACCGGGTCACGCACGGGCAGTTCGTCCCCACCATGTTCACCCGCATGCTCAAGCTCCCCGAGCGGGAGCGGCTCGCCCGCGACGTGTCGAGCCTCAAGGCCGTCGTGCACGCCGCCGCGCCCTGCCCGGCCGAGATCAAGCGCGGCATGATCGGCTGGTGGGGGCCTATCGTCTCCGAGTACTGGTCGTCCTCGGAGGGGGCGGGGTTCACCTTCATCACCGCGCCGGAGTGGCTGGAGCGTCCCGGCTCGGTCGGCCGCCCCCTGCTCGGCTCCCTGCACATCCGGGACGAGGACGGACGGGACCTGCCGCCCGGCGAGACCGGCCTCATCTGGGCCGAGGGAACCGACTTCACCTACCTCAACGCGCCGGACAAGGACGCCGAGACCACCAGCCCGGAAGGCTGGCGAACCGTCGGCGACCTCGGCCGGCTCGACGAGGACGGCTACCTGTACGTCACCGACCGCGCCTCCTTCATGATCATCTCGGGTGGGGTGAACATCTATCCCCAGGAGGCCGAGAACGCCCTGGTCGAACACCCGAAGGTGTACGACGCGGCGGTCGTCGGGCTCCCGGACGACGACCTCGGGGAGATCGCGGTCGCGGTCGTCCAGCCGATCGACCCCGCCGGCGCCGGGCCCGGCCTCGCGGCGGAGCTGACCGAGTGGTGCGCGTCGAGGCTGGCCCGCTACAAGTGCCCGCGCCGCATCGAGTTCACCGGCGAGCTGCCCCGCTCCGACACCGGAAAGCTCTACAAGCGGCAACTGCGCGAGCGGCTGCTGCCGGGAGCGCGGGGATGACGGCGATGCCCACGGAGCGGGACGCCGCGGAGGTGGGGACCACGGGACCGGAAAGCAGAGGACCGGAAAGCGCGGGACCGGAAAGCACGGGACCGGAAAGCACAGGACGGGAAAGCACAGGACGGGAGAGCATGGACCTGGCGCTCAGCCCGGAGGACAGGGAACTGGCCGCCACGCTCGGTGCCGTCCTGGCCAAGGAGTCGTCGCCCGACCGCGTCAGGGCGGCGGAGCACCTGGGCTTCGACGCGCGGCTGTGGGCGACGCTCAACGAGATCGGCGTGCCCTCCATCGCCTTCGGCGCGGACGGCGAGGCCGTCACGGCCGGGCAGCTCGTCCTGATCGCCGAGCAGGCCGGGCGCCATCTCGCCAGCGCGCCGGTCGTGGAGAGCCTGGTCACCGCGAGGCTGCTCCAGGGGTGCGGCACCCCGGCGGCGAAGGCGATCGCCGCCCGCTGCGCCGAGGGGCGGATCGCGACCCTCGTCCTGCACCCGGCCCGCGAGCCGGACACCGAACTCGCCCCCGCGGGGGCGGTCGCGGACGTCGTCCTGTCCTACGACGACGGCCTCCTCGCCGCCACCGTCGCCGACGCGCCGATGGCCGCCGCCGCCAACCTCGGCGGCCTGCCGCTCGCCGACCGCGACCTGACCGCGGGCACGATCGAGCTGGTCGCGAAGGGCGAGGAGGCCCGGCGCGCGTTCGAGACCGCGCGGCAGGACTGGCAGCTGCTCACGGCCGCCCAGCTCGTCGGCGTCGCCGCCCGCGCCCTGGAGATCGCGGTCGGGTACGTGCGGGAACGGCACGTGTTCGGCCGTCCCGTCGGGTCGTTCCAGACCGTCGCGCACCGGCTCGCCGACCACGCGACGGCGGTCGACGGGGCGCGGCTGCTCGTCCAGGAGGCCGCGTGGGCACTGGACGAGCGGGCCCCGCGCGACCGCGCCGTCACCACCATGGCGTTCTGCTACGCCGCCGAACAGGCCGTCGCCGTCACGGCCGACGCGTTGCACTACCACGGCGGCTACGGCTTCACGGCCGAGTACGACATCCAGCTCTACTACCGGCGCGCCCGGGCGTACCCGCTGGTCTGGGGCTCGGTGCAACGCGAGTACCAGAGCCTCGCCGACCAGCTCTTCGGCGAACGGACCGGCGATGAACTTTGACCTGGGCCCCGAAAGCGAGGCGTTCCGCACGGAGGTCGCGGCGTTCCTCGACGAGCACGTCACCTCCGACGTGCGCGAACGCGTACGGCGTACCGGGTCCATGCACGACTGGGAGCTGCACCGCGCCCTCGCCTCGCGCGGCTGGCTGGCGGCGGGCTGGCCCGAGGAGTACGGCGGCCAGGGGCGCAGCCCGCTGGAGCTGATGGCCATGCGCGAGGAGCTGAAGAAGCGGCACGCACCCACCGAGGGCATGGGGATGACGATGCTGGTGGCGCGCACCGTCCTGGAGCACGGGACGGAGCGGATGCGCGCCGGCATCGTCCCCCGTGCGATCAACGGCGAGATCCTGATCTGCCTCGGCTACACCGAACCGCAGGGCGGCTCGGACGTCGCGTCCGCCCGCACCCGCGCCGAGCAGGACGGCGACGAGTGGGTGATCAACGGCCAGAAGGTGTTCACGACGCTGGCCGAAGAGGCGGCCTACGTCTTCCTCCTGACCCGCACGAGCACCGGCTCCGCGGGGCCGGACGAGGGCGATCCGCCTCCCCGGCAGGGGAAGCACCGCGGGCTCACCATGTTCCTGGTGCCCATGGACGCGCCCGGCATCGAGATCCACCCGATCCGCACCATCGGCGGGGAGCGCACCAACACCGTCTACTACACCGACGTCCGGGTGCCCGACGACGCCCGCGTCGGCGCCGTCAACGGCGGCTGGGACGTCCTGCTCCGGGCGCTGACCTACGAGCGCAGCGGCATCGGCGAGGACTCCCGCCTGCTGAGCGCCATCGTCGAGGCGGCCGGCGACCCCGGCGCGGCGCACTCCGCCTCGTCCGGCGACCCGACCGTCCGGGAACGGCTGGCCCGCCTCGCCATCGACGTCGAGGTGGCCAAGCTGCTGGGACGCCGGAGCTGCTGGGTCGAGTCGACGGGCGGGACGCCGACCGTCGAGGGGTCCATGCACAAGCTCTTCTCCGCCGAGTCCCGGGTCCGGTTCTCCTCGGTGCTGCTGGACCTGCTCGGTCCGCAGGGGCTGCGCGAGGTCGGCGACCCGAAGGCCGTGGCCGGCGGCGCGTTCGCGGAGGAGTTCCGGCACGCGGTGATCCTGCCGATCTGGGGCGGGTCGAGCGAGGTGCAGCGGCGCATCATCGCCGAGCGCGGACTCGGCCTGCCGCGCTCCACATGAACGAAGGGAAAGCCATGCCGATGACCTTCGGCGGCCGCCCGTTCCGGCCGTTCGACGCCGACAACCACTACTACGAGACGATCGACGCGTTCACCCGGCATCTCGACCGGAGGTTCCGCCGCCGCGGCGTGCAGGTCGTGAAGGCGAACGACCGTCCCATGATCCTGATCGGGGAGAAGGTCAACCGGTTCATCCCGAACCCGACCTTCGACCCGGTGCTCGTCCCCGGCGCCCTCGACCCGTACTTTCGCGGGGAGATCCCGGAGGGCGTGGACCCCGAGAGCCTGCGCGTCGTCGAGCCGATCCACGCCGAGTACCGGGACCGGGACGCGCGGGCCGACCGGGTCGGCGCGCAGGGGCTCGGGCTCGTCCTGCTCTTCCCCACGCTGGGGTGCGGCGTGGAGGAGGCGCTCCGCGACGACGTCCCGGCCACGATGGCGTCGCTGGCGGCGTTCAACCGCTGGCTGGAGGACGACTGGGGCTACCACTACCGGGAGAGGCTCTTCGCCGCGCCGATGCTCTCGCTCGCCGATCCACCGGCCGCGCTGGCGGAGCTGGACCGCGTACTCGGCCTCGGCGCGCGGGTGGTGTGCGTCCGCCCGGCGCCCGTGCCCGGCGCGGACGGACGGCCGCGTTCCCTCGGCGACCCGGCGCACGACCCGTTCTGGGCGCGGCTGGCCGAGGCGGGCGTGCCGGTGGCGTTCCACCTCGCCGACAGCGGCTACAACCTGCTGGCCGCGGCGTGGGGCGGCCCGGCCCGCTACGACCCGTTCCACCTGGACCCGATGACCAAGCTGGTGATCAGCGACCGCGCCATCCACGACGCGATCGGGTCCCTGATCGTCGACGGTGTCTTCGGCCGGTTCCCGGGCCTGCGGGTCATGAGCATCGAGAACGGCGCCGCCTGGGTTCCGCTGCTCGTCAGAAGGCTGAAGAAGCTGGCGAACCAGCAGCCGAAGCACTTCGCCTCCGATCCCGGCGACGTGCTGCGCGAGCACGTGTGGGTCGCGCCGTACTTCGAGGAGGACGTCATGGAGCTGGCCGGATGGATCGGCGCCGAGCGCGTCCTGTTCGGGTCCGACTGGCCGCACGGCGAAGGGCTGGCGGAGCCGACCGACTTCGTCGAACGGCTCGGCGGGTTCGGCGACGCCGATGTCCGCCGGATCATGCGCGACAACCTCGCCGAGTGCCTCGGCATGCCCGCCGATGAGCGGTGAGCCCCCGGTGGCCGGCGGGGGCGTCCGGTACACGCCGGGCAGGGTCGCGCATGTGGTGTTCGACCGGCCCCGGGTCAAGAACGCCCTGGACGCCGAGTGCTGGCGGCTGCTGGCCGGGGCGCTCGAAGCGTTCGCGGGGGACGGCGGCGCCCGCGTGCTCGTCCTGTCCGGGGCGGGCGGGGAGTTCAGCTCCGGGGCCGACCTGTCCGGCGGCATCAACGGCTCAGCCGAGCAGGTCACCGCGAAGATGCGGGAGATCACCTCGATCGTCGTCGCCCTGTACGCCATGCCGAAGCCGACCGTGGCGAAGGTGGACGGGGTGGCCGTCGGCGTCGGGATGAGCCTCGCGCTGGGCTGCGACCTCGTCCTCGCGTCCGACCGCGCCAGGTTCGGGGCGGTGTTCTCCCGGCACGGGATGACCCCCGACGGCGGGTTGAGCTGGCTGCTTCCGCGCATGGTGGGCGCGCACAAGGCCAAGGAGCTCACCCTGCTCGGCAAGCTGATCGGGGCCGCGGAGGCCCGCGACCTCGGCCTGGTCAACCGCGTCGTCCCCGCCGGGGAGCTGGACGCCGTCGCGGACGAATGGTGCGATCGGCTGGCCCAGGTCGCCCCCACCGCCGCCGCCGGGACGCTCGAACTCATCGACGGCGCCTGGGACATCCCCTTCACCGAAGCGCTGGAACGCGAGGCGGAGTCACAGCGGCGCGCAGTGGCCGCCCTGCGCGAAGCCGGGAAGACCGGCCCATGAGCGACCTGGTCGAGCAGACCTTCCCCAGCGCCTCGGCGAGCGAGTTCGGACGCTCCCTCATCGCCCCCGGCGGGCCGTACGCCGTCGTCGAGGAGGACGTGCTCGGCGAGCGGATGGCCGTGTTCGAGAAACGGCCGACGTCGATCCTCGAACTGCTCACCGATGCCACGGCCGCCCACCCCGGCCGCGAGTACCTCGCGGACGAGGACCGCAGGCTCACCTACGGCGAGCACCTGGCGGCGGTCGCGGCGCTCGCCCGGATCCTGCGCGACGAGCACGGGGTGACACCCGGCGACCGCGTCGGGCTGTGCGCCGCCAACTGCATCGAGTGGGTCATCGCCTTCTGGGCCACGCAGGCGGCGGGCGCCGTGACCGTCGCCATGAACGGCCTCTGGAGCGACCCGGAGATCGAGTCGGCCGTGGCACTGGTGGAGCCGCGCGTCGTCCTCGGGGACACCAAGCGGCTGGACGCCGTCGCCCGCGCCGCCCCCGGTC
>NZ_SMKK01000365.1 GCF_004348425.1 Actinomadura sp. 7K507
TTCCCCTTCTGTCTCCCCGGCGGCGGCGATCTTGGCCACCAGGCGGTGTTATGGCTGATCGCCCTGTCGTTGACGGGCTGTGGGGGCGTCCCCGGCCGAGTCGGCTAACGGCGTTCTTACGCGCCGGTCCCTACTCTGCGGTTCTCATGCGGCTGGAAGGTGTGGCGTTTCGTTACCGCCGGAAGAACCCCTGGCTCCTCAGGGACGTCACGTTGTCACTTCCTCCAGGCAGCGTTACCGAGGTGACCGGACGCAACGGCGCCGGGAAGTCCACCTTGCTCCGTGTGATCGCCGGTCTGCGCAGGCCGCGCGGCGGCGTCGTCAAGGACAGGCCCGGCCGGGTCGGGTACGCACCCGAACGCTTCCCGGTGGACCAGCCGTTCACCGTCCGCGCCTACCTCGGCCAGATGGCCGCGATCCGCCGCGTCCCCGCGGATGCCATGGACACATGGGTGCGGCGGCTCGGATGCGATCACCTCCTGGACGTGCGGCTTCCCGAGCTTTCGAAGGGCAGCGCGCAGAAGGTCGGCCTCACGCAGGCCCTCATGGCCGCCCCTGGTCTCCTCATCCTGGACGAACCGTTCGCCGGCCTGGACGCGGCAGCACGCGAAACGTTACCCGCGTTGATCTTCGAGCTCGCGGACGCGGGCACGATCGTGGTCGTCAGCGACCACCAGCGCTGCGTCGAGGCTCTCCCCGGCATCGACCGGCTGCGCGTGGCGGAAGGAACCGTGACCCGCCTCCCCTCCGGGGCGACCCCATGGACCCTGCTGGAGGTCGAGGTCCCCGAGGACGAGGCCGATACCGTGGAGACCAAGCTGCGCGCGGACGGCTACCGGGTGCGGAGGCCCGAGCGATGATCGCGCTCGTGCGGTTCCAGGTCGCGGGCTATGTCCGTTCGCTGCGCATCCTGCACCCCTTGATCGTCGTGGTGCTGATCGTGGCGCTGGTCCTCATCCAGGGACCGGGCGGGCCGGACGCCGCCGGCCTCGCCGTCGGGACGTTCGGGGACGTGGCGGCGTTCATGGTCCCCATAGGGGCCTGGGCGGCGCGCGCCCTCCTCGACACCCAGCCGGACGAACAGCGCCTGCTGACGGCCACGGCGGCGCGCCGCCCGTCCATGCCCACGTGGGCGGGGCTGCTCGCGGCCTACTCCGTGAACCTGTTCCTGGGCGTCGTCGCATTGACGGTTCCTCTCATCCAGGCGATTCAGGCCGGTTCGCCAGGAGGCGCGATCCTGGCTGGTTGTGCGCTCTACCTCCTCGCCGCCGTCCCGGCCACACTCGTCGGCGCTTGGACCAGCCGCGCCCTGATCCCCGCTCCCGGCCTATCCGTGCTGGCGCTCCTGAGCGCCGTGACGGCGCTGGTGCTCCTCGGCATCGGCCGGTTCGCGTGGCTCTCCGTCCCGGTGATCGAGTGGCTCCGCGCCGCCCATGGCGGCCCCGGCGAGTTCACATCGAGCTTCCCCTCCATCGCCCTCCATCTGGCACTCTGGTCCGCGGTCGTCGGCGCCGCCTACGTCGCGACCACCCGACACCGCCTCTGACCACCCGCCTCCTGACATACGGGATCGGCGAGGCGTTGTGGCGCCTCAGGTGGCTTGGAGGGTCAGCCAGGTTTCCTCCAGGGGGTCGGTCGGACGGGCGCAGAAGTAGAGGCGGCCGGGGTCGCCCCAGTACCAGCCGAGGCGGTGGTCGGAGTCGAGTTGGAGCAGGAGGCGCCACTCCTCGACCGCGCGCTGCTCCTCCGGGGACAGCGGAGGGGGATGCAGGGAGTCCAGGGGGCGGCCCGTGGTGGCGTACAGGCAGTCGGGGCCGATCGGGCGCTGGACGAGTGATGGCCAGCCGCCCAACTGGTGTGCGGGCATGTCGCCCGGCCAGTTGTGCTGCGACCAGGCGGCGTGCAGTTGTTCATAGACGGGCAGGAAGCCGCTCCAGGCGGCCTCCAGGCGGCGCGTGGCGGGCTCCTGGGGCGAGGGCAGGGAGAGGAACGGCGTCGCGTGCAGGCGCGTCCGGGGATAGGTCGAGGCATCCGGTGGCGGGGTCGCGCGCTCGAGGTCGCCGGTGAAGATCCGCCAGCCGTCCCGTTGCGCGGCCGCGTCGCCCCAGGGGCGCGGGATCTCGCTGGCGTAGTAGAACGCGGCCTCGCCCGTCGACGGCAGGCCGGAGATCTCGCCGAAGCGGGTGAGGTCGGTGAAGTCGATCGCGCCGAGGAAGTCGAGGGGCCGGCCGTTCCACCGCGGCCAGGGCTCGCCCGGCGGCAGCATCGGAAGACCGCCGAGATGGACGGGTACCTCGCCCTCCGCGCCGAGCCTCAGCGCGGGCCTGGCCAGGGACAGCAGGGCGGCGGTGGTCTCGGAGGCCAGGAAGGCGGCGAAGAGCGAGCGGAGCCGGCCGTACTGTGCCGCGAAGTGATCCATGCACGTAGCGTCACCCGCCGCGAAGGCGGCCCGCAGCGTCCGGCCAAATTGTGGATAACTTCGTCAGCGGCGTTCGAGGGCGCCCGCGAGCTGCAGCAGGAAGCGGTCGACCTCCTGCTCGTCGTAGCCCGGTCCGAGCCGGACGATGCGGAAACTGCTCTCCCGCACGTCGCGGGCGGTCACCGGCGGGGCGATGCCGCGCAGCCCGGCGACCACACGGTCCAGGAACGCGTCCACGTCCCGGACGTCATAGCCCGAGCGCAGGCCCGCACCGGGAAAGCGCGCGTTCTGGATCCAGTTGATCAGCCAGCCGGGTTGCGCGCGGGACCGGCCGGGACGTTCGCCGATCGGCGCCGCGGCCTGCAGCTCCCTGATGCACTCGCGCACCAGTTCGTCGACGGCGCGGGGATCGTAGCCGCGCAGGACCACGTCGAAGCGGGTCTCTCGCACCTCGTCCGCGGACATCGGCGGTCCGCCGTTCAGCGCCTGCGAGATCCGCTGCAGCAGGGTATCCACCTGCTTCCGGTCATAGCCGCGCAAAGCCACCGGCAGCCGCGCACCTGTCCTCACCGGCACCGTGCTCCTCAGCCCGCATCCCCGCGGCCGCGGGACGCCAGGGACAACGCCCGCGGCGCGCTCAGTCCTTGGTCGACGCGGCCAGCTGACCGCAGGCCCCGTCGATCTCCCTGCCCCGAGTGTCGCGCACCGTGACCGGGACCCCGTGGGCCTCCAGCCGCCGGACGAACTCGCGTTCGTCCTCGGGCCGTGACGCGGTCCACTTGGACCCCGGCGTTGGGTTCAACGGGATCAGATTGACGTGTACGAGATTCCCGCGCAAGAGCCTGCCCAGGAGATCTGCCCGCCACGCCTGGTCGTTGACGTCCTTGATGAGCGCGTACTCGATCGACACTCGCCGGCCGCTGCGTCCGGCGTAGGCCCAGGCGGCGTCAAGGACTTCGGCGACCTTCCAGCGGTTGTTGACCGGCACGAGCTCGTCACGGAGCTCGTCGTCGGGCGCGTGCAGGGACACCGCCAGCCGGACGGACATGTCCTCGGCGGCGAGCTTCTCGATCGCCGGGACGAGCCCGACCGTGGAAACCGTCACCGAGCGCTGGGAGATGCCCAGGCCGGCGGGCGCGGGGTCGGTGATGCGGCGTACCGCGCCTATCACGGCCTTGTAGTTGGCCAGTGGCTCGCCCATGCCCATGAAGACGATGTTGGACACGCGTCCGGGGCCGCCGGGGACGCGCCCGCGAGCCAGAGCGCGCGCGCCGGCGGCGACCTGCTCGACTATCTCGGCCGTGGAAAGGTTTCGTGTGAGCCCCGCCTGACCCGTCGCGCAGAAGGGGCAGTTCATGCCGCACCCCGCCTGTGACGACACGCACATCGTGGCGCGGTCCGGGTAGCGCATCAGCACCGACTCGAACAGCACGCCGTCGAACGCCTTCCAGACGGTTTTCAGCGTCGTGCCGTCGTCGCAGTCCATCTCCCGCACCGGGGTCAGGAGCGGCGGCAGCAGCTCGGACACGAGCCGCTCGCGGACGGCGGCGGGCAGATCCGTCATCTCCGCCGGATCGTCGACCAGGCGGGCGAAGTAGTGCCGCGACAGCTGGTCGGCGCGGAAAGGCTTCTCACCCAGCTCGGCGACCGCCTCGCGGCGTTCCGCGGAGGTGAGGTCGGCGAGATGCCGCGGCGGCTTGCCGCGCCTCGGGGCGGCGAAGACCAGCTTCGCCGGGGTCTTCTCGGACGCGGAGCCGTCGGTGGCGGGCGGGGTGGTAGACATGGTCCTACCAGTGTCGCAAACACCGGCCCGTGCATCGTCCGTCCGCGGACACGCCCGCTTGCCCGTACCACGACATTCCTGCACATGACCTTGTGTGCGACTAAGGTCTCGATCATGTCGGTATTGCGCAGGGGGGCCGCCTCGTCCCGGAGGTCCGCGGCCACGGTCGTCCACGCTGCGGCCAGCCCGTACGGTAGTCGGCGGCTCACCATCGAGACCGATGGCGACGTCACCGCGGCCTACCTGAAGGACGCACGGGACTCGGTCGTCGGGGCGGCCTGGGTCGGGAACCACCGCAAGGCCCCGCCGGAGCTCGACCGGTCCCGTCTGGAGGCGGGCCGTGCCCCGATCCTGCCCGAGTCCCATGTCCGCCATCCGGAGGGACGCAAGGCGCTGGACACCGAGGGCCTGGAGGTCGTCTGGTTCGAGGAGGGCGACGGGGTCGCCGTCCTGGAGGCCGGCGACCCGCTGTTCGTGATTCCCGGCTGGTCCGACATGGGACGCGGCATCCCCGGATACGCGCGTGACGCGACGCGGCAGAGCCCCTTCGCCTTCCCGCTGGAGGAGGAGGTCGAGGACTTCGGGCCACGGATCGACCGGGCGCGCGAGCACTGGAAGATGTGCCGCGCCGACGACTCCTGGGCAGAGTTCCAGCAGTCGGTGCTAGGCCATCTGCTGCAACGCCTCGGGCCCGGGGGCCACTACTGGCACGATGTCGGCCGCCAACTGGGAAGCGGCCGCACGGGCGTGGCCCCGACCGTAGGAGTGTCCGAGCGCCCGGCACGGGGCGGCCGCGAGTTCACCGTGCTCAGCACGGTCGGAATGTGCCGCCAGCGGATGCCCACCGTCGAACTGTACGAGGACGACGTCACCCCCTACGGACGGATCGAACTGGCCGTCGCGAGCACTCTTCCCAGCCAGCGGGCGGGCAGCATCTTCCCGTGGCTGGCGCAGTACCCGTGGCGATCGGTGACATGGTTCGCCCCCGGAGACGTCGTCAAGTGGTACCACGAGTCCCGCACGTTCCCCCTCGGCACCGACGAGGCGAAGTGGGAGGGCGTGCTTCTCCTGGACGATCCGAGCCGCCTGGCGGGTCCTGACGGCCCCGCGTTGACCGGGCTGACGCTCAGCGGCGACCCCGTCCGGTGGCTGTGGCTCGTGCCCATCACAGGCGAGGAACACCGCTACGCCAAGAACGAGGGCTCGGACGCGCTCATCCGGCGCCTCTCCCAGGAGGGCCGTTCCTGGATCGTCTCCTGACGACCTGGCTCGGGGCTAGCTCGGGACGAAGAGCTCCAAGAGGAGCCAGACGACGGGGGCCGTCGCGACCAGCGAGTCGAGGCGGTCCATCACCCCGCCGTGGCCGGGGAGGAGCGTTCCCATGTCCTTGATCCCGAGGTCGCGCTTGATCATCGACTCGACGAGGTCGCCCGCGGTCGCGGTGACCACGGCGGCGAGGCCGACCAGCACGCCGTGCCAGATCTGGCCGCCGTCCAGAAGCCACCACACCAGCCAGCCGCCGACGAGCATGCACATGACGGCCGAGCCGGCGAGGCCCTCCCAGGTCTTCTTGGGGCTGATCGTGGGCGCCAGCTTGTGCCTGCCGAGGAACGCACCCGCGAAGTAGCCGCCGATGTCGCTGGCGACCGTGACGGCGACGAAGATGACCGTGCGGTGGTCGCCGTCGCCGGGACGCATGAGCAGCGCGACGATCCCGCCCATCAGGACCAGATACCCGGCCACGAGCGACCCGGCGGCGACGTCGCGAACGTATCCGTCGGCGCCCTCCAGCATCCGCGTCATCAGGACCGCGAGCACCGTGAGCGACACCGCCGCGACCGCGGCGGTGGGTCCCCACACATAGGCCACGACCGGTGTGCCGACCATGCCGGTCGCGACCGCGATGAACGGGACGACGATGTCGCGGCTCTTGAGCGACTCGGTCAGCTCGCGCATCCCGAGGAAGAGGAACACGACCATCACGGCAAGGAAGATCTCCTTGACCGTGTAGAGAGAGAGCAGCGTCAATGCGCCGAGGCCGGCACCCACCACGACGGCCAGCGGAAGGTTGCGGCCGGTCTTGCCGTGCCGTTCGCCCTCGGACGCTCCAGCGGAAGCGCCCTCGGGGTCCGCGTCATCTGGCGACGCGTCAGCGGGGACATCACCAGCGGGGGACGCACCACCAGGAGACGAGTGTGCGCGCGCGCCGGCGGAAGGAGCGGGGGTGGGGTCGGAGGAGGGGGC
>NZ_SMKK01000366.1 GCF_004348425.1 Actinomadura sp. 7K507
ATCGATACGCTGGGCACGAGGTCTCCGGTGTTGATGGTCTTCTTGGTCGTTGATCCATCTACCGGAGACCTCACTCATCTCTGGATGCGACATGCCGCCCGAACCGGACTTCCTAAACACGGCCTAGGCCGGTGACCTAAGCCCGTGACCTGAGCCGGTGACCTGAGCCCGTGACCTGGACCCGAAGGATTCTTGACATCAAGATACGGGTCGGGCATGCTCTCTCTTGATGTCGAGACAAGCAGCCGCCGTGTGGGATCCCGCCCAGTACGGGGTCTTCGGCGACGAGCGCGCCAGGCCGTCCGCCGACCTCGTGGCACGCCTCGGCGACACCGCCCCCGCACGCGTCGCCGACCTCGGATGCGGGTCCGGCGAACTCACCGCCACCCTCGCCGCCCGCTGGCCCGGCGCGGTCATCGAAGCCCTCGACAGCTCACCCGAGATGATCGCCCGGACCCGCGAACGGGAGATCCCCGGACGGCTCGATTTCCGGGTCGCGGACGTCACCACGTGGCTCCCCGAGCGACCCGTCGACCTCATCGTCAGCAACGCCGTCCTGCAGTGGATCCCCGGGCACGCCGAACTCCTGCCCCGATGGGCCGACGCCCTCACGCCGGGTGGACGGCTCGCGTTCCAGGTCCCCGGCAACCACGACGCACCCAGCCACGTCATCCTCCGCGAGCTGGGCCGCTCGGACAGATGGCGCCGCAAGCTCGGCGCCCTCCAGCGCGACGCCCCCGTCCTCGGCCCGGCCGGCTACCTCGACCTCCTGACCCGCCACGGCTGCGCCGTCGACGCCTGGGAGACCACCTACACGCAGGTCCTCCACGGCGACGACCCCGTCCTCGAATGGGTCAAAGGCACCGCCCTGCGCCCCGTCCTGTCCGCCCTCGACCCGGGCGAGACGGACGAGTTCCTCGGCGCCTACCGGGAAGCGCTCCGGCAGGCCTACCCCGCAGCCCCCTACGGCACCGTGTACCCGTTCCGGAGGATCTTCGTGATCGCCACAACCCCATAGACGGGACGCCGCCCACCGGCCGAGGGACGCTACTCGTTCCCCTGCGGTGTGCCAGCTCGGACGGGCGGGCGGCGTCCGGTGAATCCCGGCCTCGCAACCCGAAGCCGGCGACCCCTGGCCGGTGGCCGCCCGGACGAACTCCGGGCGGCCACCGGTTGTCATATCTCAGGCACGCCATATCTCAGGCACGCCGCATTTCAGGCACGCCGCATTTCAGGCACGCCGCATTTCAGGCACGGGCGTCAGGCCGACGGATCGGCGAGCCCGTCCACCTCGCGCCGCCCCCGGCGCTGCGCCTTCTCCGCCCTCGCCGCGGCCTTCCCCTCGGCCCTCTCCGCCTTGGCGGCCGCCCGCTCCGCGCGCTTCTCCCGGCGCTCCATCTCCTTGCGGCGGCGCCGCGGATCCAGCGACGGCCTCGGCTCCAGGCCCGACAGGCCGTTCCACGCGAGGTTCACCACATGCGCCGCCACGTCCTCGCGACGCGGCTTGCGGACGTCCAGCCACCACTGGCCCGTCATCGCCACCATGCCGACCAGCATCTGGGCGTACATGGGCGCGAACCTGTCGTCGTAGTCCCGGCGGTCGAACTCCTGGGCGAGGACGTACTCGACCTCGCCGGCGATCTCGCTCAGCAGGCTGGCGTAGCTGCCGGTGCCGGTGCCGCCGTGGGAGTCCCGCACCAGGATCCGGAAGCCGTCCGGGTTCTCCTCGATGTACTCCAGCAGTGCCAGGGCGGCCTTCTCCAGCTTCCCGCGGTAGTGGATCGCCGAGTTCAGCGACTCGGTGACGAGCCTCAGCAGGGTCTCGAACTCCCGGTCCACGACGACCGCGTACAGCCCTTCCTTGCCGCCGAAGTGCTCGTACACCACAGGCTTCGACACACCGGCCGCCGAGGCGATCTCCTCCACCGACGTGCCGTCGAGACCGCGCGCGGCGAACAGCGACCTGCCGATCTCGAGGAGTTGCTCACGCCGTTCTTTGCCGGTCATCCGCTTTCTGCGGGGCCGGGGGGCGGGTTCTGTCACGGGATCAATTGTGGTGGTCAAACCGCCTGCTTGGTGCGTTTCGCCGCCAGCCGGTCGTCGTTCGGCCACCGCACGTCATAGGCGAGGCCCATCTTCTCGAACGCCCAGATGATGCGCGCGCTGATGTCGACCTGCCCCTTCAGGACGCCGTGACGTGCGCAGGTCGGGTCCGAGTGGTGCAGGTTGTGCCATGACTCGCCCAGCGACGGAATCGCCAGCCACCACACGTTCCGGGACTTGTCGCGAACCTCGAACTCCTCCTTGCCGAACGTGTGACAGATCGAGTTGATCGACCACGTGACGTGGTGGACGAGCGTGATCCGGACGAATCCCGCCCAGAACAGCGCCGTCAGGAACCCGGCCCACGACATCGTCACCAGCCCCCCGATGGCCGCCGGCAGCAGGAACGACACCGCCACCAGGGCGGGGAACGCCAGATGGATGCGCTTGATGTCGCGGTCGTTCAGCAGATCCTTGGCGAACCGCTGCTTGGACGTCCGGGCGCCGTCGAACAGCCAGCCGTAGTGCGCCCACGCCAGCCCCTTCATCAGGGCCTTCCAGTCGTTGCCGAACCGCCACGGCGAGTGGGGGTCCATCTCCTTGTCGGAGTACTTGTGATGGCGCCGATGATCGGCGACCCACGTGATGACGGGACCCTCCATGGCCAGGCTTCCCGCCAGCGCCATGAAGATCTTCAGACCCCGCTTCGCCTTGAACGACCCATGGGTGAAGTGCCGGTGGTACCCGACCGTGATCCCCCCGGCGGACAGGACGTAGAACACCGCCATGAGCACGATGTCCGTCCAGCCCAGGAAGCTCCCCCAGGCGAGCGGGACCACCGCGAACAGGGCCAGGAACGGCACACCGGTGAACACGGCGACGAGTACCCGTTCGGCGTTGCCCCGGGGTTCGGGGGCGATGTCCGGACGCTGCTGCGGACGAGGGGGATCCATGGCTGGAGCCGTCATGCGTCACCACTTTCCTGTGGCTAGGGGCAGCCTTACCTACGCCAACGTAACCTACGCAACCGTAGGTAGCACCTATCGGAAGAGTAAATTCAGTGGGAAACTGCCTCTTTGGCCACAAAACTCTCTTGCGGAACAGATGACTGTTAGGCCACCACGGAAGGACCTGAGAGCTCTATACCAGGACGAACGTCCAACGCCCACCGAAAGTTCTCCGCGGCGGCGGCCGTGCCGCCCGCGCCCCGGACCGTGACCGGACGCCACGCCACATCGGTTGCCCGCACCAGACGTTCTAAACCGATCCCAGACATATCGGCAGACTCTGCCATGGCTATCTGCGACGAATCGGGTACAAAGAGTTAAAATCGGGGCGCGGTTTTCTCATGAGCGGACCGACGGAACGCGTCACCGCGAGGTGGAAGGGCTCCCGGGGGAGGATTCGAACCCCCATATGAGCGACCAAAACGCCCAGTCCTGCCATTAGACGACCCGGGATGGGGCAAATCGGACGTCCCTCCGGGGTGGGTGCCCGTCTCGCCGGGCCCAAGGATACAGAGTCGGGGCCGCCCACCCCACACCATTGATCGCGGCGGGCGGGACACCGGCCCCGAGGTGGGCGGCGGGGTGACAGGGTGGGGATGGGCGGTATCCTGCCCATGTCGGGTGCGCCGTGGCCTGTCGTGCCGTGATGGCGCAGGTGGGCGCGCTCGTGACCATCCCGTCCGCGATGCCGAGGAGCCTCCTTGTGAGCGCTGCGAGCCGCCCGGCCGCCGTCATCGTTCTCGCCGCGGGCGAGGGCACCCGGATGAAGTCCCGTACCTCGAAAGTCCTGCACGAGTTGTGCGGGCGCACCATGCTCGGCCATGTGCTGGCCGCCGCCCGCGAGCTGAAGCCCGAGCGGCTCGTGGTCGTCGTCGGGCACCGGCGCGAGCAGGTCGTCGAGCATCTCGCCCAGGCGGTGCCCGAGGCCGAGTCCGCCGTCCAGGAGGAGCAGAACGGGACGGGGCATGCCGTGCGGATGGCGCTGGAGGAGACCGGCGCCCTCGACGGCACCGTCGTCGTCACCAACGGCGATCACCCGCTGCTGCGGGGGGAGACGCTGCGGGCGCTCGTCCAGGCACATGAGGACGAGGGGAACGCGGCGACCGTCCTGACGACGGAGATGCCCGACGCGACCGGTTACGGGCGGATGGTCCGGGCCGCGGACGGGAGCGTCGCGGCGATCGTCGAGCACAAGGACGCGACCGACGAGCAGCGGGCCATCAACGAGATCAACGTCGGCATGTACGCCTTCGACGGCGCGCTGCTGGCGGACGCGCTGAAGCGTGTGACCACCGACAACGCCAAGGGTGAGGAGTACCTCACCGACGTGGTGGCGATCCTGCGCGGGGACGGCCACCGGGCCGGCGCGCACCTGGCGGCCGACTGGGTGGAGACCCAGGGCGTGAACGACAAGGTTCAGCTCGCGCAGGCCAGGAGGCAGCTCAACGACCGTATCCTTGAGGCGCACATGCGCGCAGGGGTCACGATCGTGGACCCGGCGACCACGTGGATCGACGTCGAGGTGACCGCGGAGCAGGACGCGGAGATCCATCCCGGGACGCAGCTGCACGGCCGAACGCATCTGGGCGAGGGCGCCCGGGTCGGGCCGGGGTGCACGCTGACGGACACGAGCGTCGGCGAGGACGCGTCCGTGGTCAACGCGGTGTGCGTGCAGGCGGAGATCGGGCCCGAGGCGTCGGTCGGCCCCTACGCGTACCTGCGGCCGGGGACGCGGCTGGCGCGTAAAGCGCGCGTCGGGACGTACGTCGAGACGAAGAACGCCGACATCGGCGAGGGCTCGAAGGTGCCGCACCTGACGTACGTGGGCGACGCGGAGATCGGCGAGGGCTCCAACATCGGCGCGAGTTCGGTGTTCGTGAACTACGACGGTGTCGAGAAGCGCCGCAGCGTGATCGGCTCGCATGTGCGGGTCGGCAGCGACAACATGATCGTCGCGCCGGTGACGGTGGGCGACGGAGCCTACACCGCGGCCGGTTCGGTGATCGTCCAGGACGTCCCGCCGGGGGCGATGGCGGTCGCGCGGGCGCGGCAGCGCAACGTCGAGGGGTGGGTCGAGCGCCGCCGGCAGGGGACGCCGGCGGCGGAGGCGGCCCGCCGGGCCCGGGAGGAGGACGCGCCGTAGCGCGCGTCCGATCAGGACTGCCCCGCCCCAGGGCGGGGATGTGCAGGACAGCGGCGTCCTGCACGAAAACCAGGCATCCGTGCGCCGGACTCTTGTGGTGCGCGGGGAGTGGGGACAACAACCCACGTGAAGCACAGTTCCATTGAGGGGGAGTTGTCAGAGGTGAGTGGGATCAAAGCGAGCGGTCAGAAGAAGCTGATGCTCTTCACCGGCCGAGCCCACCCGGACCTGGCCAAGGAAGTAGCCGACAACCTCCACGTCGAGCTCACGCCGACGTCCGCGTACGACTTCGCGAACGGTGAGACGTTCGTGCGGTTCCTGGAGTCGGTGCGCGGTTCCGATGCCTTCGTGATCCAGAGCCACACCGCTCCCATCAACCAGTGGATCATGGAGCAGCTGATCATGGTGGACGCGCTGAAGCGCGCGTCGGCCAAGCGGATCACGGTGGTCGCGCCGTTCTTCGGGTACGCCCGCCAGGACAAGAAGCACCGGGGCCGCGAGCCGATCTCGGCGCGGCTGATGGCGGATCTGTTCAAGACCGCGGGGGCGGACCGGCTGATCACGGTCGACCTGCACACGGCGCAGATCCAGGGCTTCTTCGACGGCCCGGTCGACCATCTGTTCGCGCTGGATCTGCTGGCGCAGCACTTCGAGAGCCGGCTGGACACCTCGCAGGTGACGGTGGTGGCTCCGGACGCGGGCCGGGTGCGGGTGACCGAGCGGTGGTCGGACCGGCTGGGCGGCGTGCCGATGGCGATCATCCACAAGAAGCGCGACCCGGACGTGGCCAACGAGGTGAAGGTGTTCGACGTCGTCGGCGCCGTCGAGGGCCGCACCTGCGTGATCGTCGACGACATGATCGACACCGGCGGGACGATCCTGAAGGCGGCCGACGCGCTGTTCGAGAACGGCGCGAGCCGTGTCGTCGTGGCGGCCACGCACGGTGTCCTGTCGGGTCCGGCGGTGGACCGCCTGAAGAACTCGCGCATCTCCGAGGTCGTCCTGACGAACACGCTGCCGATCCCGGAGGAGAAGCAGTTCGACAAGCTGACGGTCCTCCCGATCGCCCCCCTGGTGGCCCGCGCGATCAACGAGGTCTTCAGCGACGGCTCGGTGACCAGCCTCTTCGGCGGCCACAGCTGACACCGCCGCAGCCCCCCGGAGCCGCACCACCC
>NZ_SMKK01000367.1 GCF_004348425.1 Actinomadura sp. 7K507
CCACTCCCCCACCAGGGCCTTTGACGCTGGGCTTCGACCCCGCCCGTTTCCAGACGAAACCGCCAGCCTGCTACCGGGCCTCCTGGCAGCTACCCGGACCGGACTCACACCGGCAAGCGACGACGAGCTTACGAACAACAAGATCAGCCGCTCACGCGGCATCACCTCCCCGTTCTGCTGGACGCACAAAAAGGCTCAGTGGAATCAAGCCGCCTGACTGTTTCGGTCATCCCAAAATAGCCCTCCACAACAAAGGTTCTGAGTTCGGCCGCGAAGTGATGCGTGCACCGATGATCACACACCGTGGCAAATAGGGCTTCATCCTGGCGATCTTGAAGGCTTCACGCCTTGCTTAAGAGCTAAACCGGCCGCATCCGGTCATGAAGGCGCCTGGCCCACATGATCAAATCCTTGTTATTACTGACATGGGCGACTTTGGGGACAGCGGGTTAACCCTTCGCAAGTCGGCAGACCATGCAATCGAGACCATGGGGCGAAGTGCGACCACCTTTTGCTAATCGCTGCTTGAGCGCTCTGGCATATCTTCGCCGAGGCGCGCCCTCAACGGCAAACAGGGAGGTCATTTACGTGTCGAGACCAAGCAGGCGGCTGGGAATCCTGGCCCGCATCGCCCTAGGTGTTGCGGCTATCCTGCTGCTGGGATCTGGGATAGCGACCGCCGCTCCCGTAAGGGACTTCGTCCCCAACCCCGACCCCAGCGCAGCCCCTTCAGCAAGGCCGGCTGCTGGCCCTGAGAGCGGGTCGGAGGCAAAGGCCAGTGCCGCTAGCCGCCCGGTATCGGGCCGTACTCCCTCAGCCGGCCCGCCGTTCACACAGGTGAGCGGGGTGTGGCAGGTCAACAGCTCGAGGGCCGTCGTACTGCGCAACACCGTCACCGACGCAGACGGCGATCGGGCAAATCTGACCTTCGAAGCCTGGACCGCCGACGCCAACGGAAACCCGATAGCACAGGTCAATCTCACCGACGCCAACCCATATGGGGTCCTGGTGTCCGACTACGTCGCATCCGGCGCCACCGCTTCGGTCACCGTCCCCTCTGGCTTTCTCGAGCCGGCGAAAAACTACATCTTCCGCACCTCCGCCTATGACGGCACCCTGTACGAGACCACCTGGTCCCCCTGGGCGAAGTTCAAGATCCTTCACACAGTCGATATCACGCTGCCAGAGCCGGATCCGAACCAGCCGGCGCTGAACCAGGACGAGTTCCAAGGACAGCAGCGGATCGACGCGCCCGAGATCTCTGACGTCACCCCGCCCTCGCCCCAGTCAGGCACGCCGAATCACGGCGAGAACGAAGAATGCGACTACCGGAAGGTCAACGAAAAGACGGGCGCGAAGGCATGCATGCGCATCTTGCCAACAGATAACAAGAAGTTCCAAAAGGCACTGGACAGGATCAAGGCGAACTCTGAGTCTCCCGATGTGGTGGACTGGTGCGCCAACGTCGCCATATCAGAAATCAAGCGTCATGAGGGCTGCGTCAACCTCGGCCTCGGAGTCAGGTACACCTACCAAGGCCCGAACGGCGTACCTATAACGATCGACATCGAGTGGTTCGTTCAGCAGCAGATCAAGCTGGCCAACAATTCCGGCCTCATCAATGAGAAGATAACTGCTGTGCCAGCAGACATCCTCGAACTTGGTGAACTCGAGTCGGTCTCGCTCGATGTGCAGCACCGCTGTGCAGGCGTTTGCACCATCGGCGCCGTGGACTCGAACCTCCGCTGGACATGGACTCCGGGGGCTCAGCACATCGCCGAAACCGAAACCACCTACACCTGGGGTCGCGCGAACGTGGCAGACGCCACCGACTTCCTCGAACTTTCTCCCATAGCTATTCCCTCTATTAAGCTTCCAGCGACGCCGCCCACGCAGGTTCTCCCTCATAAGACCTGGAAGGCCGCCGACGCAGACATACGGTGTGACACCGTCGTCCAGACAACGGCAGGTTGCGTGTTCTCCGAGTACACCCCGACCTGGACCTTCAACAGTAGGAAGACTCCCGCCGCCGTGGCCCACGCATGGCTGATCAAGACCATGCTGCCCAACCACCCCGGAAGCAAGACGCACAACTCGCCGATGTACTACCTACCGCCTGTGAATAGGGCGGACAACCCCGGCCGCGACCCGGATGCCAACCGTGCTGTGATCTGTCCGGGCGGCTGGGCCAGGGACCACGGTCACCCCGACACCACATCTCTGACAGAGATCAGCAGCAATGACGTGCCCAGCTGCGATGAATTCGCCTTCGCCTCCTCCTACAACTCCGGCGGCATGCCCGCTGCCAATGGCGGCCTGAACCCAGTCTCCTCCGGCGACCAATGCCTGCAGACCTACGCCACCCGCAAGACACAGGGCGAGTGGCACCTCTACAGCGACGAGCGGGAGCAGGCGCCGACGTTCACGGAGCTCTGCGGGCGTTCTTCAATGTCCAACTGGATGAACGGCACCTCCATGGGAGGAGCCTTCTCCAGCGGCTTCAGTCGGAAGTATCGGCTGATGGACCATGATCCCTACTGGGTGTCCACCCCAGGATTCGACCACTGCGACAGCACTACACGGCCCGTGCGGTGCACAATGTCCATGCCCTCCTAACCGAGCATCATCCAGCGTGTGGTCCGGGGCCCCCGGACCACACGCTCACCTGGGCCCGTCGAGCACCACCGCGTCGCCGACCAGGCGCGCATCCCGCGCCTCCACCCAGGTGAGCCCACCCCGATCCAGCGCCGGCCGTGTCCACGTTTCCTCGGTGCCGTCCGGGAGGACCACTGCACGTCCCTGTTCGAGCGCGGCAGCGATCTCGGTCAGCCAGTCCGGCAGTGGCCACCCATCCGAGTGGTACGGATAGGGGTTGTCCCCCTCATCTGCCGACCAGGTACCGAGGTTGCCGTAGGAGGGTTCGTCCTTGCGGGCGTCGATGTGCCAACCCGACCAGGTGTCCCCGGCCGTCCGCGCAAACGGCAGAATCCCTGCCTCGTGCTCCCAGTGCCGGGTGTGCAACCGGTACTCCGCGACCAGCTCGTCGAGTGGCAGCACGCTCCGGGCGTTTGGGAGGATCCCGGCGATCCGCACCGCGCCGGACGGCGCCCGGTTTTCGTCCACCCCGTCATGGATGCGGTACCAGGCCGCCAGCGTGGCGGGAAGTTCCACGCCCACGGCCGCCTCCGCGGCGGCGATGTCAGCGCCACCGGCCGGTGGGCGCAGCAACGCGGCAGAGGCCGGGGCGTGTGCCTGCAGCCAGGCTTCGATCCGGCCCCAGGCCGCGACCAGAAGCTCCACCCCATCAGCATCAGTACTCATACGTGGATGCTATGGACAAGAGGTACTCGCCGCGAGCCCCTTCCACCACCTCGTACGCCTGTCCGCCGAACCCTCCTCAGAGTGGTCGCCGTTCTCCACCGGCGTACTTGGCGACCGCCACGAGCGTCAGAGGAGGTCGAACTGGTCAAGGCCAGGGATGAGCCCGAGGGTGTGGCCGTCGTCCCACCTCACGGTGAGAGTGCCGAGGTCGTCGATTCTGGTGACCGTGCCCAGGGCACCCGGCTCCAGGTCGGTGTAGGGGTCGCTGGTGGCCACCAGCCGTATGCGGCTGCCGCGCCGTGCGCTGCAACCAGCCACCTGCGTACGAGGCTGCTCCTCCGATTGATCGGCGGGCGCGGCGGGCTGGCCGGGGTCGTCGCCTTCTTGGGGTTGGACGCGGGTGATGCCCAGGAAGAGTTGGGCGAGGCGCCCGGCGGGGACTTGGTTGCGATGCCGGGTCCAAAAGCCAGCGCAGACCGCGGGCCCGAAGTGCGGGTGGTCGCCGTAGGGCAGAGTGGCGTGGCAGGTCAGCAGCGCTCCGGCACGCAGGTTGTCGTCGATGACTTGGCGGGTGCGGTCGTCTCCGAGGTGCATGGGGTCCTCGGTGCGGAAGATGCAGGTGGCGCAGCGGCGTGCCAGGACGCGGACTTTGCCGGTGTCGTGATCGAGGACATCGGCGGGATCGCGATCGCGACTCGGGTGCGTGGGCATTGGGTGTCTCCGCCCGTTCAGCGGTCGTCGAGTTCGTTGGCGGTGTGTTCGGCGGCGCGGTGCAGGACTCGCGCCTGTATCTGGGGCGGGTGGTGGGTCAGGATGTCCAGGACGAGGGCGATGGCGGGGTCCTGTGGTCCTTGTGGGAGGTCGGTGAGGGTGCGGGCGATCTGGTAGCGCGCTTGCTGTAGGACCCACTGGACAGTCGCGTGTTCGTGCAGGCCGTGGGCCTCGCATTCGCAGGTGGCGCCTGCTTCCAGCATGGTCTCGGTGATGGCGAGTTCATCACCGATTGCGATGTCGGCGGCGTTGGCCAGCAGAGTGCGCACTGCACGGAATGGGGTCCGCCATGCCTGGCCGTAACTGGCGGTGAAGGGATCTTCAAATAGAAAACTCACTATTGTTCCCACTTCTTCTTGTAGGCACCATAGGTGCCCTTCGAGTCCGGGTGGAGATGTCCTTTCTGAAGGACGAAATCGCCGTGGCCATGTTCCGACCAGATGATCACTTGGCTTTGGTGGCGGGACAAGTGGGTGACACTTGTGGATCGGCTGCCTGCGCGGAGTGATTGGGCGTTTCTGGCGGGCCTTGGGGGAGCCTTACGGCAGGCACGCCCGATGTACTGAGGGAAAGGGTTCATCGCCTGTTGTGGGCGGCGGGGCGGGTGAACGCGACGGGGTCACGGCCGCTGTAGGGGGCGGTGGCGATCGGGCCGCAGGTGGAGCAGCGGGCTTCGATCATGCGCCCACGGCCGGTGACGATTCCGACATGCCCGGGTGCGCTGGGGGTGCCACGGCTTCCGGCGAAGAAGACCAGGTCGCCGGGTTGCTCGGTGCCGGCTGGGATTTGGGGGCCGTGCTGGTATTGGGTCTGGGAGGTGCGGGGGATGGTGATTCCGGCGGCTTGGTAGGCGCGCATGGTCAGCCCGGAGCAGTCGAAGGCGTGCGGGCCTTCGTCTCCGTAGACGTACGGTTTGCCGATCTGGGCGCGGGCGTAGGCGACGACCTTGGCGGCGGCGTTGCCGGGGACGGCCGCGTACGCGGCTACTTGGCCTGGGCAGCCCTCCAGTCCGGTATCGAGCCCGGCCCCCGGGACGGGTTGGCGGTTTCCGTTCGCGTAGCGGGCGGCTTGGGCGAGGACCTTGCGGACGTAGGCGGTGTCGGGGTTGTAGGCGAACAGGGCCTTGTGCGGGTCGGCGGGTGCGCCGTGCGCGAGGAGGTAGCGGGCGGCGCCGGGGATGGCGTCGGCGGGGTCGTGTACATCGGCCCACCCGTCGTCGTTGCCGTCAACGGCGAATCCGCCTGTGTGCTGGTCGGCGCGGTGCCGGGGCGCGCCGCCCCAGTTGTTGCCTGCGGCGCCGCCGATGCCGATCTGCATGGGCCCGGCGGCGCCCGCGTGGTTGGCGCCGGCCCGCACTCCCGAGCGCGGGTCGGGGTCGCGGCCGTGATCGGACTCGCGTTTGCCGATCGCGGCGAGCAAGTTCCAGGCCAGCCCGGAGCGTCGTCCGGTCTCCTGGTAGAGCCGCAGGTAGGTGCGGGGTATGGCGGTGCGGGCGTCGGCGGAGGCGCCGGGCTGCGCCGCAGCCTGCTGCCCGCAACCATCGGTGGAGCTTGTGTTGAGCAGCCCGGCACCGAACAGCAGAGCGAGCAGCGGCAGCGCGAGGGCGACCGCGACGGGTGCGTGGACGGCGCCCTGGTCGCCACCTGTGGAGTTGACGGAGGTGCTGAGGGTGCCGGTCATGGGCTGGTCTTCCCGCGCTGGTCGTCGGGGACGTCTCCGGTGTCGCCGGTGGCGGCGAGGTCGAAGGCGTACACGCGCCAGCCGTTGCCTTTCTCGGGGGCGTGGTGGGTGAGGGTGACGGCGTACCGGGAGGTCTCCTGCCAGGCGGTGTGGGGGGTGGACAGGTGCTGAATGCCGGTGACGATGACGGTGATCGAGCTGGGCCCCAGGGAGCGGATGGCCTCGGCACGTGCCTGGGCAGTGGAGCTTTGCTGGAGGCGGTGCCGTTGGGTGGTCGTGGTGGGGTCGGTGGCGGCGCGTTCCATCTGCGGGCGCAGTTGGGCGCTCATCAGCGGGGCGAGACGGGCCAGGTAAGTCTCTGGGGACTCGTCATATCGCCAGGTGCCGTAGGCGGTGATGAAGCGGCGCGCCGCCTGGACCGTGGCGGCGATCTGCTCTGCGTCCAGCGGCAGCAACCCGACCACCTCGGCGGCCGTCGTGGGACCGCTGTAGGTGATCGAGTCCGGCGCGTCGGCCGTCGAGGACCGCGGCTGGGGCGAGTCATCCTGACCGGAGGCGGAAGGGGTGGAGGCTGTCT
>NZ_SMKK01000368.1 GCF_004348425.1 Actinomadura sp. 7K507
TGGCCATCGCCCTCGCCAACCTCATGGGCTGGACCAACATCGCCGCCGCCAACGACCACTACCGGGCACACCCCACCCACGCACTTCAACTACTCGATCTCACTACCTGAGAACGCATTAGCCCTGACTCGATCCCGGTCTTCCGGCCGGAGTAAACCTTCGCGGACGGTTGATGAGTTCCTCGTCTCCGGGACAGCCCGCACGGTGCCGGTTCTTATAGCCTTGGCCCCTGTTGGGACGGGTCCGGCAAGCTCAAAAGATCGAGGAACGGAGCGGGCGAGGATGACGGTTCGGTTGCTGCGGGACCTGATCGACATCCCTGAGCGGGTCCTCGCAGGGGACTTCGTGCTCATGCTGTCCAAGGGCGTCGAGGCGGACTCGACGGTCCGGGACTACGTGGTCACCGATCAGCTGAAAGCGTGCTTCGACGAGGCGCTCGGGATCATCCAGTCGACGGTGGAGGGGCGCCAGTCACGGGCCGTGTACTTGGACGGCTCGTTCGGGTCCGGCAAGAGCCACTTCATGGCCGTACTGCACGCGATCCTGCGAGAGGAGCCGGAGGCCCTGCGCAAGGACGGTCTCAAGAGCGTCCTTCACCGGCATCGGGACTGGCTGAAAGGCCGCAAGTTCCTACTCGTCCCGTTCCACATGATCGAGGCGGTGTCGCTGGAGTCGGCGGTGCTCGGCGGCTACGTCCGTCATGTGCGGGAGCTGCACCCGGAGGCGCCGCTGCCCGCCGTCTACCGGGACGAGGGGCTGCTCGCCGACGCGCGGGAGCTGCGCGCGGCGCTGGGCGACGAGGCGTTCATCGCGGGCATGTCGACCGGGGCCGAGGAAGAGCAGGAGTGGGACGCGGTCGGCTGGACGAGTGCGCAGCTCGACGCGGCCCTGGCCGCGCAGCCCGGTGACGACGAGCGCGGCCGGCTGGTCGGGGATCTGGTCGCCACGCATTTCAGGCGGTACGCGGACGCGGTCAGCGGGACCCATTCGTTCATCGAGCTGGACCGCGGGCTCGCCGAGATCAGCCGGCACGCGAAGGAGGTCCTCGGCTACGACGCGATCGTCCTGCTGCTGGACGAGCTGGTGCTGTGGTTGTCCGGCTACATCGGCAACATCGAGCGGGTGCAGGCCGAGGCGCAGAAGGTGTCGAAGCTGGTGGAATCGGCCGAGCACGACAGGCCCGCACCGATCGTCAGCTTCGTCCCCCGGCAGCGGGACCTGCGAGACCTGGTCGGACGGGACGTCGCGGGCGCGACGACAGCGAGCCTGTTCGACACGCTCAAATACTGGGACGGGCGGTTCGACACGATCAAGCTGGAGGACCGGAACCTGCCGGCAGTGGTGAAGGCCCGCCTGCTGCGCCCCAAGAGCGCCGAGGCGGAGAAGGACCTGGACACGGCGTTCGAGCGGGTCACCAACGCCAGGTCGGACGTGTGGGACGCGCTGCTGGACGCGCAAGGCGGGGCGTCCGACGCGGAGGCGTTCCGCGCGACGTATCCGTTCAGCCCGGCGTTCCTGCACGCGATGGTCGACATCTCTTCGGCGCTCCAGCGGCAGCGGACGGCGCTGAAGCTGATGCAGCAACTGCTGGTCGACTACCGCGACGTCCTGCCGGTCGGGCAGCTCATGCCGCTCGGTGCGATCTACGACGTGCTCGCGCGCGGCGCGGACCGTCCGTTCACCGACAAGCTGCGCGGCGAGTTCGAGCAGGCCAAGAACTTCTACACCGGCCGCCTGCTGCCATACCTGCTGGACAAGCACGGGCTGACGCCCGAGCAGCTCGCCGACCTGCCCTCGCGGCACGCGTTCCGGGCCGACGACCTGATCGTCAAGACGCTGCTGCTCGCCGCGCTGGTGCCGAACGTGCCCGCGCTGCGCGCCCTGACGGCCGGTCGCCTGGCCGCTCTCAACCACGGCTCGATCGTCACGATGCTCCCCGGGCAGGACCGGGTGATGGTGGCCAAGACGCTGCGGGACCTGGCAGGCGAGTTCGGCGAGTTCCAGGTGTCGAGCGGCGACGACCCGATGGTCGAGGTTTCGTTGATCCGGGTCGACACGGCCGGCATCCTGCGCAGCGTCGCCCGCGTCGATGACGACGCCGCCAAGCGCCGGCTGGTCAAGGCGATGCTGTGGAAGGAGTTCGACGCGCAGGACAAGGGTGAGTTCGTCACCACCCGTCCGACCGTGTGGAAGGGCACCGAACGGATCGTCGAGCTGGTCTTCGGCAACGTGCGGGACCGCGAACGGCTCCCGGACGGGCAGTTCGAGCCGGAGATGCCGGGCGCGCTGCGCGTCGTGGTCGACTACCCGTTCGACGAGGGCGACAAGGGCCCGGCCGAGGACCGGCGGCGGCTGCGCGAACTCCAGGACAAGCCCGATCCGCCGCTGACGCTGGCGTGGCTGCCCTCTTTCCTGTCCCGCGCCCGGCTCGTCGAGCTGAGCGACCTGATTCGCATCAACTATCTGCTCGAACGGGCCGACCGGCTGGACGAGCTGACCGCGACCCTGACCGCGAACGACCGCGAGCACGCCCGCAACCAGCTGAGGAACCGGCAGGCGGCGCTCAGCGAGAAGCTCCTCACCGCCCTGCGCCGCGCCTACGGCCTCGCCAGCCCCGAGGAGGCCGACCTGGGCGCCAGATCCGAGGAGCCGGTCGTCGCGCTCGACTCCCGCCTTGAGCTGCGCACACCGGCGGGCGTCGCGTTCGGTGACGCTCTGCAGCGCATCGCCGGGCAGCTCCTCGACCACGCCTACCCCAAACACCCCGACTTCGACCCGACCGGCCGCCGCCAGGTGTTCCGCAGGAGCGAGGTCTCCACCGTCCTGCGGACCGTGGAGGAGGCGGTGCAGAACCGCGTCGGCCGCCTGGAGGTTCCCCGGACCGACCTGCCGGTGCTCAAGCGCATCGCCCACCCCGCGCGGATCGCCACCGTGAGCGAGGTCTTCGTCCTGCGCGACGACTGGAAGATGCTGCTGGGACGCAGAGCCGCGCAGAGCGGTCGCCCCGTCCAGGAGGTCATGGTCCGCGATGTGCGTAAGTGGATCCTGGACGAGCAGCCGGGTCTGCCGCCATTGATCCTCGATCTGATCACCGCCTGTTACGCCCTGCAGGACAACCGTTCCTGGTTCCGCGTCGACCGGCAGATCTCCCCGCAGGAACCCGGCGAGATCCAGGCCGACATGGTGCTGCGGCGCCAGGAACTGCCCGGCGAGGAGGAGTTCCAGCGCGCCGGCGAGCGGGCCGCAGCGATCTTCGGGGTCTCCAGGCAGCCCGTCAACACCGCCCGCGCCGTCCAGGCCATGGCGAGTGCCGTCCGCGGCCGGGCCGGGGACCTGTTGACACCGTCCGAGAACCTCGCCACGCTCCTCACAGACCATCGCGGCACGCTGGGGCTGGCCGACGACGCCCCGCGCCTCGTCACGACCAGGGCGGCCGCCGCGCTGCTCAACCAGCTCGCGGCGGAGACCGATCCGACCAAGCTGCTCCAGAAGCTCGCGTCCGCCGACCTGACCGCGGACGGGGAGGTCTACCGGGCCGCCATGAACAGCGCCCCGGAACTGGTCGGGACGCTCCCCATGATCCAGTGGCGGATCCTCGACCGGCTCCCCTCCCTCGCGGCGGAGCCCGGCCCGAAGCAGGAACGCGCGGCGGCACTTCTGGAACGCCTGCACGGCACCGCCCGCGGCGACGAGTACACCGTCCCCCTCAAGGACCCCCTCAAGGAGATCGAAAGTCTCGCCGTCGACCTCATCATCGACAACACCGACGATGATCATCACCACCACGAAGAGCGTCACTCCGGAGGCGGAAAACTAGTAGCGACTTCCCAGCTATCAGGCAGCGGATACGCCTCATGGACCAGACGGGTCAATGCCGGCGACATCAACGAGGTGATCGAGGAAATCCGCATGAGCGCCGAAGCCAATCCGAATGCCACGTTTGAAATAACATGGCGGACCGTGCACGAATGAGCGAGCACACCGCCGTGCCCGAGGCGAATCCGAACGTCGTGGAGGGGGCTCTGCGGCACGCGCTGCGCAAGGCCGCCGCGCATCGCGACAGGTTCGGCCCGTCCACCGGGCGGGAGCGGGTGCTGCTGCTGCGCGCGGCACCGCAATGGCGTCACCCGTCGTCCGAGATCGCCGTGAACGTCGACGGCGGCGCGAAGGTCACGGCGGTGGTCCGGGCGTGCCCCACGGTCCTGTCCATCCTCGAAGCGCTCGAGGAGCCGCGGGACCCGGACACCTACCTGGTGGCGCTGACCCCGTGGGAGCCGGAGGAACTGGGCGACTCGGTACTGGCGCAGGCACTCGGCAACGAGGTCCGTACGATCAACCGGTGGGACCTGGTCGCGGACGCCTTCGGGGCGCGGCGGCTCGATCCGCGGCTCAGCGCCAGGGAGTACCGCTGGATGGCCGAGGCGCTCATCGACGCACAGCCGGGAGCGGGATGGAAGCACGTCAACGCGCCCGTCCTGCGCCTGGAGACCGTGCTGCGGCGGCTGGCGGCGGCGCGGTTCGGCAAGGACGAGGACGAACGGCTCGACGCGGCTGCGCTGCTGGAATGGAGCCGTGACGACCTGCGGGTCGGCCGGTTCACGCAGCTGCCCGCCGAGGAACGCGGAGGGCTCGCGAGCTGGCTCCAATCGTCGGTCGGGCCGGTCGCCACAGTGGTGTTGCGGCTCCTGTCGGGCGGCCAGGTGCGCGACGCGGTGCCGTTCGGCCTCGCGGCGGCGGAGCTGTACGCGCCTGCGGCCAGGCGCGGAAAGGCGGCCGAGCAGGCCAGGGTCCGCGCGGAAGAGCGGTTCTTCGCCGGGACGGCGCCGGACGAGCCGTCCCTGCGGGCGTTCGCCGAGGCTGCGGAGTCACTCGTCCTGCGGTGGAACGACAACGGCCACGAGGCCGAGGCCGGGCTCGCGTGCTCGCGCGCGGAGGAGATCCTCGCCGAGCTGCGCGCCGGCGGCCTGGCCGGCACGAGCAAGGTTCTGGACGCGGGCCTGGACGCCCGTCTTGCGACGCTGGCCGGTGAACTCGCTTCGGTACTGCCCGCGCCGCGCGCCGAAGACCTGGCCGAGGTCGAGGCGGCGCTGGTCGCGCTGCGCGAGCACCGCCGTCTCGGAGGGCGTGCAGCGGAGGTGGACGCGGCCGTTTGCGCCGTCCGGCTCGTCCGCTGGCTGGCGTCCCCGGAGGCTCCGCCCGGCACGGTCGCGGAGGGCGCGTCCCGGCATGTCCGCTCCTGGAGCTGGGTGGACAGGGCCGTAACGGTGGTGTTCAACGCCGACACCCGCCGCGTCCCTCGGGCTCGGGGAGCCTACGCCGACGTCTTCCACGCGGTCCGGGCTCGCAGGTCGGAGCTCGACCGTGTCTTCGCCGACCGGCTCGCGGCGTGGACGGAGGCGTCCGCCGCACCCGAACGCCTCCTGCTCGCCGAAACGCTCCTCGACAAGATCGCCCGGCCCGTCGCCGAACGCGCCGCACCGCTGATCATCGTCGTGGACGGCATGAGCGCCGCCGACGCGTGCGCGCTCGCCGAAGAGGTCACCGCGACACGGGCATGGCGGGAGGTCGGCCGCGAACCGGACGGACGGGAGCCGGCACTGGCCACCATCCCGTCCGCGACGCTGTTCTCCCGCGCGAGCCTGCTCTGCGGCGAACTCGCCTCCGGTGGCCAGTCGCGGGAGCGGGCCGGCTTCAGGGCGCTGTGGCGGGGGCGCCGCTGCGAGCTGTTCCACAAGGCGGGCCTCGGCACCGGGGCGGGGGCGCAACTTTCGGACAAGGTGCGCACCGCCATCGCCGACGACGGGACCGTCGTCGGCGTCGTCCTCAACACCATCGACGAGGCCCTCTCCGACGACTACCGGGTCAACGCGCCGACCTGGCGGCTCGACCAGGTCGACTACCTTCCTCGGCTGCTCGACGAGGCGGCCGCCGCGGGCCGTCCCGTGGTCCTCACCTCCGACCACGGGCACGTGCTCGACCACCGCGACGGCACGCAGCCGGTGACAGCCGAGGCCGCTCGGTACCGGTCCGGGCCCCCGGGGGACGGCGAACTCACCGTGCGCGGGCCGCGGGTCCTCGCGACCGGGGGCGAGGTGACCGTGCCGTGGGACGAGCGGGTCCGCTACCTCGCCCGGCGCGCCGGGTACCACGGCGGCGTGTCGGCCGCCGAAACGGTCATCCCGGTGCTGGTGTTCGTCCCGCCCGGTGTGCCCGCACCGAAGGGCTGGTTCGAGTACGAGACGGCGTCGCTGCACGAACCCCTCTGGTGG
>NZ_SMKK01000369.1 GCF_004348425.1 Actinomadura sp. 7K507
GCGCTGAAGGCCGAGGCTGCGGGGCGGGTGCGGGTCGCGGGGGTCATGTCGCACTTCGCCTGCGCGGACGAGCCGGGCCACCCCTCGGTCGCGGCGCAGTTCGGCGCGTTCACCGGGATGGTCGAGTTCGCGGAGAAGGCCGGGGCGCGGTTCGAGGTCCGGCACCTGTCGAACTCGGCGGCCACGCTGACCGCGCCCGAGGCGCGGTTCGACCTCGTCCGCCCGGGGATCGCCGTCTACGGTCTGACGCCGGTACCGGCGCTCGGCACGTTCGGGTTGCGGCCCGCGATGACGCTCGTGGCGGACGCTGCGCTGGTCAAGCGGGTCCCAGCAGGCAGCGGAGTGTCATACGGTCACACGTACCACACCGAACGGGACACGACGTTGGCCCTGGTGCCGGCCGGGTACGGAGACGGGATCCCCAGGCACGGCTCCAACCTGCTCCAGGTCCTGGCGGGCGGTAGGCGCCGGACGATCGCCGGGCGGGTCTGCATGGACCAGTTCGTCATCGACCTCGGTGACGACCCGCTCTCGCCGGGGGACGAGGTCGTCCTGTTCGGGCCTGGCGACCGGGGCGAGCCGACCGCGCAGGAGTGGGCGGACGCGTTGGGAACGATCTCCTATGAGATCGTCACCCGCATCGGGTCCCGGGTGCCGAGGGCGTACCCGGGAGGGGCGCTGTAGGGGGCGCGCGTATGGACAGCAGGAGCAGGCGGAGGCTCGGCATCGCCGGGGCCGTCGCGGGCGCCGGGGTCGGCGCCGCCGTCGGCGTGCGCCAGGCCGTCGTCGGCCGGGTGCGGCTGCGGCCGGATCCGGACGCCGACGAGCCGTTCGGTGAGCTGCGCGGCCGGGAGTTGACCGTCCGCGCCTCCGACGGCCTCCCGCTGCACGTCGAGGTGGACGGCCCCGACGACGCCGATCTGACCGTCGTCTTCTGCCACGGCTACACCCTCAACCAGGATTCCTGGCACTACCAGCGCCGTGACCTGCAAGGATCGCTGCGGATGGTGTTCTGGGACCAGCGCAGCCACGGCCGTTCGGGGCGGAGCGACCCGGTGGACGCGACGATCGAGCAGACCGGCGACGACCTGTACGCCGTGCTGAAGGCCACCGTCCGCCGGAACCGGCCGGTCATCCTCGCCGGGCACTCCATGGGCGGAATGTCGATCATGGCGCTGGCGGACCGGCATCCCGAGCTGTTCGACCGGCAGGTCGTGGGGGTCGCGCTGATCAACACGTCCTGCGGGGACCTGGCGGAGATGACGCTGGGGCTGCCGCTGGTGCTGGCCAAGGTCGTCCGGCCGCTGGCCCCCCGGACGCTGCGCGGCCTCGGCCGCCGCGCCGAGCTGGTGGAACGCGCCCGCGGGCTGGGCGCCGACCTGGCGTTCGTCGTCACCCGGAGGATGGCGTTCGCCGACAAGCACGTGAGCCCGACGGTGGTCGACTTCCTGGAGCAGATGATCAGGGCGACGCCGATCGATGTGATCGCCGAGTTCTATCCGGCGCTGGTGGCGCACGACAAGGCCGCCTGCCTGGAGGTCCTCGGCGGCGTGCCGACGCTGGTGCTGGCCGGCGGGCAGGACAGGCTGACCCCCGCCGAGCACGCCCGCCGCATGGCCGAGGCGCTGCCGGACGCGGAGCTGGTCGAGGTGGAGGAGGCGGGGCACGTGCTGCCGCTGGAGTACCCGGGCGTGGTGACCGGCGGCCTGCGCCGGCTGATCGAGCGCGTCCGGCCGAGGCAGGAGGAGGAGCGCACCGCGTGAATGTGATTTCAATCACTGTTCCGACCGCGGCGGAGATGCGTGACCTGGGTGTTCGCCTGGCCGGGCGGCTCCGTCCCGGTGACCTGGTCGTCCTGACGGGCCGGCTGGGCGCGGGCAAGACGACGCTCACGCAGGGCATCGGCGAGGGCCTGAAGGTCCGGGGGCCGATCACCTCTCCCACGTTCGTGATCGCGCGGGTGCATCCCGCGCTGGCGGACGGGCCCCCGCTGGTGCATGCGGACGCCTACCGGCTGGGTGGTTTCGCCGAACTGGACGACCTTGATCTGGACGCGTCCCTCGACGAATCGGTGACGATCGTGGAATGGGGAGAAGGGCTCGCGGAGGGCCTTGCCGAGGACCGCCTAGAGGTGATCATTTCGCGCGGGGACGGGTCCGGAGAGGAACGCGATGTAAGGATCGTCGGGGTGGGTCATCGCTGGTCCGACCTGGAACTCAGTGCTAGATGACGGGGTTCGGACAAGTTCTTCGCTTTTTGCAAGTCCGAGTGGACCACTTTACGGCGACATGTCGTACTCTTTGCCCGAACGTTCCTCAGCTCACGACATATCGATTTCCGCAAGCAGGAGTGGGATCCGGTGAGTGGTAGCCACGGAAGCGGCAGCGGCCGCGACAGCTACCGCGGTTCGAACGGTGGCCAGGGCGGCGGTTACCGGCGGGACGGCGGTGGATACGGCGCGGGCGGCGACGATTACGCGCCGTACCAGGGCCAGGAGTCCCGTCCTTCCCCGGGGACCGGCGGTTACGCGTCCGGAAGCTACGGGAGCGGGTCCTACGAGTCCGGATCCTACGAGTCCGGCGGGTACGAGTCCGGCGGCTATCAGTCCGGCGGCTACGAGTCCGGCGGCTACGAGTCCGGCGGGTACGAACCCAGCGGATACCGCTACGGGCAAACGGATAGCGGCCCGTACCAGAGAGAGACCGGCCCCTACCAGTCCGGGACCGGCAGTGGCCAGTACGGCCGCGACGACCGGGGATACCGCACCGACAGCGGCGGCTACCGCACCGACAGCGGCGGCTACCGGACGGGCAGCGGCTCGTACAGGTCGGGCGGCAGCGGCGGCTACCGCACCGGCAGCCACCGCGTCGTGCGCGAGCGCCGCACCGGCAGGCGCTGGAGCATCATCCTCGGCGCCGCCGCGGCCGCGGTCTGCGTCTGCGCCCTCGCCGCGTTCGTCGTCCTGAACGGCGTCGGCGCGAGCGGCGAGGAGGACGGCGGCCGGGTCGTCGGCAGCGGCGCGGGCGAGAGCACCCAGACGAACAAGGGCGAGCGCTCCGCCGTCCCGGACTCCTGCACGATCGTCGGCCAGGACGTCATCGACAGGCTGGCGCCCAACTCGGAACGCAACGAGGCCGACAACTACCAGGGCAGCGACCGGCAGAACCAGTGCGTGTGGGGCGCCTACGCGGGCGAGAGCAAGCGCCAGCTCACCCTTGAGCTCCGCGCCATCGCCGCCGGGAGCGGCCAGACGGCCATCGCCACCGCCACCGGCATGTTCACCGCCGAACGCACCGCCGACGAGTCCGGCAAGTCCCTCCTGGCGGGCCAGGAACTCACCGACAAGCAGCGCCTCGACGACCTCGGCGACGAGGGCTACATCGTCTACAGCGTGGACGACGGGCAGGGCGCCGGCGAGGCGATCGGCAACGTCCGCCTGGGCAACGTCCTCATCACCATCCACTACTCCGGCTCCAACGACGGAGACCCGCTCTCCGCGGACGCCGCGAGCAACGGCGCCATCGAGGTCGCCAGGGCCGCAATCCAGGGTCTCGACCAGTCGTGAGCCGCACGGGAGCCTGACCTGTAGGCTTACAACCCGTGCTGGTCTTGGCTTTTGACACCGCGACCGCCGCGATCACCGTGGCGCTGTACGAGTGGACGCCGGGCGAGGGCGCCGTGCCACGCGGCGTGGCCGAGGAGGTCGACCGCCGCAGGCACACCGAGCTGCTCACCCCGTCCATCGCGGGGGTGATGGCGGAGGCGGGGGCGGCGCCGGACGACCTGAGCGCGATCACCGTCGGGGTCGGGCCGGGCCCTTACACGGGGCTGCGGGTCGGGCTGGTCACCGCCCGTTCCATGGGTGAGGCGCTCAGCATCCCGGTCCACGGCGTCTGCACGCTGGACGTCATCGCGTGGGCCACCGGCAGGGTCGAGCCGTTCGCCGTCGCCACGGACGCCCGGCGCAAGGAGCTCTACTGGGCGCGGTACGACTCGTCCCGCGCGCGCGCCACCGCGCCTGCCGTGGGCCCGCCGTCCGATGTGCTGGACGGGGCGCCCCCTGGCCTGCCCGTCGTCGGTGAGGGCGCGGCCCTCTACCCGGACGTCTTCGGCGGTTCGGGCCATGAGCCGCTGCTTCCCACCGCCTGCGCCCTCGCGGAACTGACCGTCGCGCGGCTGGCCGGGATGAAGGGGCCCGCCCTCCTGCCGCCCGAACCCCTCTACATGCGCAGGCCGGACGCCAAGGAGCCGGGGCCGCGCAAGAAGGTGACGCGGGCGTGAGCGGGGTCTCGCTGAGGGCGATGACCGGCGCGGACCTGCCGGCCGTCCACCGGCTGGAGCAGGTCCTCTTCCCCGAGGACGCCTGGAGCGAGGAGCTTCTCCGCGCGGAACTCGCCGACCAGCCCCGGACCAGGCACTACGTCGTCGCGGAGGCGTCCGGCGGCGACATCGTCGGGTACGCGGGCCTGGCCGCGGCCGGCGGGCAGGCCGACGTGCAGACCATCGGCGTGCGCGACGACCAGCGGGGGAGCGGCATCGGCGCCGCGCTGCTCACCGAGCTGCTGGACGAGGCCGCCCGCCGCAACAGCGAGTCGGTGTTCCTGGAGGTCCGCGCCGACAACGACGGGGCGCGCCGCCTCTACGAGCGGTTCGGCTTCGACGAGGTCGGTGTCCGCAAGCGGTACTACCAGCCCTCGGACGTGGACGCGATCGTCATGTGCCGCAAGCTCCGCGCCCGTCCGCCCATGGGCTTCAACAAGGAGAGCATGTGATTCGGGACGAGCCGCTGGTGCTCGGCATCGAGACGTCCTGCGACGAGACAGGCGTCGGGATCGTGCGGGGGCATACGCTCCTGGCGGACGCGATCGCGTCCAGCGTGGACCAGCACGCCCGCTTCGGCGGCGTCGTGCCCGAGGTGGCGTCGCGGGCGCATCTGGAGGCGATGGCGCCGACCGTCGAGCGGGCGCTGTCGGACGCCGGGATCGCGTTCGGCGATGTCGACGCGTTCGCGGTGACGGCCGGGCCGGGCCTGCCGGGCGCGCTGATGGTCGGCGTGGCCGCCGCCAAGGCGTACGCGCTGTCGCTGGGCAAGCCGCTGTACGGCGTCAACCATCTGGCCGCGCACGTGTGCGTCGACCAGCTCGAACACGGCCCGCTGCCGAAGCCGTGCGTGGCGATGCTGGTGTCCGGCGGCCATTCGTCGCTGCTGCTGGTGCCGGACGTGGCGGGCGACGTCCGGTCGCTCGGCACGACGGTGGACGACGCGGCGGGCGAGGCGTTCGACAAGGTCGCGCGCGTCCTGGACCTGGGCTTCCCCGGCGGCCGGATCATCGACCGGATGGCCCGCGACGGCGACCCGGCGGCGATCGCGTTCCCGCGCGGGAAGTACAAGGACGGCACCTACGACTTCTCGTTCTCCGGCCTGAAGACGGCGGTGGCCCGCTGGGTGGAGGCCAGGGAGCGCGCGGGGGATCCGGTGCCGGTGGCGGACGTGGCGGCGTCCTTCCAGGAGGCCGTGGTGGACGTCCTGACGCAGAAGGCGCTGAAGGTCTGCAAGGACAACGGTGTCGGCGACCTGCTGATCGGCGGTGGCGTCGCCGCCAACTCGCGGCTGCGGGCCCTGGCGGCGGAGCGCTGCGAGGCCGCCGGCGTCCGCCTGCGCGTGCCGCGTCCCAAGCTCTGCACCGACAACGGCGCGATGGTCGCCGCCCTCGGCTCGGAACTGGTCGCCTCCGGCGCCGCCCCGTCAGACCTCCGACTCCCCGCCGACTCCAGCCTTCCGGTCGAGTCGATAATGCTCTAACACTGGGCTAGGAGGGGGGCGAGGTAGTTCTCGTATAGGGGGACTTCGGCTTCGTCCATTAGGCGGGTGTCGTCTTCTGGGAGTAGGTCCAGGAGGGTGCGGACGTCCCAGTACGGGTCGTGGGGGTAGCCGCCGGAGACCTGGTCGAAGGCGGACAGGAAGCGGTCGGCGACCTTGGGGCCGTAGCGCAGGGCCAGGCCGCGGCGCATGCGGGCGATGTCGACGGCGATGGGGCCGGACGAGGTGTCGGACCAGTCGACGACGCCGGTGAGCTTGCCGTAGCTCCAGAGCGT
>NZ_SMKK01000036.1 GCF_004348425.1 Actinomadura sp. 7K507
GGGACGATCCGCCGGGGCGGCTGACCGCGCAGGAGATGCAGGTGGTGCGGCTGGCGATGACCGGCGCGACCAACCGGCAGATCGCGGCCCGGCTGCGGCTGAGCCACCGCACGGTCGCGTACCACCTGTACAAGGCGTTCCCGAAGCTCGGTGTCGCCTCACGCGCCGAGCTGCACCGGTGCGTCCCGGCCCTGGAGGCCGGCGCGGACCGTCCCGCCTGACCGTCCCGGCTGATCCGTACCGCCCCGGCTTGCAGCCCGGCCGGCGCTGCCGGTCTGACATCTCCCGATATCACCTGACGAGCCCTGGCGTCTCCGCCACAAAAATATTCAGCCGATTATTTGCCTTGATCGTGTGGCCTCGCCGCTTCATCATCCGAAGAGGCGGCGTTGGGGGGCCGGTGAACGTAGCGCGATGGGACGGATCCGTTCGGCGACGACAGAAGCCGGCGGGCCCCGCACCTTCCGGGGGCCTCGCCGGCCGGACGCCGTTGTTCGCCCGGGTCATCACCGGCATGTACCTGGTGCTGATGCTGCAGACCCGGCTGCTGAAGCAGGCGGAGACCGGCCCGTCCCACATGCTGCTGTCGGCCGTCCTCGTGATCACCGGCATCTTCGGGGTGCAGTGGCTGCTCGTCCTGTACGGGCCGCGCTCCCAGCACCCCCGCCGGTGGGTGATCGTCACGCATCTGACGGTGCAGACCGCGCTGGCGCTGCTGCCGCTGGCGGTGTTCGGCACGCACTGGTATCCCATCGTGGGCGGGTTCCTCGCGGGCGCGATGCTGCTCCTGCTGCGTCCGCCGCTGTCGTGGTTCATGGTGGGCCTCGTCCTGGCGGCGGAGGGCCTGCTGCGGTACTACCAGGGCTGGTCCGCGCAGGACGTGTCGTTCTGCGTGATGGCGACGATGTACGTCGGGCTGTCGATGTACGCGCTGACGCGGCTGTCCGGGTTCGTCCGGGAACTGCACGCCACCCGGGCGCAGTTCGCCGCGGCCGCGGCGGCGCGGGAGCGGCTGGAGGCGGCGGGCAGCCTGCGCGCGGTGCTGGGCGCCGCGCTCACCCGGATCGAGGTGCTGAGCCGGCGCGCCCGCGACCGGCTGCCGGTCGACGCCGCCGCCGCGCGCACCGACCTCGACGAGGTGGCCCGCACCGCGCGGCGCGCCGCCACGGACGTCCGGTCGATCGTCGGCGCGCTCCAGGGCCCCTCCCCCAGAGAGCACCGCCCGGGACGCGTGACGCAGTCCCGCCTGGCCTGGACGATCCTGCTCTTCGTGACGCTGGGCTTCGGCTGGCAGCAGGTCATGTACGTCCACACCGCACCGGACGGGTCCTGGGCGATGACCGGCGCGGCGGCGGTCGTGGCGGCCGCGATCTCGGCGCTGCAGCTCCGGCACTCCTCGACCGTGCTGCGCGGGCGGCGGCCGAGGGGCGGGCGGTGGACGCTCTCCGCGCAGGTCCTGCTGATCTTCGTGCCGTACGCGCTGCTCGGCAAGGAGTGGGCGACGATGGCGTGCCTGGCGACCGGGTCGGTGCTGCTGGTGTCGCGCGGGCGGTGGGCGTGGATCCTGTTCTCGCTGACCATCGCGGCGTGGTGCGTCCCGGCGCTGTGGGCGTCGTACGGGGCGCTGTTCTACCTCTACACGTCCGCGATCTCGGTGCAGATCGGCGTGGTCGTGTACGCGCTGTACCGGCTCCCGCAGCTGGCCCGCGAGGTCGACGTCGCCCGCGAGCGGCTCGCGCGGATGGCGGCGCTGCACGAGCGGCTGCGCATCTCCCGGGACGTCCACGACCTGCTCGGGCTGGGGCTGTCGACGATCACGGTCAAGGCGGAGCTGGCGCGGCGGCTCGTCACCGCCGACCCGGCGCGGGCCGGGCGCGAGCTGGGCGAGCTGGCGGCGCTGGCCGAGCGGTCGAAGGCGGAGGCCAGCGCGGTCGCCGAGGAGGACCGGGCGCTGTCGCTGCGGGACGAGGCGGTGTCGGCACGCGCCGCGCTCGCGGCCGCCGGCGCCGAGGTCCACCTGCACCTGCCCGACCTGCCGGAACTGCCGCCGTCCTCACCGGTAGACGGGGCACTGGCGGCCGTACTGCGCGAATCCGTCACCAACGTCCTGCGGCATGCGCATCCGGAACGCTGCGACATCTCGGTCACCGTCCACCACGGGATCGTGCGGCTCACGGTCGGCAACGACGGCGTCATCCCGCCGTCGTTCACCGGCACCGACCCCGGCACGGGCAAGGGGCTGTCGAACCTGACCGCGCGGACCGGCGCGCTCGGCGGCTCCCTCTCGGCCGGGACGGACGGCGACGGCGGGTTCACGCTCGTCGCGGAGATCCCCCTGATCGCGGGCGCCCCGGGCGCGGGCGCGGCGGAAGAGCCCCGTCAGATGACGGATTCGCCTCTTCCCTTCCGTGCCTAGCGTTCCGGGCATGACGCAGGATCACCGCATTCCCCCGCTGGCCTCCACCCCGGCCACCGCCGCATACAGGGAGCGTGCCGCATGAGCGAAGCGAACCGGGGGGTGCGGGGGGTCGCCCCCTCGCAGGAGACACGCATGAGCGAAGCGAGCCCGAACCTCGCCGGGCGCACCGTCCTGCTGACCGGCGTCACCGGGTTCATCGGGCAGGCCCTCCTGGAACGCCTGCTGTCCGGCTACCCCGACACCCGGGTCGTGGCGATCCTGCGGGAGCGGCCGGGCATGACCGCGGAGCAGCGGCTCGACGAAGTCGTCGCCAAGCCGGTGTTCGCGCCGTGGCGGGAGCGGGTCGGCGACGACGAGGCCCGCGCGATCGTCCGGGACCGGGTACGGGTCGTCTCGTCCGACATCACCGAGTCCGTGCCCGAACTGCCGGACGACGTGGACGTGCTCATCCACGGCGCGTCCATCGTGTCGTTCGACCCGCCGATCGACGAGGCGTTCGCCACCAACGTCGTCGGCACGATCAACCTGTACGAAGCCGTCCGGCGCGCGGGGGAACGCGCCGGGAAGACCCCGCACATCGTGCACGTCTCCACCGCCTACGTCGCGGGCTCACGGAAGGGGATCGTCCCCGAGACGACCCTGGACCACGCGATCGACTGGCCCACCGAACTGGAGTACGCGGTCGAGGCGCGCCGGTCCGTCGAACGCGACTCGCGGCGGCCCGAGATCCTCGGGCGGCTGCGCGCCGCCGCGCTCAAGGAGCAGGGCAAGGCCGGGCCGACCGCCGTCGCCGCCGACACCGAGCGCCGCCGCCGCGAGGAGGTCGACAGCCGGCTGACCGACTACGGGCGCGAGCGCGCCCGCAGCCTCGGCTGGCCCGACGTGTACACGTTCACCAAGGCCCTCGGGGAACGCGCCGCCGAGGAGACCGCCCGCGACCTACCGCTGTCGATCGTCCGCCCGGCGATCGTGGAGAGCGCCCTGCGGCACCCGTACCCCGGCTGGATCGACGGGTTCAAGATGGCCGACCCGCTGATCCTCGCCTACGGGCAGGGGATGCTGCGGGCGCTCGCCGGCATCCCGGACGGGATCGTCGACATCATCCCGGTGGACATGGTCGTGAACGCGCTGCTCGCCGCCGCCGCGGCGGTGCCCGAGCCGGGGGAGGCCGCCTACTACCACGTCGGGTCCGGCGCCCGGAATCCGCTGACGCTGCAGCGGCTCGTCGAACTCGTCCAGGAGTACTACACCGAGCATCCGCTGCCCGGCACCGACGGGCGCGGCGCGATCCGCCCCCGCGACGTGACGCTGCTCAGCGACGGCCGCGCCGAGAAGATGCTGGGCACGGCGGAACGCGCGATGGACATCGCCGAACGCGCCCTGATGATGCTGCCCAGCGGCGAACGCACCCGCGGCTGGCAGCGCAACCTGCACAAGCAGGGACGCGAGGTCCGGATGCTGCGCCGCTACCGCGACCTGTACGGGGCGTACGGCGCGGCCGAGGTCGTCTACGCCGACACCGGCACCCTCGCGCTCGACCGGACGCTCCCGGACGGCGAGGGCTGCGACTCGGCTGTCATCGACTGGGCGCACTACCTCCGCGACGTGCACTGCCCCGCCGTGACCGCCGCGTTCCGCCTCGCCCCGCCGCACCACCCGGAGCCGCGCCCGGCGGTGACGTCGCGCCCGGCGCCGCCCGCGGTGCGGTTCGAGGAGCGGCGGGACGTCGCCGCCGTGTTCGACCTCGACGGCACGATCGTCGCGTCCGACGTGGTCGAGGCGCACCTGTGGGCGCGGCTGCTGGACGTCCCCGTCCGGACCTGGCCGGGGACGCTGCTGCCCGTCCTGAAGTCCGCGCCCAAGTACATGCGCATGGAGCACCGCGACCGCGGGGAGTTCCTGCGCGAGTTCGTCCGCCGGTACGAGGGCGCCAACGAGGAGGAGCTGCGGGCGCTGGCCCGGGACCGGCTGGCGGACGTGCTGCTGCGGCGGGCCTGGCCGCAGGCGATCCGCCGGATCCGCGCCCACCGCGCCGCCGGGCACCGGACCGTCCTGCTCACCGGAACCGTGGACGTCTTCGTCGAGCCGCTCCGCACCCTGTTCGACGACGTGCTCGCCGCCCGGCTCCGCGTCGTCGACGGCCACTACACCGGGCACTTCGAACGGCCCCCGCTCATCGGGGAGGCGCGTGCCGCGTGGCTGCGCTCCTGGGCCCGCGAGGAGGGCGTCGACCTGGCCGGGAGCTGGGCGTACGGGGACCACTACTCCGACCGGCCCGTCCTGGAGCAGGTCGGCAACCCCGTCGCCGTCAACCCCGACCCCCGGCTGTACCGGCACGCCAAGCAGAAGCGCTGGGCCATCGCGGACTGGGACGGCGACACCGGGGCCGTGTCCACCCTGCTCGACGCGGCACTGGAGGAGGCGCGATGATCCTGGCGCTGGAGTACCATCGCTCGCCCGCCCGCTACCTCGCCGCCGCCCGGCTGCCCGGCCGGCTCCGCCCCGCCGCCGTCCCCTCGCTCGCGCCGCTGCGCCTGTCGCACCGCCAGCCGCCGGGGACACCGGGGCCCGGATGGGTGCGGCTGAAGACCGTCCTGTCGGGGATCTGCGGGTCCGACCTGGCGATGGCCGCCGGGAAGGTGTCCCCGTACCTGGGGCCGCTGACGTCGATGCCGTTCGTGCCGGGCCACGAGGTCGTCGCCGAACTCCTCGACGGCACCGACGACATGCCCGCCGGGACGCGCGTCGTCATCGACCCGGTGCTGCCGTGCCGGGCGCGCGGGACCGGCCCGTGCCCGCCGTGCGCGAGCGGCCACGAGAACCGGTGCGACCACGTGAACGCCGGACGGATCTCCTCGGGGCTGCAGACCGGCTTCTGCTCCGACACCGGAGGCGGCTGGTCCGAGCGGCTGGTCGCGCACCACAGCCAACTCCACCGGGTACCGGACTCGCTGCCGTCCGAACGGGCCGTGCTGGCGGAGCCGCTCGCGTGCGCGGTGCGGTCCGTCCGCCGCATCGACGTCCCGCGCGGCACCTCGATCGTCGTGGTCGGCGCCGGGACGGTCGGGCTGCTGACCGTCCTCGCGCTGCGCGAGCTGACCCCGGCCGGGCCGATCACCGTCATCGCCCGGCACGGCGGGCAGCGGCGGCGGGCGCGGGAGCTGGGCGCGACGGAGACGATCGACCCGTCGGCGGCGCTGCGCGGGCTGCGCCGCATCACCGGCGGGTCCCTCGTCCGTCCCGAACTCGGCCCCGGCTACCTGCTCGGCGGCGCGGACATCGTCGTCGAATGCACCGGCGGCGAGGGCCTCGACACGGCGCTGCGGCTCGTCCGGGCGGGCGGGACCGTGCTGCTGTCCGGCATGCCGTCCAAGCCCGTCGACCTGACGCCCGCCTGGTTCCGGGAGCTGAACATCGTCGGCTCCTACGCCAGCCGCGGCGCGGACGACTTCCAGGCCGCGATCGACCTGGCCTCCCACGACGCCCTCGAAGGCTTCGTCGACAGCGTCTACCCCCTCACCCGCTGGCGGGACGCGCTGTCGCACGCGCTGTCCGCCGGCCGCTCGGGCAGCGTCAAGATCGCCTTCGCTCCCCACAACGGCGACGCCACGCGGGAAAGCACGGCCCTCCACGGCGGCAGAGCCCCCCGGAACGGCGGCGCCCCCGCGCTGAGCGGCGCCGCGGTTCCGCTCGACGGCGACAGCACCGACCATCTCGATCGCGAAGGAGCCGATTAATGAGCAGACCGGGACTCGTGCTGGAGGTGGACGAGCGGACACCCCCGATCCTCGTGCACGAAGGGGAGGGGTTCCGGCTGGAGCGGTTCCCGCTCGGCACCCGCGTGATCTACCCGCCGGACTCGCTGCCCGGCGTCCGCGACGTGAACGGCCTGATCCGGAACGCGCTGCTGCATCCGCTCGGCAGCGAGCCGCTGCCCGAGCTGCTGAGCTCCGGCATGCGGCTGACGATCGTGTTCGACGACCTGTCGCTGCCGCTGCCGCCGATGCGGGCGCCCGACGTCCGGCAGCGGGTGATCGAGCAGGTCCTCGAGATGGCCGCGGCCGCCGGCGTCGACGACGTCGAGCTGATCGCCGGGAACGCCCTGCACCGCCGGATGACGCCCGCGGAGATCAAGCACATCGTCGGCGAGCGGGTCTTCGACTCCTTCTGGCCCGACAAGCTCCGCAACCACGACGCCGAGGACCGCGACGACCTCAAGGCGCTCGGGCAGACCCGGCACGGCGAGGACGTCGAGATCAACAAGCGGGCCGCCGAGAGCGACCTGCTCGTGTACGTGAACATCAACCTGGTGGCGATGAACGGCGGCGCGAAGTCCGTCGCGGTCGGGCTCGCCTCGTACAAGAGCCTGCGCCACCACCACAACGTCCACACGCTGCGAGAGTCCCGCTCGTTCAACGACCCGCCGAACTCGGCGATGCACCACTCCTACGACCGGATGCACAAGCTGCTGTCGGAGTCGGTGAAGGTCTTCCACATCGAGTGCACCCTCAACAACGACCAGTTCCCGTCGCCGTTCGAGTTCCTGAACAAGCGCGAGTGGGAGTGGACGCTGAAGGACCAGGCGAAGTTCCTCGCCGCCAAGCGCGCCAACGACCTCGCCCCGGCCGGTGCCCGCCACCGCGTGTGGCAGAACATGCGGGCGCCGTACGGGGTCACCGGCGTCCACGCGGGCGCCACCGACGAGGTCCACGAGCGGACCCTCGCGGCGGTGCACCGCCAGCAGATGACCGAGGTGCACGGCCAGTCGGACGTGCTGATGCTCGGCCTGCCGTACCTGTGCCCCTACAACGTCAACTCGGTGATGAACCCGATCCTCGTGTACAGCCTGGGGCTCGGCTACTACTTCAACATGTACCGGAACAAGCCCCTGGTACGCGAGGGCGGCGCCCTCATCATGTACCACCCGATGAAGTCGGAGTTCCACCCGCTGCACCACCCCAGCTACATCGACTTCTACGAGGAGGTGCTGACGCAGACGACGGACCCGGCGACGATCGAGACGAAGTTCGAGGAGCAGTACGCCACCGACCCCTGGTACGTCCACCTGTACCGGAACTCGTACGCCTACCACGGCGTCCACCCGTTCTACATGTGGTACTGGGGCGCGCACGCCCTCTCCCACCTGGGCGACGTCATCTGCGTGGGCGCCGACCGGAAGGTCGCGTCGCGCCTCGGGTTCCGCGCGGCCAGCAGCCTCGCCGACGCGCTGGAGATGGCGGGCGAGTCGGTCGGCCGCAGCCCCAGCCTCACCTACCTCCACACCCCGCCGATGACCCTGGCGGACGTCCGATGAGGGGGGCCGTTCTATGAGTGGGGGACGCATGAAGCTCGTGCAGGAGGTCCGCCTGCTGCGGCGCGGACGCGACTGGCGCGGACGCGCCCCCGCCCCGCGCTCCGCGCAGCCGTGGACGGAGGCGCCGCGGGCACGGTCGTTCCCCACCGAATGGGCGCGGACGCCGCTCGCCGCCGCCGCCCGGACGGTCGCGTTCGACGGCCTGCTGAGAACGGTCACGTGGAGCCAGACCAGACCCGAGATCCACGGCCTCGACCTCCTCGAAGGCATGAAGGGCCCGGCCGTCTTCGTCGCCAACCACGCCAGCCACCTCGACACGCCGCTCATCCTCGGGTCGCTGCCCGTCCAGGTGCGCCGCCAGGTCGCGGTGGCGGCGGCCGCCGACTACTTCTTCGACGCCCGCTGGCGCGCGATCGCCACCGCACTCACCTTCAACGCGTTCCCGATCGAGCGGCGCGGCGTCGAGCGGTCCCTGGACCTCGCCTCCGAACTCATCCAGGACGGGTGGAGCCTGCTCATCTACCCGGAGGGGACCCGGTCGCCGGACGGCTGGGCGCGCCGGTTCCGGATGGGCGCCGCGCTGCTGTGCCGCGAGAACGGCATACCGGCCGTCCCGCTGGTGCTGCGCGGCACCCACCAGGCGATGCCGCGCGGCGGGTTCTGGCCGAAGAAGGGCCGCCCCGTCGTGTCGGTGCGGTACGGCCGCCCGCTCGACCCCGGGCCCGACGAGTCGACGGGCGCGTTCAACGCCCGCCTGGAGGACGAGGTCGGCCGCCTGTGGGTCGAGCACGACGAGGGCTGGTGGGCGTCGATGCACTCCCCCGACCGCCGCCGCGCCCCGCGCGGACCGGACGCGTCGGAGTGGCGCCGCAAGTGGGAGTCGACCCGCCCGGCGCAACCGTCGACCCGCCACCACCGGATCTGGCGCCGCCGCTGACCACCCCGTCCCCGCTGGAACGCGGGCGCCCCGGCCAACGAAGCCCGGCGGCGCCCGCTCCGCGCGCCAGAAGGACCTCGTGCCAGAGCGACCCTGCGCCAGGGTGGCCCCGCGCCAGGGTGGCCCTGCGCCAGAGCAACCTCGTGTCAGGCGGTCTCGCCGAGGACGGCCTGGGTCACGTTGGGGAAGTCGCCGAAGACCTTCGTGCCCGCGCCGAAGCCGTTGCCGGTGACGGTCATCGCGGGCATCGGGCCGAACTCGGCCGCGAGGGTCACCAGTAGTGCGGTGCCCGTCGGGGTGGCCATCTCGGCGTCGATGTCGTGCCCGTGGATCGGTGCGCGGGCGCGGGCCAGGAGTTCGACGACCGCCGGGCCCGGGTTCGGGATCAGGCCGTGGCGGCAGCGGATGAAGCCCCGCCCGACCGGGATCGGGGCGGCGCGCACCTCGTCCACGCCGAGGGTCTCCAGGGCGGCGCACGTCCCGACGATGTCGACGATCGCGTCGTGGCCGCCGACCTCGTGGAAGTGCACGTCCTCCGGGGGCGTGCCGTGCACGGCTCCCTCGGCCTCCGCGAGGGTCCGGAACACCTGGAGGGCCCGGTCTCTCACGCGGCCCGGCAGGGGCGCCGCCCCGACGAGGTCTTCGATGACGGCGTGCGTCCGGGACACGGCGTCGTCATCCACGCCGACGATGGCGCGGGTGGCGGCGATGCCGCGCCGCGACACCCGTTCGGTGTCCAGGGACCAGCCGGGGACGTCCAGGCCCTTGAGCATGGCGCGCACCTCGCCGAGGTCGGCGCCCGCGTCGAGCAGTGAGCCGAGGGCCATGTCGCCGGCCACTCCGGCGAAGCAGTTGAAGTAGGCGACGTTCGTCACGTGAGCAACCTCCGCGCTAGTACTGCGGCCCCGAGGCCGTCGTCGATTCCGGTGGCGGCCAGGCCCGGCGCGCCCGAGGTGAGCAGGGCGGCCAGGGCCGCGAGGCCGCCGTCCGAACTGCCGTAGCCGACGCTGGTGGGCACGGCCACCACCGGGCGGGACGACACCTTGGCCACGACCGAGGGCAACGCGCCGTCCATGCCGGCGACCACGATGAGGAGCCGCGCCTCGTCGAGTTCTTCGCGCACCGCGAGGAGGCGGTGCAGTCCCGCGACGCCGACGTCGGCGGTCAGCGTCGCGGCCAGGCCGAACGTGGTCGCCGCGACCAGCGCCTCCTCCGCCACCGGCAGGTCGGCCGTCCCCGCCGAGACGACGGCGACCGGCAGCGGCACATGGGAGCAGGGCCGGGGACGCGGCGGGTTCAGCACCACGAGCCCGGACCGCCGGTGGTGGACGGCATCGGAGGCGGCCTCGCGCGCCGCCTCGTACTGCCGCTCGGAGGCCTGCCGGAGGAAGGCCGCCTCGGCGTCGCGGGCGAGCAGTTCCTTGACGCGCTCGCGTATCCGCTCCGGGCCGAGGTCCCCGGCGTGGGCGGCGGCGATCGGGCGGCTCACTCGTGCCCCCGGGAGTTGATCAAGTGGGCGGCGTACCCGGCGCCGTACCCGTTGTCGATGTTGACCGTGACCACGCCGGGCGAGCACGCGTTCAGCGCCGACAGCAGCGCGGCCTTGCCCGGCAGCTCACCGCTCGCCGACGTCGGCAGCGCGATGACCATGCGTCCGACCAGGCCGGACACCAGCGTGGGCAGCGCCCCGCCGGTCCCGTCCGCGACGATGAGCACCTCGGGGCCGTCCTGCTCGCGGAGCCAGCCGGGCAGGGCGGCGGGATCGTGGACGGGCGCGTCATAGCGCCGCACGACACGGCTTCCCATCGCCTCCGCCACCAGCGCGGCCTCCTCGGCGGCGGGCTCGTCCTCGGGCCGCCCGCACACCACCTCGACCCGTCCGGCGCCGCGTCCCGCGACCGGGGACAGGACGGCCAGCCGGGCGCGCTCGTGCACCACCGTCCCGGGGAACGCCGTGCGCAGCGCGAGGAGGGTCTCGGCCGGCGCACGAGTGGCCAGCACGTTGGTGGCGCCGGCGCGGACCAGGCTCTCGGCGATGGCGACGACCTCCGCCGTCGTCTTGCCCTCACAGAACACCGCCTCCGGATGGCCACGGCGGCGGCCCCGCCCGATGTCGACCCGGGCGAAGCCCAGCTGATCGATGTCGGCGGTCATGTGGCGGCCACCCGCACGCGGGGAAGGCCGAGCACGGCGTTGTGGCTGCCCTGCCGGTACGGCTCCAGGTCCAGGGTCACGTAGCGGAAACCGGCACCCTTGAGGAGGGCCGCGATCTCGGACGCCCGCTCAGCGGCACGCGCGATGTCCTGGGCCTCCACCTCGATCCGCGCGAGGTCGCCGCCCTGGTCGCGCACGCGGAACCGTCCGCCGAATCCGGCGCGGCGCAGCGCGTCCTCGGCGTCCTCGACCCGCCGGAGCGCCTCCCGGGTGACGGGCACGCCGTAGGCGAGACGCGACGAGAGGCAGGCCGACGCGGGCTTGTCGGACGTAGGAAGCCCCAGCCCACGCGCGGCATCCCGCACATCGTCCTTGCTGAGGCCCGCGTCCACCATGGGGAAGCGCGCCCCCATCCGGCGGGCGGCGCTCTGCCCTGGCCTGTGGTCGCCGAGGTCGTCGGTGTTCACGCCGAGCAGGACGGGCCAGTCCCCCGCCTCCGCCGCCACCGCGTTCAGCACCGAGACGAGGGCCTCCTTGCAGAACCGGCAGCGGTCGGCGCCGTTGGCCGAGTACCGCTCGTCGTCCAGCTCGCCGGTCGTCACCACCCGGTGCCGCATCCCGAGCCGCGCGGCCTGGGCGCGGGCGTCCGCCAGCTCCGACCGGGCCAGCGACGCGGAGTCGGCGGTGACCGCGATGGCCCGCTCCCCTAGCTCCCGGTGCGCGAGGTAGGCCAGCAGCGAACTGTCCACACCACCCGAGTAGGCGACCACGGCCCCCGGCAGCGAGGCCAGCGCCCCGCGCAACGCCGCGACCTTCGGCGTGTCCGGGAGCCGCGAAACGGGCCTGTCGGCCATGGGGATCTCCTTCGGCGTAGTCCTCCGCCTGGACGCTAGGCGCGAACCCCCCACCCCGAATCCGTCATCCGACGGGCGACTTCCCGCGGCACGACACAGCACGGCGCCCGCCGGGCCGCGAGGAAAGGTTCTGAGCACGATCCCGGCCTGGCGGGCGCCGTGGGTCTCGGCGCTCCTTCCCGTCAGTTGCGGGCTGCGCCGAATCGGGCCTGGACGTCCGTCCGGTCGACGAGCGACCAGAGCATCTCGACGTAATCAGCCATAAGGCCACTATTGCAAGATAATCGCAGTTACGTCTATCAGGCAATACCATTCGGTCGGCAAAGCGAAGGGCCCGCTCCACAGGGAAGCGGGCCCATGGCCGGACACTCACCGGGTCAGTGGCGGCGACCGCCACGCAGGCGGGCCATCAAGCTGCGCGCCTTCTCCTGGTTGCGCGGATCGTTCACGAACCGCTCCGCCTTGGCTCGCGCCTTCTGCGCCTGCGGACTGCGCGCGGCCTGCTCGGCCTTGGCTCGCGCCTTCTGCGCCTGCGGGCTCCGCGCGGCCTGCTCGGCCTTGGCACGGGCCTTCTGCGCCTGCGGGCTCCGCGCGGCCTGCTCGGCCTTGGCACGAGCCTTCTGCGCCTGAGGCCCCCGCGCGAACCGCATGATCCGATCAATCAAAGCCATCGTGATTCCTCCCCTGCCTCTACGGTCCAACGACCGCCCACCCCCGAAAGTTCAGAGCCTAGTCATGGCGGTGCGCCGTCCAGGTAGGCGAGGACTGCGCGGACGCGGCGGTGGCCGGAGTCGTCCGGTGCCAGGCCCAGCTTGGCGAAGATGTTGCCGACGTGCTTGTGGACGGCGTTGTCGGAGATGCGCATCCGCTCGGCGATGGTGGTGTTGTCGTGGCCCTGCGCCATGAGGGCGAGCGACTCCCGTTCGCGGGACGTGAGGGTGTCCAGGGGGGCGCCGGCGCGGCGCGCGAGGAGCTGGGCGACCACTTCGGGGTCCATGGCGGTGCCGCCGGCCGCGACGCGGCGCAGGGCGTCGACGAACTCGGCCACCCGGCCGATGCGGTCCTTGAGGAGGTAGCCGATGCCGCCGCGGCCGTCGGAGAGGAGCTCGCCGGCGTACTCGCGCTCGACGTACTGCGACAGCACCAGGACCGGCAGCGCGCCGTGCTCGCGGCGGGCCCGCAGCGCGGCGTGGATTCCCTCGTCGCGGAACGACGGCGGCAGCCGCACGTCGACGATGGCGATGTCGGGACGGTGCTCGGTGACGGCGTCGAGGAACGCCTCGCCGTCGCCCACGACCGCCACGACCTGGCAGCCCTTCGCCGCCAGCAGCAGCTCCAGGCCGCTGGACAGCAGGACGTTGTCCTCAGCGATCACGACCCGCACTGGACCTCCTCAAGCGATCACCGTGGACACGGCACCTGGACGGCGAGCGTGGTAGGGCCGCCCGGCGGGCTGTCGAGGCGGACGGCGCCGTCCAGGGCGGCGACCCGACGGCGCATCCCGGTGATCCCGGTGCCGCGCGCCCCGTCGGCGCCTCCCCTTCCGTCGTCGGTGACCTCGATGGACAGCACGTCGCCGGCGCGCTCGACCCGGAGGGCCGCCCGCGTGGCGGCGGCGTGCTTGGTCACGTTCGTCAGCGCCTCGGCGATCACGTAGTAGGCCACCGCCTCCACGGTCGCCGGGAGCGCGCCCAGGCCGGCGAGCTCGATGCGGACCGGCACGCTCGACCGGGCGGCCAGCGCCGTCAGCGCCCCGTCGAGCCCGCGGTCGGCGAGGATCGGAGGGTAGATCGTCTGGAGCACCGTGCGGAGCTCGACCATCGCCTCCTCCGCCGTCTCGTGCGCCTGCCGGATCAGCGTCGCCACCGTGTCCGGGTCGTCGGTCAGCGCCTCCCGGGCGATGCCCAGCTGCATGGCGATGGCCACCAGCCGCGCCTGCGTCCCATCGTGCAGGTCGCGTTCGATCCGCTGGAGCTCCGCGCCATGGGCGTCGACCACGCCGACCCGGCTCCTGGTCAGCACGTCGACCCGCTCGGTGAGCCGCTCGCGGTCCGACTGCGCGAGCATCGCCAGGCACAGCCGCGCGTGGAGCCGCGCCAGCGCCGGGAGCACCCACCAGGCCGCCGCACCGAGGACGGCGATCTGAACGGAGCCCCCGACCAGCGCGGTCGTCCAATCGCCCACAGGGACATCGAAGAACGACACCAGGGTGGGACGCTCGTCGGCGGGAAACGCCCACCACAATGGCAACGCCACCAGGGCGACCAGGATGTTGCCCAGGCATATCAGCGCGGCCAGCCCGAGCGGGAACCCGACCGCGACGTGCGCGACCGCCCAGGCGAGACGGCGCCGCGTGGACGGCCGCCCGTCGGCCGGAACGCCGAGCAGCCCGCCGGCCCGCCGCCGGTGCCAGGCCGCCCAGCCCCGCGCCGCCGGCGGTGCGAGCAGCACCGGGAACGCGAGCGCCGTGGCCACGGCGGTGGCCAGCGTGCCCAGCAGGTAGGCCGAGCCGGAGATTGCCCGGTCACGCATGCGCACCCCCTCACGACCCGGGTTTGGATTGCATTGTCCGCTACCGGTCCTTGGCGGGCACTACAGCGGACTGTAGGTAGGCGCGTGCGGCTGGCCGTATCGTGCGTTCGGCCGGGCCGCATTAGCGTCCCCGGCCATGAAACCGACGATTGCGCGGGCCCGCCGAGGGCTGCTCCCGGTACTCGCCTTGATCGCCTTGTCCGGCGCCGTTTCACCCCTCGCCAGAGCCGACGGCGGCGCGCCCCCGCCGCTCGACTGGAAGCCCTGCGCCCAGGGACCCGACGACGCCGTCGGACGGGACCTCGACCGGGCGGGCGCACGGTGCGCGGAACTCACCGTCCCGCTCGACCACTCCAGGCCCGGCGGCCGCACCATCAAGCTCGCGCTGTCCCGCCTCCCCGCGACCGACCGGGCGCATCGCATCGGCACCATGGTCCTCAACAACGGCGGCCCCGGACAGCCGACGCTGGGGATGCCCCTGCAGACCCGCGCGGCCATGAAGGACGTCGCCGCCCGCTACGACATCGTCGGTCTGGACCCGCGCTTCGTCGGGCGCAGCACGCCGCTCGACTGCGGCTGGCCCATCGGCATGTGGATCCGCTCCGCCGGCCCGACCCGCGCCCGGTTCGACCACCAGGCGGCGGTGCAGCGCGACCTGGCCGAGCGGTGCGCCCGGCGCCACGGCGACGTGCTCCCGTACGCCAACACGCGCGACACGGCCCGCGACATCGACCTCGTGCGCCGCGCCCTCGGGGAACGCCGGATCTCCTTCCTCGGCTACTCCTACGGCGCCTACCTGGGCGCGGTCTACACCCAGATGTTCCCCGGCCGCACCGACCGCGTCGTCCTGGACAGCGCGGGCGACCCGTCCAAGTGGGGCCCCAGGGCGATGCGGGGCACCGAGGACGAGGGGGAACGCGCGCTGCGCGGCTGGGCGGCCTGGGCCGCCGAACGTCACGGCACCTACGGCCTCGGCGCCACCCGCGCCCGCGTGCTCGCCACCGTGAACGCGATCGTCGCCGCCGCGCAGGACCGCCCGCTGCGCGTCGGCCCCTACGAGGTGGACGACCAGGCGGTCCCGTACATCCTCTCCACCGGCTCCGGCGACGACCGCCCCGCGGCCCGCGCGGAGTTCGCCTCCACCGTCCGGACCCTGAACGAGGCCGCACACGGCCGCCCGGCGGCCCCCGGCCCCGAACTGGACGGACTCCTCACGTTCGTCCTGACCAGCGCCGGTTCCCCGCTCGCCGGCCCCGCCGCCGCGATCACCTGCGGCGACCGCGCCGCGCCGCGCGACCCCGGCACCTACTGGAAGGACGTCCAGCGCAGCCGCGCCCGCCACCCCCTCTTCGGCCCCCTCAAGAACAACATCTGGCCCTGCGCCTTCTGGCCGGGCCGGCCGCGCGAGCGCCTCACGCGCGTCGGCAACTCCACCCCCGCGCTGATCGTGTCCGCCACCGGGGACACCGCCACGACCTACGAGGGCAGCAAGGCCATGCACCGGGCGCTCACCGGTTCCCGCCTGCTCACCCTGCGCGGCACCACCGCCCACGGGATCTACGGCGAATACGGCAACGGCTGCGTGGACGCCAAGGTCAACGCCTACCTGGCCACCGGAACCCTTCCCGCCGCCGACCCGACCTGCCGCCCCTGATCCGCCGCCCGAGGCCGAAGGCGTGGCCGCGCAGGTCCATTACCGGCAGGATGACGGCCATGTCGCTTCTCGCTCAGCTGATACGCCTGCTTCAGGGGGAGGGTCCGGAAGAGGACCGGGATCTCGATGACGAGTTCGACAAGATCACCGAGTTGACCGGTGCGCTGATCGACGGCGCCGATCCCGCGCTGGTCCCCGAACTGGAGGGGCACCTGGAGGCCTTCCTGGAGCGGGGGCACTTCTACGGGCGTGACGTGATCGGGGAGGTTCTGGCGGGCATCGCCGGGCTCGGCGCGCTGCCTGTCCTGCTGCGCGCCTCGGCCCGGGACCTGGGCGACGACCAGGACACCTTCCAGACGGTCATCTGCGAGCTGCTCGAACAGGAACCTGCGCGGGCACGCCCGGCAGTGCTCGCCCTGGTCGGCGCCGAGGACGCCGCCCTGCGCGCCACCGGCGTCTGGGCCCTGGACTTCATCGTCTCCGACGACGACCTTCCCCGGGTGGCGTCCGCGCTCAGGGATCCGCATCCCCGCGTCCGGTCCGCGGCGGCGGGCCCCGCCGGCCGGCTCGCCCGGCGGCTCCCGGAGGCCATGGACGCGATGGCCGCCGCACTGAAGGACCGCGACCCGGATGTGCGGATATCGGTGCTCAGCTCGCTCGGCCACACCGAGTCCGCCGCCGCCGTCCCGCACGTCATACGGCTCCGCAACGACCCCGACCGGCAAGTGCGCGAATGGGCCGCCATCGCCCTGAACCAACTTCCCAAGCAGCACGGATCGCCATGATCCGCTCCTGCGGGCCGCGCCTGGCAGACGGTTGAGCTCTCTCCCGGAGGGCAATGCTTGCGGACGAGGGGGTTCACAACCGTTGGTTTCATGAGTGTCGGTAGCCGTTCATGAGGGACGTGAGGCATGGCCATGAAGTCGGTGGAACGAGTGGTGCGCAGGGCTCCGTTCGCTGTGTACCGGTGGCCGGAGGATATGTTGCGGGGCGCCGGCGCGGCAGCCGCACGGGCAAGTCGATTGCGTGTTCGAAGATAATGACTTAAAGTACCTGCCGTGTCGCAGATTGTCATCGTCGAAGGAGTTGACGCCGTCCCCGCGACGGCCCACCCCGGCGTGGACGATGCCATCTGCGTCACTCCCGACGGCGAAGTATCGGTCAGGCTGCCCGCACCGCTGGCGCATCTGGCCAACGCGCCGCACGGCCGCTACGTCCTGACTTGTCGCGTGCGGTTCGCGCACCGGGGCGCCGAGTGGGCCGACCGGATCCGCGCCGATCGGGCGGTGGCCTACCGCATCCACCACGACACCGGCCGGGACCGCTGGTACCTCACCGCGTCCTGGCAACGCCCCGCCATCCCCGCGGTCCCGCTCGAGACGGCCCGCGCCCGCGGCATCGTCGGGGTCGACACCAACACCGACCACCTGGCCGCCTACCGCCTGGACACCCACGGCAACCCGGTCGGCGCCCCGATGCGGTTCGGCTACGACCTGTCCGGCACCGCCGACCACCGCCTGGGTACTGGTTAGGAACGGTGGCCCCGCGCCCATGTCCGGCGATGTCGTAGGCGATTCTCGGCCGCCCGGCACACTGCGCGGCTTGGCGGAGCGGACGCCGGCGTACCGGGAACGCTGGGCCGATCTGCTCCGCGCGGTCGCGATCCTCCTGGTGGTGACCGGTCATTGGCTCGCCGCGGTGGTGACCTACGACCGGGGCGGCCTTGACGGTGTCCACGTCCTGGAGGTCCTGGGCTGGGTGCACTGGCTGTCGTGGATCTTCCAGGTCATGCCGGTCTTCTTCCTGGTCGGGGGATTCGCCAATGCGGCGTCGCTGGGGTCGTCCCGAGAACGCGGCGTGGGGTGGCGGGACTGGCTGCTGAGCCGGACGGACCGGCTGCTGCGCCCCACCACGGCGTTCCTCGTCGTGCTGGCGGGAGCGGCGATGCCGGCCCGCGCTCTTGGCGCCGACCCCGAGTTGATCGGACGGGCGGTCTGGCTGGCCAGGATCCCGCTGTGGTTCCTGGCCGTCTACGTGGGCGTCGTCGTCCTCGCCCCCGTGATGTACGCCCTGCACCGGCGATGGGGGCTCGCGGTCCCCGTCGTGCTGGCTGTGCTGGTCGGAGTCGGCGACGTCCTGCGGCTGGGCTTCGACGTGCCGCACGGCGGAACGGCCAATCTCGTCCTGATGTGGCTGGCCGTCCATCAGCTCGGGTTCGCCTGGCGGGACGGGCGGCTGCCGGCGCGGCGGAAGGTCGCCCTGCCCCTGCTGGCCGGAGGGCTGGGCTGCCTTGTGCTGCTCACGGTGGCTGGCCCGTACCCGGTCAGCATGGTCGCCGTCCCCGGCGCGGAGGTGCAGAACACCTCCCCGCCGACCGTGGCGCTGCTGTCCCTCGCGGCGGCCCAGACCGGGCTGGTGCTGCTGCTACGCGACCGGGCCGACCGGTGGCTGCGACGTCCCCGCGTGTGGACCGCCGTGGTCGGGGTCAACGCGGTGATCTTGACCGTGTTCCTGTGGCATATGACGGCGGTGGTGGTCGCCGCGGGCGTCCTCTACCCGACGGGCGTCTTCCCGCAGCCGCCGATCGGGTCGGCCGAGTGGATCGTGCTGCGGCTTCCGTGGCTGGCGTTCCTGGCGATCGTCCTCGCCGTCCTGATGGCGCTCTTCGGCTGGATCGAGTGGCGCGGCAGACTCCGCCCCGCCCGTACGGCCACACCCCCGCACCGTGGCACGCACGAGCGGACGTACACGGCATTGACCATCGTGGGCCTGGCAGCCGCGCTGACCGGGCTGGTCGGCGTCACATTGGCGGACCCGGATTTCCACGCCCCGACCGGCCTCCCGACGCAGGCACTATTGGCCTACCTCGGCGGCGTCTTCATCCTCCACCTGATGAACCGCCGGGTTACGGCCCCGACCGGCGAACGCACGGATCGCGTCAGCCGGGGTGGCCGCCGTCGCTGGTGTCGACGTCCACGCCTGCCGTGGTGAACGTCTGGCGGACCGTTTCGGCGATCTCGGCGGACATGTAGTGGCGGCGAAGGTCCAGGCGGGTGAGGCCCTGGAAGGCGCCGCCGGTCAGCAGCGTCCGCGCCCCCTTGTCGGTGACCGCGCTGCGGGACAGGTCGAGAGTGTGGAGCCGGGGAAGCAGGGGCGAGACCGCCAGCTCCTCGACCAGCTCGTCGACGAACGTGAACTCGCGCAGGCCCAGATGGCGCAGGCGCGGCATCGTGTCGCTCCCGAACAGCAGGCCGAACGCCTCCCGCTCGCCCGGGTCCGGCGCATCGTCCATCTGCTCCTGCGACCACAGCTCCAGGTGTTCGAGGGCGGGGAGCGCGCTGGCGGCGAGGCCGGTGATCTCGTCGTCCAACATCGCGCCATGGAGCCCCAGGCGGCGCAGGCGGGCGTGCTCGGCGGCCCGGAACCGCAGCGAGAGGAAGGCGCACGCGGTGAGCTCTTCCAGCCGCGGGAAGGCCTCCAGCAGCGCCGCCACGTCGACGTCCTCGCAGTGGTGCTGCTGGCCGGTGTCGATCTCCCCGACGTAGAGGGCGCGCAGGTTCGGAAGGTCCGCGGCACGCCGCGCCAGTGCCTGGACGGCTTCGGGCAGCGCCTCCTCGTCGCTCGACGGATCCTCCTTCGCGGGGGCGGCGAAGGTCCGGGGACGGGGTCCGGTGACGGGCTCCTCTCCGTCGTCCTCGGCCTGGAGGTGGTCGACGATGCCGCCGATCACCAGCGTGGTGATCGCCTCGCCGCCCACCTGCCGTACGAGCCAGTCCAGGTGGTCGTCCGCGTAGCGGAAAGCGTCGTCCTCCCAGGACACGAGTGGCAGCCACCACGCGACCGAACCCGGGTCGCCGAGCGCCGCGGCCAGGCGCGCGGCGTCACGATCCTCATCGGGCTCGAGATGGGGCGGGACGGCCGCGCCAAGGCGACCCAGCGCCTTCACGGCGTCCTGCCGCAGGTTCCAGCTGCTCTGTGTGGGCGCCGCGTCCAGCACAGGCAGACCACCGAACTCGGCGATCTGGGTCAGCGGCGACGTGACGACGACGATCTCGGTGGTCATGAGGAGGTCTCCGGGGCGGCGGCGAAAGGATCACCGCTTAGGCGGTCCTCCGGCCCCGGCGGTTCCCAGGATCCGCGATCATGACGCGGGGCTCGGCACGGCGAAGGCTCCGTCCCGGGGAGTGGAACGGAGCCTTCGCCGATCGGTGCGGGGGAGTCGCGGTCAGTGGCGGCCTCCGCCGCCACCGCGGAACTTGGTGAGCAGGCGGCGGGCCTTGGCCTGCGTGCGGGGATTTCGGGCCATCCCCTCCGCCCTGGCCCGCGCCTTCTGCCCTTGCGGGCTCTGGATGAACTTCTTGATCCGGTCGACGATGGAAGCCATCTTCTTCCTCCTGGGCCTAGCGTTACCCCCTCAACGCCTGCCCGCTCTCGATAGTTCGGAACGTGCCGTCTGGCGAGACCTTCCCCTCGGCGCCGCCTCGCCGGACATGCCGGCGGGTCACGCCTTCCGGCCGCTCCGGACGGCCAGGAAGGTCAGGGCCGTGAAGATCGCGGCGAACCACAGGACGGTGGTGGTGGAGGCTGCGTTGACGACGAAGCCGCCGAGCAGGGCGCCTACGGCGATGGCGAGGTTGAACAGGACGGTGTTGAGGGCGGTGGCGGCTTCGGCGTGGTCGGGTGCGGCCTTGAAGATCCACATTTGGACGCCCACCGGGACGCCGCCGAAGGCCAGGCCCCACAGGATCAGGAACGCGATGGCGGTGACCTGGGTCGTGCCGAGGAGCGGGAAGAGCACGAGGACGAGGGTGAGCAGGACGCTGACGGCGACGATCGTGGCGCGGACGTTGCGTCCGGCGGCGGCTCCGGCGACGAAGGTGCCGACGATGCCGGCTGCGCCGAACACGAGCAGCAGGGGGCCGATGAGGTTCTCGCTGATGCCGGAGACGTCCTGGAGGATGGGGCTGACGAAGGTGTAGGCCGCCATGTGCCCGCTGACCAGCAGGAAGGTCGTCATGGTGGCGGCGCGGACGACGGGGTTGCCGAACAGGCCGAGCAGGGCCCCGAGCCGGATGGAGCCGGCGGCGGGGATCTTCGGCAGCAGCGCGAACAGCGCGGTGATGGCCAGGAGGCCGAGTCCCGCCAGGGTGAGGAACGCGATGCGCCAGTCGGTGAGCCCGCCGATCAGGGTTCCGGCCGGGACGCCCAGGACGTTGGCGGCGGTGGCGCCGCCGAAGGCGATCGAGGTGGCGCGGGGGACGTGGCTGTCCGGGACCAGCCGGACGGCGATGCCCGCCGCCAGCGCCCAGAACCCGCCGATGCTGATCCCGACCAGGAAGCGCGAGGCCAGCAGGATCGGGAAGTTGGGGGCCAGGAAGGACAGCACGTTGGCCGCGACCATCAGCGTGATCAGGCCGAGCAGGACCACGCGGCGGTCCAGGCGTCCGATCACCACCGGGACCAGCAGCGCGCTTGCGGCGGCGACCAGTCCGGGCACGGTGACCATCAGGCCCGCGGTGCCCTCGGAGATCCCGAGGTCGGCGCCGACGGAGGTGAGCAGGCCGACGGGCAGCTGTTCCGCCGTCACCACGAGGAACGTCCCGACCGCGACGGCGACCACGGCCAGCCAGCGTTTGAGGGACACGTGCTCGGAGACGGGGGCGGTGGACGCGGGCGCGTCGATGGGGTTCATGGTTCTCGATTCCTTCTGGATCGGCCGGCCGGTCTCAGGCGGCCAGGTCGGCTGACGCCCGGCTCCGCGGGGTCTTCATGGCGGTGGGCGGCGTGGCGGCGGGCGGTGCCGGGGTCTTCGCGGGGGCTTGGCCGAGCAGGGTGCCGCCGAGGGCGATGGCCATGCCCAGCAGCTGGAGCGGGGAGAGCGCCTGGCCGAGGACGACCCAGCCGATGACGGCCGCGGACAGCGGGCTCAGCAGGGCGAGGAACGCGACCGAGGTGGCGGGGATGCGGGAAATGCCGCGGAACCAGATCCAGTACGCGACGGCGGTGCCGGCGACGCCGAGGTAGAGGTAGCCGGCGATGGCGTGCCCGTCGAGCGCGGGCGGCGCGCCTTCCACCAGCAGGGCCAGGGGCAGGAGCAGCAGGCCGCCGGCGGTGAGCTGCCAGCCGGTGAAGGCCAGCGCCCCGACCCCTTCCGGCCGTCCCCAGCGCTTGGTGAGGATGGTTCCGGCGGACATGGACGCGGCTCCGGCCAGCCCGGCGATGATCCCGGCGGTGTCGAGGGCCGCGTCGGCGCGCAGCACGACCAGGCTCACGCCCAGCATCCCGGCGAGCCCGGCCAGGACCTTCCGGCTCGTGGGCCGTTCGGACAGCAGCATGGCCGCGAAGCCGAGCGCGAACAGCGGGCCGACCGCGCCCAGGACGGCGGCGACGCCGCCGGGGAGCCGGTAGGCGGCCAGGAACAGCAGCGGGAAGAACGCGCCGATGTTCAGGGCGCCGAGTATCGCGGCCCGCCCGATCCACGCGCCGCGGGGCAGGGTCCGGGTGATGGCCAGCAGCGCCAGGCCGGCGGGCAGGGCCCGCAGCAGCGCGGTCAGCAGGGGACGGCCGGGCGGGAGGAGCTCGGTGGTGACGGCGTAGGTCGATCCCCAGACGATGGGGGTGAGGGCGGTGAGCGCGACCGTCCCGGAGGCGCCTGGCGTGGTACTGGACATCTCGTTGCCTCTCCACTCATAATCTCAACGTTGAGATAATGACCCGCGATGAGCTTCAACGTCAAGTAGATGAACGTTAAGATTTCTAGCGTGGAGAGGACCGGCGATGGGCGACGCGGTGGACCAGGTACTGGAACAGTGGAAGCGGGAGCGACCCGACGTGGCCGTCTGGCCGATGGGGATCGTCGGACGGATCTCCCGCCTGTCGCAGCTCCTGGACCGCGAGCTCAAGGAGTTCTTCGGCGGGTTCGGGCTGGAGAAATGGGAGTTCGACGTCCTGGCCACGCTGCGCCGGTCGGGCCCGCCCTACGAGCTGACGGCGGGCGCCCTGAACAAGGCCACCATGGTGACCTCCGGCGCGATCACGAACCGGATCGACCGGCTGGCCGCCAAGGACCTCGTCGAGCGGATCCGCGACGAGGGCGACCGGCGGTCGGTACGGGTCCGGCTGACCGAGCGGGGATGGGCGAAGATCGAGGAGATCCTCCCGCTGCACGCGGCGAACGAGGCGCGCCTCCTGGAGTCCCTCGGCCCGCAGGAGCGGGAGCAACTGGCGGGTGTACTGCGGGGCCTCCTGGAATCGTTCGGCGACACATCCCTGAAGTAGTGGCCCGCCCCAGGAGGACCCCGGGACGGGCACCACTGCAAGGCCGGTCGGTTCAGAACGCCTCGTCGAAGGCGACGCTGCCCTCCACGCCTCTCTGGTAGGCCGAGACCCGGCGTTCGAAGAAGTTGGACAGTTCCTGGACGTCCTGCAACTCCATGAAGGCGAACGGGTTCGCCGTGCCGTAGCGGGCCGGGAGGCCCAGGCGGACCAAGCGCTGATCGGCCACGTACTCGAGGTAGGCGCGCATGTCGTCCGCGCTCATGCCGGGAAGGCCGTCGCCGCAGAGGTCGTGGGCGAAGTCGAGTTCCGCCTGGACGGCCTCTTCCACCATCTGGACGACCTGGCCGGTCAGAGCGTCGTCGAAGAGTTCGGGTTCTTCGGCTCGGACGGTGTCCACCACGGAGAACGCGAACTCCATGTGCATCGACTCGTCCCGGAAGACCCAGTTGGTTCCGGAGGCGAGGCCGTTCAGGAGGCCGCGGGAACGCAGCCAGTAGACGTAGGCGAAGGCGCCGTAGAAGAACAGGCCCTCGATGCACGCCGCGAAGCAGATGAGGTTCAGCAGGAACGTACGCCGGTCGTCGGCCGTACGGAGCTCGTCCAGGGAGCCGAGCGAGTCGATCCAGCGGAAGCAGAACTCGGCCTTGGAACGGATGGACGGGATGTGCTCGATCGCAGCGAACGCCTTGACCCGCTCATCCTGGTCGGGCAGGTAGGTGTCCAGGAGCGTCAAGTAGAACTGGACGTGGACGGCCTCCTCGAACAACTGCCGCGACAGGTAGAGGCGGGCTTCCGGGGCGTTGACGTGCTTGTAGAGGTTGAGCACCAGGTTGTTCGCCACGATGGAGTCGCCGGTGGCGAAGAAGGCGACCAGACGGTGGACGAGGTGCAGTTCGGCAGGTGTGAGGCGGGCCAGATCCACGAGGTCGGACGCGAGGTCCACCTCCTCGACCGTCCACGTGTTGCGGATCGCGGCGCGGTAGCGCTCGTAGAAGTCGGGGTAGCGCATGGGCCGCAGGGTCAGGTCCATGCCGGGGTCGAGCAGCATGGCGTTGCCGTTTCGCGCGCTCACTGGCAGGCCTCGCAGGTCTCGGGGTTCTCCAGGGAGCAGGTGGCCGCCGCGACCGTTGTCTGCGCTATTCGCGTGGCCGGGCGGGAGCGCAGGTAGTAGGTCGTTTTGAGGCCTTGCCGCCATGCGTAGGCGTACATCGAGGAGAGCTTGCCGATCGTCGGCGTCTCCATGAACAGGTTCAGCGAATGGGACTGGTCGATGTACGGGGTGCGGGCGGCGGCGAGGTCGATCAGGGACTTCTGCGGCAGTTCCCACGCCGTCCGGTAGAGGGCGCGCAGCTCGTCCGGGAGATCGACGAGGCCCTGGACGGAGCCGTTCGCCTTCTTGATCGCCTCGCGCACCGCCGGGGTCCACAGACCGAGTGACTTCAGATCGTCCACCAGGTAGGCGTTGATCTGCAGGAACTCACCGGAAAGCGTCTCGCGCTTGAACAGGTTGGACACCTGCGGCTCGATGCACTCGTAGCAGCCGGCGATGGACGCGATCGTGGCCGTCGGCGCGATGGCGATGAGGAGCGAGTTGCGGAGGCCGACCTCGGCGACGCGCTCCCGGAGCCTGTCCCATTCGGCGGGACGGGACGGCTCCGCGTCCGGGAAATGGTCCGGGTGGAGTTGACCGCGGGCCGTGCGGGTCTGGTCGTAGGCCGGCAGCGGGCCGTGGGCGGCGGCCAGATCGGCGGACGCGCCATAGGCGGCCAGCGCGATCTCCTCGGAGATGCGCGCCGAGAGGTCGCGGGCCTCCGGCGAGTCGAACGGGAGGCGGAGGGTGAAGAACACGTCGGCCAGACCCATCACCCCCAGCCCGACGGGGCGCCACTTGGTGTTCGCCGCCTCCGCCTCGGGCGTCGGGTAGTAGCCGCGGTCGATGGTGCGGTCCAGGAACCGCACGGCGGTGCGGACGGTCGCGCGGAGCCGCTCCCAGTCCATGCCGGACGGGCCGACGTGCGCGGCCAGGTTCACCGATCCGAGGTTGCAGACGGCCGCCTCGCCGTCGCTGGTCACCTCCAGGATCTCCGTGCACAGGTTGGACAGGTGGACGGTCTGGCCCGGCTCGGCGGTCTGGTTGCAGGCGCGGTTGGCGGCGTCCTTGAACGTCATCCACCCGTTCCCGGTCTCTGCGAGGGTTCGCATCATGCGCCCGTACAGCTTGCGGGCCGGGAGCTGCCGGACGTACCGGCCCTCCTTCTCGGCCGCCCGGTACGCCTCGTCGAAGGCGTCGCCCCACAGGTCGGCCAGTTCGGGGACCTCCTTGGGGTCGAACAGCGACCACGTCGCGTCGTCCTCCACGCGGCGCATGAACTCGTCCGGGATCCAGTTGGCGAGGTTGAGGTTGTGGGTGCGGCGCGCGTCCTCGCCGGTGTTGTCGCGCAGCTCCAGGAACTCCTCGACGTCGGCGTGCCACGGCTCCAGGTACACGCATGCCGCGCCCTTGCGCCGTCCGCCCTGGTTGACGGCGGCGACGGACGAGTCGAGCGTCCGCAGCCACGGGACGATCCCGTTCGAGTGCCCGTTGGTGCCGCGGATCAGCGAGCCCCGCGACCGCACCTTCGTCCAGGAGATCCCGATGCCGCCCGCGTACTTGCTGAGCCGCGCCACCTGCCCGTACCGCTCGTAGATCGAGTCCAGCTCGTCGCGGGGCGAGTCGAGCAGGAAGCACGACGAGAGCTGGGGGCGGCGGGCGGCGGAGTTGAACAGCGTCGGCGAGCTGGGGAGGTAGGAGAGCGTGCTGAGCAGGCCGTACAGCTCGGCCGCGTCGTCCACCGACTCGGTGCTTCCCGAGGAGGGACGACCCCCCACACCCCCCGGCCCGACTTCGTCGGGATATGAGAGACCGCAAGCCACGCGCAGGAGGAAGTGCTGCGGGCGTTCGAGGACGAGCCTGGTCCGCGGATGCCTCAGCAGGTACCGGTCGTAGAGGGTCCGGAGGCCGAAGTACTCGAAGCGGTCGTCGGCCGATTCGTCGACGAGGGCGTCGAGCGCGGGCGCGTTGGCGGCGACGAACGCGGCCGGGGCGCCGGCCAGGAGCCCCTCCCGGTGCGCGGCGGCGACCGATTCGGCGAACGTCCGGACTCCGGCGGCACGCGCCTCGTCCCGGATCCGGGTGCCGAGCAGCCGCGCGGCGACCCTGGAGTATCCGGGTTCGGCGGGCACCAGCGCGCCCGCCTCGCCGATCGCGAGGTCCCGCAGGGCCGCCGTGTCCGTCCCGTTCCCGGCCCGGACGGCGGCCAGCACCCGTCCCGCCTCGACGTCCGGTATCCCGGCGCAGGCGGCCTCCACCTCGGCGATGATCTCGGCGGGCGGTGCCGGTGCCGGTGATGGTGCCGGTGCCGGTGCCGGTGGCGCGGCCAGGTCCTGTGTCACGTGCTCTCTCCCCTCGCAAGCCGCCTCGCGGAGGCGTGCGAACGGGACGCGAGCCGCCCTGCCGGGGCGCGCCGCGCTCCGTCCCCGGCCCACCCGCGAGGCCTGGACGAACAACGTGCGGGCAGGTCTTCGGACTCGCGGGCGCCGCGCCTCTGGACGAGGCGCGTCCTACTGGCCGTCGCTTCCCGGGCCGGACGGCCCAGTGCTTCCTGACGGCGGTCGTTCCCGCTCACCGCTGCGGGGCAGTCCCGGACTCGCACCGGGTTCCCTCTTACGCCGCCCCCGCCGCGAAACGGCGGGGGCGGACCAGCACGGGACTCGACCCTACATCTAGTTCGCGATCTTTGCGCAACCCCAAGATGTTGGGCGTGTCGGAGTGGATTGGCGGGGTCGGCTGCGGTCGCGGCGACCCGGGTGGGAGGATGGTGGCGCCATGTCCCCGCATGTCCCGCGACCCGCGTTCCGAACCGCACGCGCGGTGGTGTTCGCCACCGTGTGCGTGACGCTTGCGATCGTCGGGCACGTGCTGGCGGCGGGGACGGTTCCGGTCTGGGCGGCGGCGGCCGGGTTCTGCGCCGTGCTGGGCGTGACGCTCATGCTGGCGGGCCACGAACGCTCGCTGGCGACGATCCTGGGCGGTCTCCTCGGCGGCCAGTTCGCGCTGCACGCCCTGTTCACGGCCGCGTCCGAGCCGATGTACCACCACTCCACGGCGATGCACGGAAGCATGGACGGGGCCATGCACGGGGCGGCCGTGCAGGCCGGTACGGACGTCATGCTCCCGGTCGCGCACGGCTCGGGCGGGACGGCGATGACGCTCTCGCACACCATGGCCGCGCTGGTCGCGGCGTGGTGGCTGCGTCGCGGCGAACGGGCCGCGTGGTCGCTGGCCCGGCGGGTCGCCGCGGCGGCGGACCGTCCGATCCGGCTGCTGATCGCCCTCCTCACCGTCGAACCCGCCGCGCCCCCGCGGCGTACCCCGGTGGTGACGGCTGCCGCCGCCGTCATGGCCGTCGGCCGCGTCCTGCGGCACCAGGTCGTCAGGCGGGGTCCCCCGCCGCGTTCGAGGGTGCTCGCCCCCGGCTGAGCGAGCGCCGTACGTCACCGGACGCCTGTTCCCGGCGCATCCGGTTCCCTCTCGTACGACTCGAACGGAGTTCCGTCATGTCCTTCGCTCCGCATGTCCGCAGAGCCGGCGCCATCGCGTCGCTGTCGTCCATATCCGTGGTCGGGCTGGCCACGGCCGCGTCCGCGCACGTCACCGCCAACCCCGATTCCGCCGAGCAGGGCTCGTACGCCAAGGTGGCGTTCCGGGTACCGAACGAGCGCGACAACGCGTCCACCACCGAGGTCGTCGTGCACCTGCCCGCCGAGCACCCGCTGTCGTCGGTGTCGGTCCGCCCCACTCCCGGCTGGAAGGTGAAGGTGGAGAAGTCCGAGCTCCCGGAGCCGATCGAGGCGCACGGCGGCAAGCTCACCGAGGCCGTCAGCAAGATCACCTGGACGGGCGGCGAGATCGAGCCCGGCCAGTTCCAGGAGTTCGACGTCTCGATGGGGCAGCTGCCTACCGGCACCGACCAGATGGTCTTCAAGGCCGACCAGACGTACTCGAACGGCGAGGTCGTCAAGTGGGAGGAACCGCCGGTCGAGGGCGGAGCCGAGCCCGAGCATCCCGCGCCGGTGCTCAAGCTGCTCCCGGAGGGCGGCACGGAAACGGCCGGGCTCGTCGCCGGGAAGAAGCCCGCCGAGGCGGCGGAGGCGACGTCCGACGACGGGACGGCCCGGCTGCTCGGCGGCCTCGGCATCGCCGCCGGAGTGATCGGCGTCGGCGTCGGCGGCCTCGGCCTGACGCGCGCTCGGAGCCGGTCATGAACCGCCCGGTGAAGCGCTCGGTGCGGGCCGTGCGGCCGCTGCTGCGCGCGGCGAGGCTCGCCGTGGCGGGCGCCGCCGCGGTGCTGCTGGTCCTGGTGGTGTCCGCGACTCCGGCGGCGGCGCACGACACGCTGACCGGTTCCAGCCCCAAGGAGGACGCGACGGTCGAGGCGCCGTCCGAGATCGTCCTGACGTTCTCGGGCTCGGTGCGGCTGCCACGCGTGATCGTCACGGACGCGTCGAAGAAGGAGTACCAGGCCGGGGAGCCCGAGGCGGTCGACAACAAGGTCACGGCCGCGCTCGGCAGCGCACCGCCCAACGGCGAGTACACGGTGGCCTGGCGGGTCGTGTCGTCGGACGGGCATCCGATCCAGGGCACCTACACGTTCACCGTCGAGGGCGCGCCGGCCGCGTCGCCCGGCGACGGGCCCAGCGCGCCCTCCAGCGCCGCCGCCGAGCCCCCTGCCCCGGAGCCGTCCGCGACGAACGCCGCGGGCACCGGGGACTCGGGCGGGTCGTCGGGCTGGCTGTGGATCGGCCTGATCGCGCTCGTCATCGCGGCGGCCGCCGGCGCGGTCGCCTGGTTCCGCCGCTCCCCGGCCTCCGGGGACTGATCGTTTCCGCGACCGGTCGGGTGATTACTGGATTACAGTGTTCACCCGACCGGTTGCACCCCTGGGGGCCGAATGATCGTCGAGTACATCCGCTACCGCATCGACCCGCAGGACACGGAGGCCTTCGAGACCGCCTACGGGCGGGCGTCCGCCTCCCTCGCCGCCGCTCCGCAGTGCGTGGACTTTGAACTGTCCAGGTGCGTGGAGGAGCCCTCCGTCTACATCCTGCGCATCGGCTGGACGTCCGCCGACGACCACATGAAGGGTTTCCGGGGCGGCGAGCACTTCCCCGGGTTCTTCGCCGAGATCAAGCCGTACGTCCAGGCCATCGAGGAGATGCGGCACTACGAGCGGACGTCCGTGCTCGGTGCGGGGTCGTCCGTCCCGACGATGTACGACTGGGCGGGCGGCGGCGAGGCGCTCGAACGGCTCACCGAGGTCTTCTACTCGAACGTCCTGAAGGACGACCTGCTCAAGCCCCTGTTCGAGCACATGGACGCCGACCATCCGAAGTGGGTCGCGATCTGGCTGGGCGAGGTCTTCCGCGGCCCGGAGCGCTACAGCCGGGAGCGCGGCGGCTACCACCACATGGTCCGGCAGCACCTCGGCAGGGCCATCGCCGAACCGCAGCGGCGGCGCTGGGTCGCCCTCCTCATGGACGCCGCGGACGAGATCGGCCTCCCCGGCGACCCCGAGTTCCGCGCCGCGTTCACGTCCTACATCGAGTGGGGCACCCGCATCGCCCTCACCAACTCGCAACCGGACGCGAAGCCGCCCCTTGAGGCCCCCATGCCGCACTGGGGCTGGGGCGTGGCCCCGCCCTACATCCCGGCCGAGTCCTAGCGCGCCAGATCCAGACTCAGCATCCAACGTGCCGTCCTTCCACGCGGAAGGGCGGCACGTTCGCGTTCGGCAAGACGTTGACAGAAATCGCTATCTGACTAACACTTGCTATCGAACTAGCGAGAGGGTGTGTTCGTCATGGCGGTGTTGCTGTCCCGGCTCGGCCGGTTCTGTTTCCGGCGGCGGCTGCCGGTGGTCCTGGTGTGGACCGGCCTGCTGATCGCCGCCGTGTCGGGAGCGGCCGTCCTGGCCCAGCCGGCCCCGGACACGTTCTCGGTGCCCGGCACCGAGTCGCAGCGGGCGAACGACCTGATCGCGGAGCGGTTCCCGCAGGTCGCCACGGATGGAGCGTCCGCCAGGATCGTGTTCGCCGCCCCCACCGGACGACCGCTCACCGACCCCGCGAACCGCGACGCCGTCGAACGCGCGGTCGCCCGGGTCAAGGCGACCCCGAAGGTCGCGGAGGTCGCCGCCCCCTACGCCCGGGGCACCGTCTCGCGCGACGGCCGGACCGCGCTCGCCGAGGTCGCCTACGACGTCCCCGGTCACGAGCTGACCGGCGCGGACCGCGACGCGCTTCGCGAGGCAGCCGCCGTCCCCGGCCTGCGCGTGGAGATGAGCGGCGACGCCGTGCCGCCCCCCGGGGAGGGCGCCGGTGAGCTGCTCGGAGTGGCGGCCGCCGCGATCGTCCTGCTGGTCACGCTGGGGTCGCTGGTCGCCGCCGGGCTGCCGCTGCTGACGGCCGCCGCGGGGATCGTCATCGGCGTCTGCGCGGTCACCGCGGCCGGCGCCTTCGTCGAACTCAACTCCGACACCCCGGCGCTCGCGCTCATGCTCGGCCTCGCCGTCGCGATCGACTACGCGCTGTTCATCATCTCCCGCTACCGGCAGGAGGTCGCGGGCGGGCGGGAACCCGTCGACGCGGCCGGACAGGCGGCGGGCACCGCCGGATCCGCCGTCGTCTTCGCGGGCCTGACGGTCATCATCGCGCTGGCGGGCCTGGCCGTCATGGACATCCCCGTCCTCACCCAGCTCGGGTTCGCCGCCGCGTTCACCGTGGCCATCGCGGTGCTCGTCGCCCTCACGCTGCTGCCCGCCCTGCTCGGGTTCGCCGGGCACCGCGCCCTGGCCCGCGGACGTCCCACCGCCTCCGGCGGACGCCGCTGGGGACGGTTCGTCACGTCCCGCCCGCTCCCGGTGGCGCTCGCCGCGGCCGCCGCGCTGCTCGTCGCGGCCATGCCCGCGCTCGGCCTGCGGCTCGGGCTGCCCGACGACGGCAGCGCCCCGGCCGGGACGACCCAGCGCGCGGCCTACGACCTGCTCGCGGACGGGTTCGGCCCCGGCGTCAACGGACCGCTGACCCTCGTCGTGCAGGCCCCCCGCGACACCAGGTCGGCCGCAGACCGCGTCGCGGCGGAAGTCACGTCACTGACCGGCGTCGCCTCCGTCGAGGCCCCGGTGCTGAACGCGGCCGGTGACACCGCGCTCCTCAGCGTCGTTCCCGAAAGCGGACCGACCAGCGAAGCCACCGAGGACCTCATCCACACCGTCCGCGAGCGATTCGGTTCCAGCGCCGGGGTCACGGTCGCCGTCACCGGGCAGACGGCCATCGACATCGACACGTCCGGAAAGCTCGCGGGCGCACTCGTCCCCTACCTGGCAGTCGTCGTCGGCCTCGCGTTCCTGCTGCTGACGCTGGTGTTCCGCTCGATCCTGGTGCCGCTGAAGGCGACGCTCGGCTTCCTGCTCAGCGTGGCCGCCACGTTCGGGGCGGTCGTCGCCGTGTTCCAGTGGGGCTGGCTGAACGGCCTTCTCGGGGTCCACTCGTCCGGCGTCATCGTCCACCTGCTGCCGGTCATGCTGATCGGCATGGTGTTCGGGCTGGCCATGGACTACCAGGTCTTCCTCGTCACCCGGATGCGCGAGGAGCACGTCCGCGGCGCGTCCCCCACCGACGCCGCCGTCACCGGCCTGGCGCACGGCGCCCGCGTCGTCACCGCCGCCGCGATCATCATGATCAGCGTGTTCTCCGGGTTCATGCTGTCCGATACGCCGATGGTGCAGTCGTTCGGCTTCGCGCTGGCCGCCGCGGTGTTCTTCGACGCGTTCCTCGTCCGGATGACGATCGTCCCCGCCGTGATGGCGCTGCTCGGCCGCGCCGGCTGGTGGCTGCCCGCCCGCCTGGACGGCCTCATCCCCCACGTGGACGTGGAAGGCGAACGCCTCCACGCGGAACCGGCGCTTGTAGGCTCCACGTCCAGGACGGAGTGACGAAGGGCCGGGGTGATGGCGCCGAAGCCGGGACTGCGGGAGCTGAAGAAGGCGAGGACCCGCGCCGCGATCCAGCGGGAGGCGCTGCGGCTGTTCCGGGAGCGCGGCTACGAGGCGACGACCGTCGAACAGGTCGCCCAGGCGGCGGAGGTCGCGCACACCACCGTCTTCCGCTACTTCCCCACCAAGGAGGACCTCGTCATCACCGACGAGGCCGACCCGGAGTTCTTCGAAGTGCTTCGCACCCAGCCGCCGGAGCTGACCCCCATCCAGACGCTGCGCGCGGCCGTCCGCACCATGCTCGTCACCCTGTCGCCGGACGACCTCGCCGCCGGGCGTGAACGGACCGTCCTCATCCTGTCGGTCCCCGCGCTGCGCGGCGCCGCCTTCGGCAACTACATCGAGACCATGCGGACGGTGACCTCCATCCTCGCCGAGCGGATGGACCGCGGCCCTGACGACGTCGCCGTCCGCACCCTCACCGGCGCGGCCTTCGGCATCATGCTCGACATCATGCTGCGCTGGAAGGACGACCCGTCCTTGGACCTCCCCGCAGCCCTCGACGAAGCCCTGACCACCCTCGACCCCGCCGGCTGAGGCCCCGCGAGGGTGTGGCCCACCTGTGGTTTCAGGGGGCGAAGGCGCGGAGAGTCGCCTCCACCAGCGCGTCGGCGTACTCGGGGGTGAGCGGCCCCGATCGGTGCAGCCAGCGCTGGTAGAGCGGGGCGTAGAGCAGCTCCAGCAGCAGGTCGAGGTCGGCGTCCGCGGCGAGTTGGCCCACCTGCTGGGCGCTGCGCAGCCGTTCCTTCTTGGCCTCGTCGACGGGGCCTGCCAGCTTCTCGCGGTACTGGGCCGCGAGGGCCGCATCGGCGATGATCTCCATGTTGAGCGCTCTGACGGGCGCCTCGAACCCCGGGTCGGCGAACTCGGCGACGGTCGCCCGCATGACCGCCTTGAGGTCGGTCGCGAGGTCCCCGGTGTCGGGCAGCCGCACCCCCTCGCCGGTCTCGCTGAGCTCCAGGAACGAGTCGAAGATCACCGCGCCCTTGGACGGCCACCAGCGGTAGATCGTCTGCTTGCCGACGCCGGCACGGGCCGCGATGGCCTCGATGGACACCTTGGCGTATCCGAGTTCGGAGACGAGTTCGCGCGCCGCGCCGAGGACGGCCTGCCGGGACCGTTCGCTGCGCCGGGCCGGGTTCGGCTTTCCGGGGTGAGACACGTCCGGGAGCGTAGCACTTAACGAGACGAGACGGTCCGTCTTGACATTGCCGGGAACGGGTCGCATACTTCCAACACAACGAGACGAACCGTCTCGTCTCACCAAGGAATGGGATCGTATGACGACCGCGAGAGTCTGGTTCATCACCGGCGCTTCCAGGGGCCTGGGCAGGGCGTTCACCGAAGCGGCACTCGAAGCCGGAGACCGCGTCGTCGCCGCCGCACGCGACCTCGGCCCGCTCGCGGATCTGGCCGCCGCCCACCCGGACGACCTCGTACGGCTGGCGCTGGACGTCACCGACCGGGAGGCCGTCCAGAAGGTGGCCGATCAGGCCGCGGCGGCGTTCGGGCGACTCGACGTCGTGGTCAACAACGCGGGGACGATGCTGCTCGGCATGGTCGAGGAGGCGAGCGAGGAGCAGATCCGCGCGCAGTTCGACGTCAACTTCTTCGGCGCGGTCTGGGTGACGCAGGCCGTCGTACCGCACCTGCGCGCTCAAGGTTCCGGCCACCTCCTCCAGGTCACCTCAATGGGGACCGGCGGCGGCGTCGCCTCCACCGGGTTCTACGGGGCGAGCAAGTCGGCGCTCGACTCGCTGAGCCAGGCGCTGGCGATGGAGCTGGCGCCGTTCGGGGTCAAGGTGACGATCGTGCAACCCGGCGGGTACGGCACGGACCTGTTCACGCGAGGCACCACGATGACGGAACCGCGCCCGGAGTACGAGCCGCTGCGCGCCCAACTGGCCGAGATGTGGGGCGAGGACGCCGGCCCCGACCCGAGCACCGCGGCACCCGTGATCATGGAACTGGTCGAGCTGCCGGAGCCGCCGCTGCGGCTGATCGTCGGCGGCGCCTCCTACGACATGGTCCAGCAGATGGAAGGGTTCCGAACCGCGGAGTACCGGGCGTGGAGGCACCTCAGCCGGAAGGCGCCGGGCTGACGCCCAGGATGTCTGTTCACCCGCCCTGGGATCGTCATCACTACGTCAGCACTACGTCAGCGCCACGACGGGAACGTCGGGGCGACAGCGGGAAGGAGCCGGATATGCGCTACATGCTGCTGTTCCACTACACCGAGGAGACCGACGAGTCGCTCGGGGCCGAGGCGATGGCCGCCGGCAGGCGGGCGTTCGACGGTTACGCCGCCACGCTGGAGCAGGCGGGGATCCTGGTGAGCGGCCAGGTGCTCCAGCCGTCGGCCGCCTCGACGACGCTCACGCTCGCCGGAGGCGAGCCGCGGATCCAGGACGGCCCGTTCGCCGACACCAAGGAGCAGCTCGGCGGCGTGATGGTCATCGACGTCCCGGACCTCGACACCGCGCTGGAGTGGGCGCGGCAGGCGCCGCCCGCCTCGTGGGGCACGGTCGAGGTCCGGCCCGGCGCCGTGCACACCGAGGCCGGGAAATGGGTCCCGTCCGCGTGACGGGCGGGACGGCGGCGGACGTCGCGGAGCGCACCGCGCGGACGTCGTACGGCCGGCTGGTCGCGCTGCTCGCCGCGCCCACGGGTGACCTGGAGCTCGCCGAGGACACCCTGGCGCAGGCGTTCGAGCGGGCGCTGACCACGTGGCCGCGCGACGGCGTCCCGGACAACCCGGAGGGCTGGCTGCTCACGGTCGCGCGGAACCGGCAGCGGGACCTCTGGAAGTCCGCCGCGCACCGCCGCCACGCCCCGCTGGGGGCGGCCACCGGCGAGTCCGTGCTGGACGAACACGCCCTGGGCGACGCCGACCCGGACGAGATCCCGGAACGGCGGCTGGCCCTGCTCTTCGTGTGCGCGCACCCGGCGATCGCCGCGAACGTCCGCACGCCGCTGATGCTGCAGGCCGTCCTCGGCTTCGACTCCGCCCAGATCGCGCGGGCGTTCGCCGTGCCGGGCGGGGCGATGTCGCAACGCCTGGTGCGCGCCAAGCGGCGGATCCGGGACGCCCGGATCCCCTTCGCCGTCCCGGAACGGCGGGCGATGCCCGAACGGCTGCCGCCGGTGCTCGAAGCGGTGTACGGCTGCTACACGCTGGCGTGGCCGGAACGCGGCGACGGCGGTTCGCTCGCCGGGGAGGCGCGGTACCTCGCCGTCACCCTGGCCGCGCTGCTCCGCGACCAGCCGGAGCCGTGGGGACTGGCCGCCCTGCTCACCTTGGCGTCGGCACGCGCGAGGGCGCCCGGCCTGCCGTTCCTGCCGCTGGACGAGCAGGACCCGTCCGACTGGGACCGCCGTCTCATCGCGGAGGGCGAGTCCTACCTGCGTAAGGCGGAGCGGCCAGGGCAGGCACCCGGACGGTTCCAGTTGGAGGCGGCGATCCAGGCCGTCCACTGCGGCCGTGCTCGCACGGGCAAGACGGATTGGGGCTCGCTCCGCACCCTCTACGCCGCGCTGATCGCCGTCGCCCCCAGCCTGGGAAGCCACGTGGCGAACGCGGCCGTCGTCGGGCGGACCGAGTCACCGGAACGCGGCCTCGAACTGCTCGACGCGCTGCCGCCGGAGCGAGAACGGTTCCAGCCGTACCACGCGGCCCGCGGCGACCTGCTGGCACGCCTGGGACGACCGGAGGACGCGGCGGCCGCCTACACCGAGGCGGCCGCGCTCACCGACGACCCATCGGCGCGGCTGTTCCTCGAACAGCGCGCCGGCCGGCCGTAGCCCGTCCTCACGCATTGGCCGGCGGCTGGGGGAACCGGGCGGCGTTGACGATCTCCTCCAGCGCGGCGGCATGGCGCTGGAACGCTTCCCGCCCCTGCGGGGTGAGCTGCACGTGTGTCCGCCGCACGGCCCCGTCCCGCCTCTTGCGGACGGTGACGTACCCGGCGTTCGCGAGCGCCGAGACCTGCTTGGACAGGGCGGAGTCGCTGGTCCCGACGCTGTCGCGGATGAAGCCGAACTCCGCCCAGCCCGCGGGGGCCAGCAGCGCGACGATCGACAGCCGCGCCGGAACGTGCAGGAACTCGTCGAACCGGGCGTCCATCAGCTGTGACGGACGATCGAGTCGTAGACGCGGCGCACGGGCACCGAGACGGCCACCACCGTGAGCGCGAGCGCGGCGGCGGCGATCGTGTGCTGAATGGGCAGGCCGAATTCGAATGCCCCCAGCGAGGCCGCGATACTGAAGGCGATGAAGGCCCCGATCAGGGCTACGCCCATCGCCACCTGGAACATCACTTCCGGTGCGGTGAGCTTCCTCCGGACGGGGGCGCGGCGCCTCTGCACGAACAGCACGCCGATCAGGATCGCCTCACCGACCAGGAAGACGATGATCTGCCAGGGCTGCGGGAAGTCGAGCGACGCCAGGGCGATGAACAGGCCGAGCGCCGACGCCAGCGTGTAGGGCCGGGCGAACGTGTGCCGGACGTACTCGCTTCGCGTCCGGTCTTGAAGACGGTGGATCTCGTCGAGCGAACCACGGGCCTCATCAGGGTTCATGTGCACCTCCCAGGTACTTTCCTATGAAGAAAGTAGCATTCACTTGCCCCACAGGAAAGTAGCCCGTCGGGCTCCGGGGAGCGATCGGTGCCCGAGAATGTGCGTATGGAGATCTCCGACCGACTTCGCCGGATGTTCGGCCCGGACGCAGCCTGGTCGGACGACCATGAAGGCGTGAGCGGCACGGCCCTCAGGGTGACGTCCGGGTCCGAGACCTTCTACGTCAAGCACGGGCCGCTCGCACTCGCCGAGTACGAACGCCTGCGATGGCTCAAAGAACGTGTCCCCGTCCCCGACGTTGTCGCGTTCGAAGAAGGCCTTCTCGTGCTGGCCGACGTGAAAGCACCGTCCCTGGACGGCGCCGAGCCCGCGTCCGCGAGTTCGGTCATGGGACGGGTGCTGCGAAGCCTGCACGAACTCCCGGTCTCGACATGTCCCTTCGACGGGCGGCTGGCGAGGGTTCTGGAAAGGGCCGCCGATCTCGTCCGCAAGGGTCTCGTGGACGCGGACGACTTCGACGCCGACCACCGGGGCCTCACGCCCGAGGCCGTCCTTGAGCGACTCCTCGCCGCCCGCCCCGCAGAGGACCTCGTGGTCGCCCACGGTGACTACGCGCCGTCCAACGTCCTGCTGCTCGCCACGGGAGAACCCGTCGTCATCGATGTTCCGGCCCTCGGGGTCGCCGACCGCTACCGCGACCTGGCCATCGTCCACCGCGACCTATCCGAAGACCATGGACCGGCGGCGTGGGACGCGTTCCTCTCCTCCTACGGGCTGATCACCGAGGTCGACGAAGGCCGCCTGTACTACTACCGCCTCCTGGACGAACTCCTCTGACCGCTACGCAGCGGGGACGTCCACGGGAGGCCGTTCGGTGTTCATGGTGCGTTCGCCGGGTGGTGGTTGGGTGCTCGAATGCGTGCTTGTTTGGTCGTCTCCGCGTGGAAGCGTGAGGAGCGGATCGCGGACGGGGTGCTCGCGGCGGCTCGGTGGGCCATCGAAGAGGCCGTGCCCGTGCCCGTTGATCGGTGGCGTACCGCGGAGTGGGTCTCGCCGGACGGTGGCACCGCGCTACTGGCCTGGTCCAACGAGCCGGTCGAGGAACCGTTCCCGGAGCCGATCCTCACCTCCGGCGACCGCGCCATGACCTACTGCGGCTACCTGGGCGGCAAGGGCGACGCCGATCTGCTGCTGGGTGCCGCCGCCCTCGGGGACGAACTGGACGACATCGGCGGTTGCTTCTCCGTGTTCCGCGCCGGGGCGGACGGGTTCGAGGCCGCCACGTCCGTCACGCGCGCGTGCCCCGTCTACCACGCCGAGGCGGGCGGGCTGCGATTCGCGGCGTCCCGGGCCCTGCTGGCGCACCTGGCGGCGCGGGCCGCGGCGACCGGGCTGACCCGCACGGCGCCCGCCTACGACCTGATGGCGCTGCAGTCGATGGTGCGGCACGGGTTCCTCGTCTCCGACGAGACGCCGTTCGAGGGCGTGCGGGCGGTCCCGAACGCGGCCGCGTTCGTCGCGCGGCGCGGCCGGGCCGGGGCCGTCGTCGCGCGGCCGCTGCCCGAGCAGGGGACCGCGCCGCGCGGCCGCAAGGAGGCCCGTGCGCGGGTGGAGCCGCTGGCCGAGGCGCTGCTGGCCGCCGTGGAGCCGTTCAGGCGGCATGACCGGCCGATGCGGCTGGCGCTGTCCGGCGGACGCGACAGCCGGCTGATCGCCGCCGCCTGCCACGCCGCGGAGGTGCCGTTCTTCGGCGCCACCCACGGCCTGGCCGACAGCCCCGACGTGGTGCTGGCGCAGCGGGTGGCCGGGGCGCTGGGCGTGGAGTGCCGGGTCACGATCGACAGGCAGAAGTCCGGCGCGGTCCTCGTCCGCCACCCGCTGCGGCGCGCCCACGCGCTGGTCCGCATGTGCGAGGGCATGAACTCGGCGTACGAGGGCGTCAACCGGTGGGCGGCCTACGATCCCGAGCCGCGCAGCTCCGGCTCGGGTGGTGAGCGGCTGCGCGGCGGCTTCCTTTCGGACCAGGGCGATCTCACCCGTGACGGCGTCCACCGGCGGCTCAAGACCATCTTCCTGGCTCAGCGCGAGTTCCTCAGCGACGACGCCAACGCCCATGCGGAGAGCCACTACAACGAGTGGGTCGCCCGCTACGAGCGCGACGGCGTCGATGTGCTCGACAAGCTGCACATGTTCTACAAGACCGGCCGCTGGCTGGCGGGCTCGCACACCGCAACGCTCATGAACTGGGCCTACTACCACCCGTTCCTGGACAACCGGGTGGTGCGCGCCGCGCTGGCGCTGCCCGTCGAATGGCGGCTGAGCGAGGAGCCGGTCGCGCTGGTCATGCGGATGCTCGCGCCCCGGCTGCGGGACGTGCCGTTCGACGGCAAGCGGTGGCGGTTCGAACACGAGCGGGCCCGCTCGCTCCGCGAATGGCCGGGCTGGCGGCGCCGCGCCACGCCGCCGAGCACGGGCGCCGCCGGGTTCAACTGGCGCAAGTCGTACGGGCCGGAGCTGGCCGAGGTGTTCCGCGAGCACATCCTCGACGGGCCGCCCGAGCTGTTCTCCATCGCCGACCGCGGCGCGGTGGAGCGGCGGCTGGCCGAGGTGCCGCCGCGGCGGCCCGGGCAGAGCTGGCACCTGCTCTCCCTGAGCGTCCTGCTGTCGGGCGCCTGGCGCGAGCCCGAGCCGGACGGCCTGCCGGACGTCGCGGTGCCCATCCCCACGCCGTGACCCGCCGGGCGTTCAGCGCTCCCAGGCGACGAGGAACTCGGCCTGCGAGATGCGGCCGTCGGCGTCGCCGTCGCGTCCGTCCGCCGCCCGGAAGATCGAGTCGAGTTCGTCCGGGGTGACCTCCTCACCGCGCGCCTTCATGGCGGCGGTGAACTCTTCACGAGTGATGTAACCGTCGCCGTCGGCGTCGAATTCTTTGAACGTGGCTGTCGGGTCGAGGTCGGCCATGACGAATCCTTTCGATACACACATTCCAGACAAACAACATCGAAGCAGACCCCTGGCCCCGCCGGGCCGGATTCCTCGATGCCGGCCACACAGGGTGCGGTATGACAGGGACCTTTCGTCGCGGTCGGGTAGGGGGAGCGCAAAGAAACATGCCGGTACCCCCGTTCGGGGGTGGTGTGCGTCACCCTGCATGACGACCATCCTTCGTACCGGGTGTCCGTGCGGCTTCGAGGAGAGACCATGCCCGCAGTCGAGTTCCGTGCGGCGCGCGACTTCCTGCTCGCGCATCGCGATGACTACGCGACCGCGTACGAGAAGTTCCGCTGGCCGGTGCTGACCGGCTTCAACTGGGCGCTGGACTGGTTCGACAAGATCGCCGATAGCAACGACTCCCCCGCGCTGTGGATCGTGGAGGAGGACGGGTCGGAGGCGAAGTACTCGTTCTCGGAGCTGTCGCGGCGGTCGAACCAGGTGGCGAACCTGCTGCGGCGGTCGGGGGTGCGGCGCGGCGACCGGATCATCCTGATGCTCGGCAACCAGGTCGAGCTGTGGGAGACGGTGCTGGCCGCGATGAAGATCGGCGCGATCCTGATCCCGTGCACGCCGCTGCTCGGCACGGCCGACCTCCAGGACCGGCTGACGCGCGGCAACGCCCGTCACGTGGTGGCCGGCTCGGCCGACACCGGCAAGTTCGACGGTGTGGAGGGCGAGTTCACGAAGATCGCCGCGGGCGACTCCGTGGACGGGTGGGTGCGATACGCCGACGCGTACGGGGAGGCGGAGGCGTTCACGCCCTACGGCCTCACCATGTCGCAGGACACGCTGCTGCTGTACTTCACGTCCGGAACGACGGCGAAGCCGAAGCTCGTCCAGCACACGCACGCCACGTACCCGGCCGGGCACCTGTCGACGATGTACTGGATCGGGCTGCGGCCCGGGGACGTCCACCTGAACATCTCGTCGCCGGGATGGGCGAAGCACGCGTGGAGCAACATCTTCGCGCCCTGGGACGCCGAGGCGTGCGTGTTCATCTTCAACTACACGCGCTTCGACGCCGACCGGCTGCTCGACACGATCGAGCGCTGCGGCATCACGAGCTTCTGCGCGCCGCCCACGGTATGGCGGATGCTGATCCAGTCCGACCTGGGACGCCTCGCGACGCCGCCGCGGGAGGTCGTCGCGGCCGGTGAGCCGCTGAACCCCGAGGTGATCGAGCGGGTCCGCGAGGCGTGGGACCTGACGATCCGGGACGGGTTCGGGCAGACCGAGACGACCGTGCAGATCGCCAACACGCCGGGCCAGCCGGTCAAGCCGGGCTCGATGGGACGTGCCGTGCCCGGCTACAAGGTGGCGCTGATCGATCCGCTGACCGGGCAGCCCGGCGACGAGGGCGAGATCTGCCTTGAGCTGGAGGACCGTCCGCTCGGGCTGATGGTCGGCTACCACGGCGACGAGGCGCGCACCGAAGAGGCGATGGCGGGCGGCTACTACCACACGGGCGACATCGGCTCCCGGGACGAGGACGGATACATCACCTACGTCGGGCGGGCCGATGACGTGTTCAAGGCGTCCGACTACAAGATCTCGCCGTTCGAGCTGGAGAGCGTGCTGATCGAGCACGAGGCCGTGGCGGAGGCCGCGGTGGTGCCGTCGCCCGATCCGGTCAGGGCGGCCGTGCCGAAGGCGTACGTGACGCTCGCCGCCGGCTGGGAGGCGAACGCGGAGACCGCGAAGGCGATCTTCGAGCACGGCCGGGCGCAGCTGTCGCCGTACAAGCGGGTCCGGCTGCTGGAGTTCGGCGAGCTGCCCAAGACGATCTCCGGCAAGATCCGCCGCGTCGAGCTGCGGACGAGCGAGATCGACAAGCACCGGGCCGCGGACGCCCGCCCGGCCGGCGAGTTCCGCGAAGAGGACCTGCGATGACGCTCTCCTACGCGTCCGGCGTCTCCGCCACCCCGCTGCTCGGCGACACCATCGGCGCGAACCTCGGCAAGACGGTCGCCGCGTTCCCCGAACGCGACGCGCTCGTCGACCGGGCCACCGGCCGCCGCTGGACGTACGAGCGGCTGTCCGACGACGTCGACGCCGTCGCGCTCGGCCTGCGCGAACTCGGCGTCGTCAAGGGCGACCGGGTCGGGATCTGGGCGCCGAACTGCGCCGAATGGATGCTCGTCCAATACGCCACCGCCAAGCTCGGCGCGATCCTCGTCAACATCAATCCCGCGTACCGCGTCCACGAGTTGAAGTTCGTCCTCAACCAGGCGGGCATCCGGACACTGGTCGCGGCGAAGGCGTTCAGGACGTCCGACTACGCCGCGATGATCGAGGAGGTCAGGCCGGAGTGCGACGCGCTCCGGGACGTCGTGCTGATCGGCGGCCCGGAGTGGGACGCGCTCGTGGAGTCGGGCCGGGCGGGCGACCCGTCCGTCCTCGCCGAGATCGGCCGGACGCTCAGCACCGACGACCCGATCAACATCCAGTACACGTCCGGGACGACGGGCTTCCCCAAGGGCGCGACGCTGTCGCACCACAACATCCTGAACAACGGCTACTTCGTCGGCGAACTCTGCGGCTACGACGCGGAGGACCGCATCTGCGTGCCCGTGCCCTTCTATCACTGCTTCGGCATGGTCATGGGCAACCTGGCGGCGACCAGCCACGGCGCGTGCGTCGTGATCCCGGCACCGGCGTTCGACCCGAGGGCGACGCTGGAGGCGGTCGCGGCCGAACGCTGCACGTCGCTGTACGGGGTGCCGACGATGTTCATCGCCGTCCTGGGCGACCCGTCGCTGGACGACCTGGACACGTCCAGCCTCCGCACCGGCATCATGGCCGGGTCGCCGTGCCCGGTCGAGGTGATGAAGCAGGTCATCGAGCGGCTCGGCATGAGCGAGGTCGCGATCTGCTACGGCATGACGGAGACGTCCCCGGTGTCGACGCAGACCCGCGCGGGCGACTCCCTCGACCGCCGCGTCTCCACGGTCGGGACCGTCCTCCCGCACCTGGAGGTCAAGGTCATCGACCCGTCGACCGGCGTCACCGTCCCGCGCGGCGAGCCCGGCGAGTTCTGCACGCGCGGCTACTCGGTGATGCTCGGCTACTGGGAGGAGCCGGACAAGACGGCCGAGGCCGTCGACGCGGCCCGCTGGATGCACACCGGCGACCTCGCGGTCATGGACGGCGACGGCTACGTCAACATCACCGGCCGGATCAAGGACATGGTGATCCGGGGCGGCGAGAACATCTACCCGCGCGAGATCGAGGAGTTCCTCTACGGCCATCCGGACATCGTGGACGCGCAGGTCATCGGCGTCCCCGACGAGAAGTACGGCGAGGAGCTGATGGCGTGGGTGCGGCTGCGCGAGGGCGCGCCGGGCCTGACCGCCGGGGAGCTGCGCTCATTCTGCGAGGGGAAGCTCGCCCACTACAAGATCCCGCGCTACGTGCACGTCGTGGACGAGTTCCCGATGACGGTCACCGGCAAGGTCCGCAAGGTGCAGATGCGCACCGAGGCCGTCGAAATCCTCGGCCTGGACGATGCGGCCGCCACCGGAGACGCCTGAGCGAGGGGGTGTCCGCCGGCCACACCGGACACGCTCGACTTTTGGTGCGGGCGGCCCTTTCGTGACGGGTCCCGGGCGGGGCATGCTCTGAGGATGGGTGCGCCTACGCCGGGGGGCCCGAGGGGTCGTCCCGCCAGGATGACGCGCGACGACGCGGGTGCCGTCCGGTCGGCCGTGCTGACGTTGCAGCGCACGACCGGCCTGCCCGTGGTGTTCGGCGGCGCCGTGTCCGGCGGCGGGCAGGACCGCCTGCACATCACCGAACTGGTCGGCAACACCACCGACTCGCTGGACGGCCTGGTCGTCCAGCACGGCAACGGGCTCGGCGGCAAGGCGATGGCCACGGCACGCCCCCTCTGGGTGAGCAACTATCCGTGCTCGGCGTCGATCAGCCACGACTACGACAAGCCCGTCGGCCGCGAGGGGCTGCTGTCGATCGTCGCGGTCCCGATCGTCGTCCGGCGGCGGGTGCGCGGCGTCCTGTACGGGGCGCTGCGGGAGCCGCTGTCGCTCGCCGACCGCGTCGTGGGCGCCGCCGTCGAGACCGCCCGCGACGTCGAACAGGACCTCGCCGTCCAGGACCGGGCGGAGGAGGCGCTCGCCCGCACGCGGCCCAGCTCGTCGACGGCCCGGTGGGAAGAGGTCAGGGCCGTGCACGCCGAGCTGCGGGCCCTGGCGGAGGATGTTCACGACCAGCCGACACGCGACCGGCTCCGCGAGGCGTCGCTGCGCCTGGCCGCCGCCGGCCTGGACGAGCCGGACGGCTCCCCGCGCCCCGTCCTGTCGCCGCGCGAGCTGGACGTCCTGTCGTGCGTCGCGATCGGCTGCACCAACGCGGAGGCCGCCGAACGCCTGGGCCTGCTCCCCGAGACGGTGAAGAGCTACCTGCGCTCGGCGATGCGCAAGCTAGACAGCCACACCCGCCTGGAGGCGGTGACCACCGCCCGCCGCGCCGCCCTACTGCCCTGAGGGCAGGCCGGGGGGCTGAAGGGGAACCGCGGGGCCGCGCGGTTCTTCAAGCGGATCGGGCCCGGCGACGGGGTCAGCAGCACGTTGGCGCACGTCGTCCAGGACAGATCGGCCCCCGTGGCGCACTGCCTGGACGGAACGGTCACCACGTGCCGGCTGCGCCGGGCCGTGATCGCACGGGCGTCCCGCCTCGTTCCCGGGCAGGGACGTCCGGCCCCCGATATGCACTGGAAACCGTAACAGCTCGGCGAACAGCATTGTTCGTGATAAATGGATTTCCTCATGCGGGCCGGGCCCGTTGGTAACTTGTGCGGGTGGACTCCGACGGCTTCACCTCGCTGCCGCGCGGGCGCCATCACCTCACCCGCGAACAGGTCGCGGCCTCCCAGCGGGACCGTCTGCTCCAGGGCATGACGCAGGCGGTCGGGGAGAAGGGATACGCCCGCACCTCCGTCGCGGACGTGCTCAAGCGAGCGCACGTGTCCCGCGAGACGTTCTACGAGCATTTCGCCGACAAGCAGGCGTGCTTCCTGGCGGCCTACGAGGCGACGGCCGCGCGCTTCATGGGCGTCGTCAACGACGCGCTCGCGGCCCGCGACCAGCCGCTGATGCTGCGGCTTGAGGAGGCGCTGCGCGCCTACCTGCGGGAACTGGCCGCCGACGGGGGCGCGGCGCGGACGTTCCTGCTGGAGATCTACGCCGCGGGACCGGCCGGGACGTCGCTGCGGTACGCCGTGCAGCGCGGCTTCGTCGAGATCGTCGGCGGGCTGCTGGCGGAGGACGAGCGGTTCCGCTCGCTGCCCGATCCCCAGTTCGCGTGCCGGATGCTCGTCGGCGGGGTGGCGTCGCTGGTGACGGGGAAGGTCGCGATGGGGCAGCACGCCGCGCTCCCCAAGCTGTGCGCGCCGATCCTGGCGCACTTCGCGTCGCTCCTCGACCACTGAGCCGGGGCTCAGAACCACGTCCGGATGTAGTCGACGACGGTGGGGTGTCCGGCGTCGGCGTCGTCGACGACCGGGATCATCGTCCACTTGTCGAGTGCCGTGCAGGGGTGGGAGAGGCCGAGCCTGACCACGTCGCCGATCTCGGGCGAGCCGTCCACCAGGTAGGCGTGCTGGTCGTTGAGGGCGGTGACCCGCGCGCCGTCCAGCGGTTCGGGCCCCTTGCCCCGGACGAGCTGCGGCTCGGGCAGGCCCTGGTCGAACGGCAGGTCGCGCCTGCCCGCGTCCAGGATCGCCAGCGCGGACTCCGGGTGGGACACGACGCGCGCCCAGGCGTGCATGGCGGAGCGGAGTCGCGAGCCGGCGCCGCCCGCGCCCCGCGCGAACGGCGAGATGCCCCGGTAGAAGCCGTCGTCGTGGACGATGTACGCGCCCGACCGCAGCACGATCCGGCCTTCGAGGGCGCCGAGGATCTCCGCCACCTGGTCGAAGAACGCGCTGCCGCCCGCCGACACGACCGGCTCGCCGGTCTCGAAGTCCAGCCCCTCGTACAGGTTCGCGAGCCTGCGCAGGTAGGCGTCCACCGCGCCGCGCCCCTCCTCGGACGCGTCGTGGGCGAGGGCGCCCTCGTATCCGGCGATCCCGGCGAGGCGGAGGGTCGGGGCCCTGCGGACGGCGTCGGCGACCGTCCGCGCGTCGCCGTCGTCCCGTACGCCGGTGCGCCCGTTCGGGCCGCCGAGTTCGACGCACACGTCGACCTGGCGCTGCGCGCGGGTGAGGCGCAGGGCGTCGTCCATCAGCTCGACCGCGCGCAAGGAGTCGACCCAGCACAGGAACTCGAACTCGGGGTTCCACTCCAGCTCGGCCGCCAGCCAGGCGAGACCGGCCGGGTCGATGAGGGTGTTCGCGAGCACGACGCGGCGGACGCCGAACGCGCGGGCGACGCGGAGCTGCGGCAGGTTCGCGATCGTGATGCCCCACGCGCCGGCGTCCAGCTGCATCCGCCACAGGGCCGGGGCCATGGTCGTCTTGCCGTGGGGCGCGAGGTCGAGCCCGGCCGCGTCCGCCCACCCGGCCATCGCCTGGACGTTGTGGCCGAGGGCGCCGGCGTCGAGGGTGAGCAGCGGCGTCCCGAAGTCGTCCAGAGGCAGCCGCGCCCGGCGCGCCTCGGCGACCGTCATCCCGTGCGCGGACACCGGGATCGCCTTGAACCGCCAGTCGAGCCGCTCGTCGCCGAGCGCGTCCACGGCCTTGCCGTCGATACCCACTTACGACCTTCCCTTCGATGTTGTGCCGTGCAGGCGTCCGGTCGCCACCAGTTCCAGTGTGATGAGAACGGCGATCGACTCAATGGCCAGGAGGCCGATGAGGACGAGAAGCTGGATCGCGCCGGCCTCGACGGGGTCGGCGCCGCCGAGGAGCACGCCGACGAACGCGCCCGGCAGCGTGACCAGCCCGACCGTACGGGTCTGGTCCAGGGCGGGGACCAGCGCGAGCGCGGCGGCCGGGCGGCACACCTCCAGCGCCGCGTCCCGGCGCACGAGGCCGAGCGCGAGACCGCCCTCGTACTCGCCGCGCCGCGTCTCGAGTTCGTCCAGCGCGCGGCGCCCGGTGAGCCCGGTCGCCGTCATCGCGCCGCCGATGAAGATCCCCGCGATCGGCAGCACCGCCACCGGACGCGCCGGCACCAGCGTGGAGGCCAGCAGCAGCGCCAGGACGGGCGCGACCCCGGCGGCGATCGGCAGCACCGTCCACCGTCCGGACACCGCGGACCCGGTGATGCGCCGTCCCGCGGTCGCGGCGGCGACCACGACCATGCCCGCGACGAAGACGGCCGTCCACCCCGCGCTGCGCAGCACCGCCGCGATGAGCAGCGAGACGACCGTGAGCTGGACGGCGGCCCGCACCGAGACGACCACCATGTCCCGGCCGACCCCGAGGCGACCGAGCCGGACGAGCAGCGCGGCGGACGCGGCGAGCGCGATGAGCACGAGCCCCAGGACCGGCCCGACCTCGGGCGCGGCACTCAAGCCCTCACCCGCCCGCCAAGTGAGCCGATTGTGATCTCATAGAGCCCCTCTTACCCGTAAAAACACCGATAGCGTTGAGGTCGTGGAGGTTGATGTTGCCGGTGGGACATCCCGCCGCAGAGCGCTCTTGATCTTGGGGGCGGTGACCGGCCTCACCGCCCTCGGCGCGGACGGCGCCCGCCCGCAGGACGGGTCGTCGGCAGCGGCGCAGACGGTTCCGCGGGCCAGACCGCCCATCAAGCCGACACCGACGCCGACCCCCACGCCGACACCGCGTCCCGCGGCCTGGACGCCGGCGAAGCTGACCGCGCTGGAGACGCCCGTCCGGGAACTGTCCCAGCTGTCGCCGGCGGCGCCGCCGAAGTCGATCGCGCTGACCCTCGACGACGGGCCCCATCCGGAGTGGACGCCGCGGATCCTCGACCTGCTGGCCGAGGAGGAGGTCCGCGCGACGTTCTTCATCGTCGGCGAGCAGGTCAAGGAGCATCCGAAGCTGACCCGCCGCATCGCCGACTCGGGGCACCAGATCTGCAACCACACCGAGACGCACCCGATGTCCTTCGACGGGCTGCCGAAGAAGAAGGTGCGCAAGGAGATCGTCGACGCGCACGACCGGATCGCCGACGCGACCGGCGTCGTGCCGCAGTTCTTCCGGTCGCCGGGCGGAGCCTGGTCCAAGACCATCCTCGAACTGACCGCCGAGCACGACATGCTGCCGATCGACCGGGCCGTCGACCCGCGCGACTGGGCGCGGCCGGGCGTCCGGCGCATCCGCAAGGCCCTCCTCAAGGGCAAGGACGGCGAGATCCTCCTGTGCCACGACGGCGGCGGCGACCGCTCCCAGACCCTCAAGGCCCTGGGTGACGCCATCCCGAAACTGAAGAAGCGCGGCCTCACCTTCGTCACCCTCTGACGGAGGCAAGGCCGCGCGACTCCGCTCCTACCTGTGCGGGACGAGGGGCCGGGGGTACTGCGAAGGCCGTACCGGCTGCGGCTCCGGGGCCGGTTCGGGGGTGGTG
>NZ_SMKK01000370.1 GCF_004348425.1 Actinomadura sp. 7K507
TGGTTGCGGGTTGGGGGTTGATGCCGGTGGTGGCGGTGGTGATGTGGTCGGTGATGGTGTCGATGGCGGGGCTGTGTGAGGCGTAGTCGACGTCGATGCGGCGGGTTTTGATGTCCCGCTGCTCGCATTGGTCGAGGAGTTGGGTGATGGCGTGGTGGGGTCCGGCGACGATGGTGGTGGCGGGCCCGTTCACCGCGGCCACGGTGATGGTGTGGGGGAGCAGGTCGTCCAGGTCGTTGGGGGTGGTGTGGATGGCGGCCATGGTGCCGGTTCCGGCGAGTGTGATGAGGGCTTGGCTGCGGAGGGCGATGAGTTGGGTGGCGTCGTGGAGGGTGAGGGCGCCGGCGGTGTAGGCGGCGGCGATTTCGCCTTGGGAGTGGCCGACCACCGCGTCGGGTTCGATTCCGAGGGAGCGCCACAGGTGGGCCAGGCCGGTCATGACGGCGAACAGTGCGGGTTGGACGACGTCGACCCGGTCCAGCGACGCTGCTGCTTCGCCGTTGGTGAGGATGTCGGTGAGGGACCAGTCCACGTGTGGGGCGAGGGCCTGTTCGCACGCTTGGATGTGGTCGCGGAAGACGGGGCTGGTGGTCATGAGTTCGGCGCCCATGCCGGGCCACTGCGATCCCTGGCCGGGGAACACGAACACCGTCTTACCGCCCGCATCGCCGGGAGACGCGTGGCCGGTGACCACGGCCGGGTGCGGCTCCCCGCTCGCAAGCGCCCGCAACCCCTCACGCAGCGTCGCCTCGTCACCGACGATGACGGCGCGGTGCTCCAGGACCGAGCGGGTGGCCAAAGTCCAGGCCACCCCCTCGGGGTTGGTATCGGGATGGGCGTCCAGATAGGCGGCGAGCCGCTCGGCCTGCGCGGCCAGTGCCGGCTCGTTCTTCGCCGACAGCACCCAGGCGAGGGCCGGGCAGCTGTCGTCTTCACGATCGGCGGCCTGGTCGGGTGCCTGCTCGATGATGGTGTGAGCGTTGGTTCCGCTGATGCCGAAGGAGGAGACCGCGGCGCGGCGAGGCTGTCCGGTCTCGGGCCACGGGACCGATTCGGTGAGGAGTTCGGCGGCTCCGGCGGACCAGTCGACGTGCGGTGTCGGTTCGTCGACGTGCAGGGTGCGCGGCAGGACGCCGTGCCGCATGGCCTGAACCATCTTGATGATTCCGGCGACGCCGGCGGCGGCCTGGGTGTGCCCGAGGTTGGACTTGATCGACCCCAGCCGAAGCGGCCGCTCGCGTTCCCGGCCGTAGGTCGCGAGCAGGGCCTGAGCTTCGATGGGGTCGCCGAGGGCCGTGCCGGTGCCGTGCGCTTCGACGGCGTCGATGTCGTCGGGAGCCAGCCGGGCTCGACCGAGAGCCTCCCGGATGACCCGCTGCTGGGACGGCCCGTTCGGCGCGGTCAGCCCGTTGCTGGCGCCATCTTGGTTGACCGCCGATCCGCGCACGATGGCCAGGACGGGGTGGCCGTTGCGCTGCGCGTCCGACAGGCGCTCCACCAAGAGGAGCCCGACGCCTTCGCCCCAGCCGGTGCCGTCGGCCGCCGCCGCGAAGGGCTTGCAGCGGCCATCGCGCGCCAGGCCCCGCTGCCGCGAGAAGGCGACGAATATGCCGGGAGTGGACATGACGGTGGCGCCGCCCGCGATGGCGAGATCGCATTCCCCCTGCTGGAGGGCCTGGCAGGCCAGGTGGAGGGCGACGAGGGAGGAGGAGCAGGCCGTGTCGACCGTGACCGCGGGCCCTTCCAGGCCGAGTGTGTAGGCGATGCGTCCTGACGCCACGCTGCCGGATGTCCCAGAACCCAGATAGCCCTCGGATTCACCGGAGATTCTGAGATGGCCGGTGCCGTAGTCGTGTGACGAGATGCCGGTGAAAATGCCGGTGCGGGTGCCGTGGAGGGTGGCCGGGTCGATGTGGGCGTTCTCGATGGTCTCCCAGGCGGTTTCGAGGAGGAGCCGCTGCTGAGGGTCGGTGGCCTGGGCTTCGCGGGGGCTGATGTTGAAGAAGTCGGCGTCGAAGTGGTCGGCGTCGTAGAGGAAGCCGCCCTCGCGGGCATAGGTGGTCCCCGGCTGATCGGGATCTGGATGGTGTAGGTCCTCTATGGGCCAGCCCCGGTTCGACGGGAACTCGCCGATGGCGTCGACACCCCCGGCGACCAGGTCCCACAACTGCTGCGGTGTGCGCACATCGCCGGGGTAGTGGCACCCCATCGCGACGATCGCGATCGGCTCGTCGGTGGCGCTCCCCGCCGCCCTCGCGGTCGCTGGCGCGTGGGTGTCGAGAAGCGTGTTCTGGAGGTGCTGGGCGAGTGCCTGGGGCGTGGGGTGGTCGAAGACCAGCGTCGCCGGGAGGCGCTGTCCGGTGGCGGTGGCCAGGCGGTTGCGCAGTTCGATCGCGGTGAGGGAGTCGAAGCCCAGCTCGCTGAACGGGCGTCCCACGTCGACGCCGTCCACCGACCCGTGCGCCAGGACGGCGGCGACATTGCTCCTGACCAGGGAGAGAAGCCTGCCTTCCTGTTCTTCGGGACTGAGAGCCGCCAGCCGCCCGGCCAGATCGCCCGGACCGGACGCCGTGCTCGCCGCCCGGCGGACGGAGGAGCCGCGGACGAGACCCTGGAGGAGCGGCGGAGGCGGGGAGGGCGCCTTGGCGAGGTTGATGGGCGTGGCGAGGAGGTGGGGGTCCGGGGCGTCCAGTACGGCATCGAAGAGTTCGAGACCCTGCGCCGTCGGGATGGGGGGCAGGCTCTGGCCGATGCGGGCGCGGTCGGCGTCGCTGAGATGGCCGGTCATGCCGCTGTCCTGCTGCCAGTAGCCCCACCCGATGGACTGGGCCGGCAGGCCCTCGGCCTGGCGGTGTGCGGCGAGGGTGTCGAGGAAGTGGTTGGCGGCTGCGTAGGCGGCCTGGCCGGGTGAGCCGAGGGTGGCGGCGGCGGAGGAGAACAGGATGAAGGCGTTGAGGGGGAGGTCGCGGGTCTGGAGGTGCAGGTTCCAGGCCGCATCGACCTTGGGAGCCAGCACCGCATCGACCTGCTCGGAAGTGAGCGTGGTGGCGACGGCGTCGTCGACGACCCCGGCCGCGTGGATGACGGCCGTTAGGGGGTGGTTCTCTGGAATGCCTGCGAGGAGGTCTGCGAGCTGATCGCTGGCGGCGGTGTCGCATGCGGTGATGGTGACGTGGGCGCCGAGTTCTTCGAGGTGGCGTTGGAGGTCGTGGGCTCCGGGGGCGTCGGGTCCGGTGCGGCTGGTCAGGTGCAGGTGGGTGGTGCCGTGGGTGGTGATCAGGTGTTCGGCGATGAGTCGGCCGAGGGTGCCGGTGCCGCCGGTGATCAGGGTGGTGCCGTCGGGGTCGGGTGGTGCGGGGATGGTCAGGACGACCTTGCCGATGTGGCGGGCCTGGCTGAGGTGCCGGTACGCCTCGGGCGCATGCCGGATGTCGTAGTTGGTGGCGGGCAGGGGGTGGAGCCGCTCGTCCTCGAACAGGTCGTGCAGTTCGGTGAGGATCTCCTGGATGCGCTCGGGACCGGCTTGCATGATGTCGAACGCCTGGTACTGGACGCCCGGGTGGGCGGCGGCCACCTGTTCGGGGTCGCGGATGTCGGTCTTGCCCATTTCGAGGAAGTGTCCGCCGGGTGCGAGGAGGCGGAGTGAGGCGTCGTTGAACTCTCCGGCGAGGGCGTTGAGGACGACGTCGATGCGTTGGTCGCCGAGGGTGTCGCCGAAGTGCTCCTCGAACTCCAGCGTCCGGGACGAGGCGATGTGACTCTCTTCAAGGCCGTGCTCGCGCAGGACGTTCCACTTGCCGGGACTGGCGGTGCCGAAGACCTCGATGCCCCAATGCCGGGCGAGATGCAAAGTGGCGGTGCCGACTCCGCCGGTGGCGGCGTGCAGGAGAAGCCGCTGTCCGGGCTGGATGCCCGCGAGGTCGGCCAGGGCGTAGTAAGCGGTGAGATAGGCGACGGGGACGGTGGCGGCCTGGGTGAACGACCAGCCGTCCGGGATGCGGGTGATCATGCGGTGGTCGGCGACGGCGGTGGGGCCGGTGCCGGTGAAGATGCCCATGACCCGGTCGCCCACGGCGAGGTGGTCCACGTCCGGACCGATCTCGACAACGGTCCCGGCGCCCTCCCCGCCCAGTGGGCGCTGGTCCTGGGGGATCATCCCCAGGGCGTACAGGACGTCGCGGAAGTTCACCCCGACCGCCCGCACCGAGATGCGCACCTGCCCGCTGCCCAGCGCCTCGTCCAGCTCCGGCGCGGGGACCAAAGCCAGATTCTCCAGGGTGCCCTTGCCCGCGACGGTCAGCTGCCACGGGCCGTCCGGAGGCGGGGGGAGCATCGGTTGCCGTCCGGCCCGGACCAGCCGGGGGACGTGAACCACACCGTCACGGATGGCGAGCTGGGGTTCGCCCTGAGCCGACGCGGCCTCGATCGCGGACGCGAGGGCCTCAAGGCTGCCGGGCCGGGCGTCCAGATCGACGATGGTGACGCGTTCAGGGTGCTCGACCTGGACACTTCGGACCAGCCCCCACACCGGTGACTGCGCCAGCCCAGGCGCTTCGCCCCCGGCGACGCCGTTCGCAGCGGCGGTGTCGACGCTGATGGCGTTGCGGGTCGCCAGGACGAGGCGGGTGTCGTTCAGCCGGTCGTCGGCGAGGTACCGCTGAAGCAGCTCCAGCAGCTCCCGCGTGATCGCGTGCGCCGGACCGGCCGGCTCGCCGCCACCGTCGCCGCCCGTGCCGCAGGGGAGCAGGATGACCGGCGGCGGCTCGGAGATCTGCTGGAGGTCGTCGTAGACCTGCGTGGGCGCGGGGACCGCGGTACGGAGCAGTTGCGCGAACTCGGGACTGTGCGAAGCAAGGATCGCGTAGGTGCCGACGCCTGTCGCGTTGCCGCCCGTCAGCACCGGCCAGCTCAGCGCGTAGAGCTGGGTGTCTCGACCGGGCTTGGTGGGGAGCCCGGTGAGTGGCCGGAGAGTGAGCGTGTCGATGGTGGCGACGGGCTGTCCGGTGGAATCAGTGGCGGTGATGGTGAGGCTGGTGCCTTGCCCGCCGGTGGGGGTGATGGCGACGCGGAGTGAGGTGGCGCCGGTGGCGTGGAGGGTGACGCCTTCCCATGCGAAGGGCAGGTGGGCTTGGCCGTCGGGACCGTCGGCGGTCAGGGCGATGGGGTGGAGGGCGGCGTCGAGGAGTGCGGGGTGGAGGGTGTAGCCGGTGGCGGCGTCGGGGTCGGGGAGCTGGACCTCGGCGTAGATCGCGCCGGAGGCGCGCCAGGCGGTGCGGACGCCCTGGAAGAGAGGTCCGTAGTTAAGTCCCAGGTCGTCGAACCGCTCGTAGAGGTCGTCGGTCGGCACCTGCTGGGCGTCGGTCGGAGGCCAGGGTGCGGAACCGGCCGGATCGATCGCGGCTGCCGCCGCGGCGACAGGGCCGAGGATGCCGGTGGCATGGCAGGTCCAGGGGTCGTCGGCATCGTTGCTGGTGGCGCGGGAGTGGATGGTCAAGGCGCGGCGGCCATCGCCGTCGGGGGCGGCGACGGTGATCTGAATCTGGGTGGGAGCGACGAGAGTGAGAGGTGTGTGGAGACTCAGCTCCTCGATGTGGGGTGTTCCGGTGTGGTCGCCTGCGTGGATGGCGAGTTCGAGGTAGGCGGTGCCGGGGAGGACGGGTGTGTCGTTGATGGCGTGGTCGGCGAGCCAGGGGTGGGTGTCCAGGGACAGGCGTCCGGTGAACACGGTGGTCTGCTCGTCGGCGAGCGTCACGCAGGCACCGAGCAGAGGATGGCCGCCCGCTTCCAACCCCGCCGATGCGACGTCGGAGGCCCCGGCAGGGACCTCCAGCCAGTAGCGCTGCCTCTGAAACGCATAGTTCGGCAGTGCTGGGGGCTCACTCGGAGTCGTGATGCCGATGGCTTCGAGGATGTGGGTCCAGTTGAGGTGGGTGCCTTGGGTGTGGAGGGTGGCGAGGTTGGTGAGGAGTTGGGTCCAGGTGGGGTGGTCGCGGTGGAGGGTGCCGATGGCGGTTGTTGTG
>NZ_SMKK01000371.1 GCF_004348425.1 Actinomadura sp. 7K507
GCGGGGGGACTGACCGGGGGTGTCGTCGGTGTCGTCGTTGTTGATGGGTCTGATCTCCAGCTCGAAGTCGCCCTGGTGTTCTCGGGTGCCCGTGACGACGGCCTCCTCCAGGACTTCGGCGCCCTTGGTCTGACGCTGCATGATCGGGTCGCTGCGGACGTCCTTCGCCAGGGAGATGCAGAGCAGGATCAGCACGATCGCGAACGGCAAGGCGCCGATGAACGTGATGTTCTGGATGCCGGTCAAGGCCTTGTCGATCTCCTCCGTGCCGCCTTGCTCGCCGATCGCGAGCATGACCGCGGCGACGCCTCCGGTCAGGGCACCCCAGAAGATGACCATCCAGCGGTGCGGCGTGGTCGAGCCGCGCTGCGAGAGGGTGCCCATGACGACCGAGGCCGCGTCCGCGCCGGACACGAAGAAGATCGCGACGAGGATCATCACCAGGACCGCGGTGATCCCCGTCCACGGCAGCTCGGAGAGCACGTTGAAGGTGATCTGCTCCTCCGTGCCGTTCCCGTACGGGTCGTTGCCGTTCTGCTGCTCCCTGATGGCCGTGCCGCCGAAGACGGCGAACCAGAGCAGGCTGACCACGCTGGGCACGAGGATCACGCCGGCGACGAACTGGCGGATCGTGCGGCCGCGGCTGATCCGGGCCAGGAACATGCCGACGAACGGCGTCCAGGAGATCCACCACGCCCAGTAGAAGATCGTCCAGGCGGCGAGGTACTCGTCCATCGCCTTGCCGCCGGTGGCGCCCGACCGGGAGGCCATCTCGCCGAAGTCCTGGATGTAGACGCCGAGGGAGGTCGGCAGCAGTTCGAGGATGAACACGGTCGGGCCGACCACGAACACGAAGAGCGCCAGAAGCGCGGCCAGGACCATGTTGATGTTGGACAGGTACTGGATCCCGCGGGCGATGCCGGAGACGGCCGACACGACGAAGCAGATCGTCAGGACCACGATGATCAGGATGAGGACGGTGGTGCCGAGGGACTCGATCCAGCCGGCCTCCTGCATCCCGGTGCGGATCTGCAGCGCGCCGATGCCGAGGGAGGCGGCCGAGCCGAACAGGGTGGCGAACAGGGCGAGGATGTCGATGAGCTTGGCGACCGGGCCGGTGGCGCGGCGGCGCCCGAGCAGCGGGGTGAAGGCCGCGCTGACCAGCTGGCTGCGGCCCCGCCGGTAGGTCCCGTACCCGATCGCCAGGCCCAGCACGGCGTAGATCGACCACGGATGCAGGGTCCAGTGGTAGATCGTGGTGGCCATCGCCGTCTCGATCGCCGCCTCGCTCTGCGCGGGGTCGGTGCCGGGGGGCGGTTCGACGAAGTGCATCAGGGGCTCGGCCGCGCCGAAGAACATCAGCCCGATCCCCATGCCCGCGCTGAACATCATCGCGACCCAGGAAACGGTGCGGAACTCGGGCTCCTCGTCCTCCATGCCGAGGGGGATCTTGCCGTAGCGGCTGAACGCCAGCCACAGCGAGAAGATCACGAACCCCGTCGCCGCGAGGACGAACAGCCAGCCCACGTTCGTGAGGAGCCAGTCGAGCGTCGACTGCGCCGTCGAACTGAGGCTGTCCGTCGCGACCGCGCCCCAGAGCACGAACGCCAGGGACATGATCGCGGTGAAGCCGTACACGATCCAGTCGGTACGGGTGCGTCCCCCCTTCTCAAGGGACACCGGGCCGCCACCGGGTTCCTCGTCCCGGCCGCCGGGATCACGCGAGATCGTTTCCATGTTGTTCTGTCTTTCCCCAAACATTCGCGGTTCAGTTACAGGGAGGAGCAATTCATTCTCGACCTGCGACATCCCCTTGGGCGGAGGCGCGCGGACATCCCCGGGCTCGCGATGAGGGCGGTCACCCTGCACAATGGAGTGCTGTGATCACTCGGCGTTCGTGGCCGTCCCGGGGCACCGCGCCCTTCCCCGGAATCCGGCAGGTGCGCCCCGGAGCCCGGCAGGCGCGGCGATGATCAGCGTAGTGGTGGCAGAGGACATGCACATGGTCCGCGGGGCGCTCATCGCGCTGCTGGAACGGGAGGACGACCTGACGGTCGTCGCCGAGGTCGGACACGGCGACCGGATCGTCCCGGCGGTGCTCGACCACCGGCCGGACGTCGCCGTCCTCGACGTCGGGATGCCGGGCGTCGACGGGCTGGAGGCGGCCGGACGGATCGCCGCGGAACTGCCCGCCTGCCGGGTCCTCGTCGTGACCGGGGCGGCGACGCCGGACACGCTGCGCCGGGCGCTCGCGGCGGGCGCGGCCGGGTTCATGGTGAAGGACGCGCCGCCGCGGGAACTGGCGGACGCGATCAGGCGGGTCGCGGCGGGCGAGCGGGTCGTCGACCAGGGACTGGCGGCACGGGCCCTCACGGCGCCGGAGAACCCGCTGACCGGGCGGGAGCTGGACGTGCTGCGGATGGCGGCGTCCGGCGCGGATCCCGCCGAGATCGCGGCGACGCTGTACCTGTCGCGGGGGACGGTCCGCAACTACCTGGGGGCGATCGTCACGAAGCTAGGCGCCCGCAACCGCCTGGACGCGGTCCGGATCGCCGCCGACGCGGGCTGGCTGTAGGACCGACAGCTCGAACCGCGCGTCCGGAAGAGGCCCGGCGGTCAGCGTCCCGCCGAGCGCGCCGACCCGGGCCGACAGGTTCGTGACGCCCTGCCCCGGTTCCCCGCCCGGTCCGCGTTGCCCGCCCGGTTCGGTGGCGGTCCCGTCGTTGCGGACGCGGAGCCGGATCAGGTCGCCGTCGCGGGACGCCTCGATCAGGCAGTGCCGCGCGGTGCTGTGCCGCATCACGTTGGTGACGCCCTCGCGCAGGACGGTGGCGAGCACGGCGTCGACCGGCTCCGCGGCGGCGAGGTCGTCCGGCCACCTCACGGTGACGTCGACGCCCGCCGCGGTGAGCAGGTCGCGGGCGGAGTCCAGTTCCTCGGCGGTCGACAGGGCGACCGTCCCGTCGTCCGGGATGGCTCGCAGGTCGCCGAGCGTGCGCCGGGCGGCGGCGGCGATGCCGGCCAGCGCGTCGTCCCCGTGCTCCCCGGCGTCCCCGCCGGTCCCGCCGTCCGCGCCGGGGGCGCGGGCGGCGAGGTCGGCCTTCACCATGATCGTCCAGAGGCCGGAGCCGAGCAGGTCGTGGACGTCGCGGGCGATCCGGCGGCGTTCCCGCGCGACGGCCAGCATCGCCAGCGACATCCGCACCTCGCGCACCTGGTAGACGAGATGGGTCAGCAGCGCCAGCCCGAAGAACATCATCGCGCCGCCCGCCGTCTCCGCCGTCCAGACGAGCGCGTCGAGGGCGCCGCCGCCGCGGGCCAGGAGCGTCGCCGGGACGAGCGCGACATAGGCGGCGAACAGCGGCCACGCCCACCAGGGCCGCCCCGCCAGGACGATCAGGATTCCGCCGGCCGCGAGCCACATGAGCTGCGGATAGGGACGTTCGGGCGAGAGCAGCGGCGCGGCGGCGAGCACCGCCTGCACGGGCAGCGTCCAGGCCGCGTGCCTGGGCGCGACGCCCGGCGGGCGCGGCCGGACGTGGTGCGCCTGCACCGCGACGACCGCGACGATGTCGGCGATGTAGAGGGCGAGCAGCGCGGGCGGCGGCCCCACCGACACCAGGTAGACGATCGCGATCACCGGATACCACAGGTGGCCGATGACGACGATGGGCAGCGCGGTCCGGGGCGTCAGGTCGCCGGGCGGCGGCACGGACGGCGGCCCCGGGGCCGGTTCGGGGGCGCGGCGGACCTCGGCGCGCGCGGCGGTGGCACGTTCCAGGATCGCGTCCGGGCGGCGCTCGGACGCCAGCCGGATGATCTCCGACAGGGCGGTGCCGAGGGCGTTCTCCAGCGCGTCCGACACCCGCGCGCGTTCCACCGCGACGGAGCCGGCCGCGAGCTCGCCGCGGGTCGCCGCCAGCTCGTCCCGCAGATCGCTGAGCCGGGTCAGCGCGAACACGAGCAGTCCCTGGCACAGCGCGTTGCCCATCGCGTTCAGGCAGGTGTAGAGGTCGGCGGTGTGCAGTGCCCCGGCGGCGGCGACGACTGCGGCGAACAGCGGCCACCGCGCCCGGCGGGGTGCGATGAGCAGGATCGACGCGCCGAGGAACCCGGCGGGTCCGCCGAGCGGCAGCAGGACGGCCTGGGCCGCGAGCGTCCAGTGCCCGTACCGGTCCCGGAACCGGCGGGTCCACGGCAGGCTGTGGACGAGCTGGAGGGCGAGCATGGCGGCCGTCACCGCCACCGGCGCGGACTGGTCCGGCGCCACCAGCAGACCGGCCAGCACCAGCACGATCACCACGGCGGCCATTGGGAGATCCTAGCTTTCTGTCCGGTTCGTGCATTCCGCATGACTGGGTGGTGCTTCCCGGCACTGGTGGCCGCCGGGACGTTCCGGCGAACGTGGAGCGCATGAGGAAAGTCCTGTTCACGCTGGTGTGCGCCCTCGCCGCCCTCGTCGTGCCGTCCACCGCCGCGCAGGCCGGGACGCCGGCGGAGGCACCGGCCGGTGACGGTCTGGCGGGCATCGTGAGCCCGCTCGTGTCCGAGCAGCTCGACCAGAACGAGATCCCCGGCGCGTCCGTCGTCGTCGTGAAGGACGGACGCCAGGTCTTCGCCGAGGGCTACGGCGTCGCGGACGTCAAGGCCCGCACGCCCGTGGACCCGGCCCGGACCGCCTTCTTCACCGGCTCGATGGCCAAGGCGTTCACCGCGACCGCCGTGCTGCAGCTCGTCCGCGAAGGCCGCCTCAGCCTGGACGAGGACGTCAACCGCTACCTGACCACCTTCGAGATCGAGGACACCTACCCGGGGAAGCCGGTCACGCTGCGGCACCTGCTCACCTACACCGCCGGGTTCGACGAGAACATGATCGGCGTCGCCGAACGGGACCCGGAGGACGTGCCGTCGCTCGGCCAGAGCGTCGAGGAGCGGCAGCCCGAGCGCGTGCGCCCGCCCGGAACCCGCGTCGCCTACGACAACTACGGCGTCGCGCTCGCCGGCTACGTCGTCGAGACCGTCGCGAAGCAGCCGTTCGCGAAGTACCTGGACCGGCGCATCGTGCGTCCGCTCGGCATGTCCGGGACGAGCTTCGCCGTACCGACCCCGGCCGCGATCGAGAAGCGCCTCGCCGGGGGGTACCGGCCGTCCGGCGACGGCTTCACCGCCAACGGCGGCCAGTACGGACCGTGGACACCGAGCGGCAACGGCCCCGTCACCACCCCCGCCGACATGGGCAAGTTCATGATCGCGCAGCTGTCCGGCAGCGAGGCCATCGGCGGCCCGGACGTCACCGAGCCCCTGCGCACCCGTCACTACACGCATGACGACCGGATGCCCGGCATGGGGCTGACGTTCGAGGAACGCCCGCGCAACGGGCATCCCCGCTGGTACAAGGACGGCGACGTCCCCGGCTTCCACAGCGTGATGGCGCTGCTGCCCGAGCAGAACGCCGGCGTGTACGTCGTCTACAACGGCGACGGCGCCGACGGGAACGCGACCTTCCTCGGCCAGCAGGTCATGGACGCGGTCACCGACCACTACGCCCCCGCCGCGTCGCACCTGACCGGCAAGCCCGGCGGAGTGGGCGGCGACGTGTCGGAGTACGAGGGCACGTACCGCTCGAACCGCACGAGCAACTCCGACCTGACCCGCTTCAACAGCCTGATGACCGGCATCGAGGTGACCGCCGGGGAGAACGGCACGCTCACCACGTCCGGCATCTCCATGGACCCGGACAAGTCCACCCAGCACTGGGTGCAGACGCAACCGGGCCTGTTCACCGAGGAGGGCGGCCAGGGCCGCATCGCGTTCGACGGCAGGACGCTCGTCACGACCGCGAACCCGGCCGACTCCTACGACCGCCTGGCCTGGTACGACGCACCATCGCTGCACCTCGGCCTGCTCGTCGCCGGGGCCGCCGCGTTCCTGGTCGCGTTCTTCGCGTTCCCGGCCGTCGCGGCGGTGCGCGGAGTGCGGCACCGCCCCGCCCACCCGC
>NZ_SMKK01000372.1 GCF_004348425.1 Actinomadura sp. 7K507
AACCGGGGGACCCTGCGTGGGTCGGGCCGTACCGAATCCTCGCCCGGCTCGGCGCGGGCGGGATGGGGATCGTCTTCCTCGCCCGATCGCCGGGCGCCCGGCTGGCCGCACTGAAACTCATCCGGCGGGAGTTCGCCGACGACGCGGCCTTCCGGGAGCGGTTTCGTCGCGAGGTCGCCGCCGCGAGCAAGGTGAGCGGGCTCTACACGGCCCCGGTGCTGGACTCCGACGCCGACGCGCCACAGCCCTGGTTCGCCGCCGGCTACGTCCCCGCGCCCACGCTGAGCGAGGCCCTCGCGAGCGTCGGAACGCTGCCCGAGTCCGCCGTCCGGGCTCTGGGCGCGGGACTGGCGGAAGCGCTCCGGGCGATCCACGGGGCCGGTCTGGTGCACCGCGATCTGAAGCCCGGCAACATCCTGCTGTCCGAGGACGGCCCCAAGATCATCGACTTCGGGATCGCCAGGGTCACCGACGACACGCGGCTCACCCGCACCGGCGCCATGATCGGCACGCTGGCCTACATGGCCCCCGAGCAGATCGCCGGAAGCAGGGACGCCGGGCCCGCCGCGGACGTGTTCTCGCTGGCGGGTGTGCTGGTCTACGCGGCCTCGGGGGCCAAGCCGTTCGGCGAGCGGGACCCGGCCAGAGTGCTCTACGAGGTCATGTACGAAGAGCCGTGCCTCGACGGCGTGCCCGCGCCACTGCGTGAACTGCTGGCCGCCTGCCTGGCCAAGGAGCCGGCCGAACGTCCCGCCCTGGAGTCCGTGCTCGCCGCGCTGACCCCCGCCGATGCCCAGGCACTGAACTCGCCCGCGCTGCGTCAGGAGGTGGCGGCCAGGGAGGCCGAGGCGACCAGGGCGGCGTCGGAGCCGGTCACGCCCCCACCGCCGCCGCGGGTCGATGACACGGCGGCGGGCAGGGTCGGGCGACGCCGGATCCTGGGACTGGCCGGTGCGGTCGCCGTCGCCGGCATCGGCGCGGGGACGACGGGCTGGGTGATGACCCGCGGGGGATCCAAGCCCGCCAGGGCCGCTCCCCGCGCCACCGCCCTAGCCGCGGCGCCCCCGCCTGCGTGGACGTTCACCCCACCCAAGCCTGTCACCGGGACGTCGATCGTGCTGGTGGCGGACGGTGTCGTGCTGTGGGGCGGCGAACAGGAGATGTACGGGGTGGACGCCGGCTCCGGCCGGCAACTGTGGGCGGAGGAAAAAGCCAACGCCGAGTACTCGGGCAACCTCGCCCGCGGATCGACGCTCGTCGTCCTCGGCGGCGTCGTCGGCGACCCCGAGGACCAGACGATCACGTTGGTCGATGCTCCGACCGGCAGGACCACGAACCTCCCCACGCCGCGCGACGTCGATCCCACGTCCGTCCTCGGTGTGGTGGGCGACACGGTCATCGTGCGATCGAGAAGGGACTACTGGGCACTGGATCTGACCAGCGGCGAGATCCGGTGGCACCTCCCCGGCCGAGGGTTGACCTCCGGAGCGGTCGACCAGTCCAGCCTCTACCTCAGCACCGAGCCTTCCCTCGCCGCCCTCGACCCCCTCACGGGCCGCGAGCGCTGGGTCCGCACCTGGCCCGAGAGCGGCGGCGACCGGGACAAGGCGAGCCTGGACATCTCGGTCGCCGGCGGGCGGGTGTTCGGCAACTTCGGCGACACCCTCCAGGCGGTCGACACCGCCACCGGGAGGCCCGTGTGGTCGCGGGACACCGACAAGCAGTTCGGCACCGTCATCCCCGCAGGCGCCAACGTGATCTTCAAGGACGAGGTTCTCCAGGCCTACGACCAGGCGACCGGCGCCGCCCGGTGGACGCTGGCCGGTCCAGAACCGTTCGCCGACGACCGGGGACACATCGCGGCGACCGGCGGCCTCGTCGCGGCCGCCTTCAACGACCCGGCAGGCCCGTCCCAGGGCATCCTCGTCGCCGGGACCGACGGCCGGGCACTGTGGGCGCACCGGGGACCGGCGGGCACGCAGCGCGGCTGGGAAGTCGCGGCGTCCGGTTCGTCGGTCTTCGCGACCGACCACAAGCGGCTCTACCGCTTCCAGGTGAGGCGATGACGGCGGCGCTGGAGCCCGGCGACCCCGAACGCATCGGGCGGTACCGTCTGCTGCGGCGCCTGGGCGAGGGCGGCATGGGCGTGGTCTACCTGGGCGCGTCCCCGGCGGGACGAGCGGTGGCCATCAAGGTCGTGCGGCCCGAACTCGCCGGAGACCCCGATTTCCGCGCCAGATTCCGGGGCGAGGTCGAGGCCGCCCAGAAGGTCAGCGGCGCGTTCACCAGCCCGGTCGTCGAGGCCGAACCCGACGGCACCGTCCCGTGGCTGGCGATCGCGTACGTCAACGGCCTCGACCTGAAGGCGACGGTCGAACAGTACGGACCCATGCCGGAGCCGCCGCTGCGCACCCTCGGCGCCGGACTGGGCGAGGCCCTGATCGCGATCCACGAGGCGGGCCTGCTGCACCGCGACCTCAAACCGGCCAACATCCTGCTCGCCAAGGACGGCCCCAAGGTCATCGACTTCGGCATCAGCAAGGCCGCCGACACCGCCACGCTCACCGCGGAGGGCCAGTTCATCGGCTCCCCCGGCTACATGTCCCCCGAGCAGATCCACGGGACGCGACTCACACCGGCCGCCGACGTGTTCGCCTACGGCGCCGTGCTGGCCTTCGCCGCCACCGGCCGCCCACCGTTCGGCAAGGGCGCGGTCCCTACGATCATCCATCGGACGCTGCACGAAGAACCCGACCTGGACGGCGTCCCGGCTTCCCTGGCGCAGCTGGTGGCCGCCTGCCTCAGCCGGGATCCCGACCGGCGTCCGCCCACGAAACTGCTGCCGACGCTGCCGGCCGCCCAGCCGGTCACGCCCGGCTGGCTCCCCGGCGACATGGGCGACGAGTTGCGGCAGCGGGAGGACACCCTCGTCCTGGATCTGCGAACGGTAGCCGTCGCCCGCACCCGGCGACGGCTGCTGGCCGGCGGGGCCGCCATCGCCGGACTCGCCGCCATCGGCGGCGGAACCGCCGCCGCACTGGCCGCGACCCGAGGCGAGCAGGAAGTCCGGCTCTCCCCTCCGAAGCTGCTGTGGCGAACCACGATCGAGGACGAGGACGACATGGGCCTCGTAGTCCGCCCTCGATCGATCATCTCGGTCGCCCGCGGGGTCTTCGAGGACGACTTCCGCTGCTACTCGCTGGCCACCGGTCGGCAGCTCTGGTCCGAAACCGGCCAGATGGTCGCCGGACCGGAGCTCATCTACACGATGCCCGGCTCCAGCGTCGCGGTCGTCGCCAGGGACGAGTCCCAGACGGACAAGTGGACCTACGACCCACCGGCGGAATACCGGTACCCCGAGCTCATCGTCCCGACCAGCGGCCTGCTGATCCTCACCGGGGACCGGACGATCATCGGCCTGAACCCGGCCACCGGCCGCCGCCTCTGGATACGCGAGTGGCCGCAGGCTTCGTACACCTACATCAACTGCCACGGCGTCCAAGGCCCCACCGTCCTTGTCGGGGCGATCAAGGAGGGTGGCCAGAGCCGGCACTTCGCGCTCGACAGCGCGACGGGCGAGGTCCGGTGGTCAAGGCCGCTCGAGACGATGCTCCTGATGCCGCGCGACGGTGCACTGATCTTCGCCAGCTCCGCTCGCGCCACTCTCGACGCGCTGTCGGCCGACACCGGCCGTAAGGTCTGGAGCGCGGAGCTCCCCAACGCCGCAAGGGACCCTGACAAGGACGCGCTCTTGCTCAACGTGACCGTGGCCAATGGCCTGGTCTACATGAACGGGCCGACCATCTACGCCCTGGACGCGTCCACCGGCCGACAGCGGTGGACCTACACGCCGACCTCACCCGGCGGCCGGGCACGAAACTTCCTGGTCGACGGGAGATACGCCTACGTCCTGGACAGCCCGCAACTCGTCGCCCTGGACGCCCGCACCGGCAGGCGTCTCTGGTCCGCCGACACCCCCGCGCCCGACAACGCCCCACTAATCGCCACCGGCGGGCTGATCTGCCTCGGCGTGGCAGGCACCACGAACTCGGGCCTCTACGCCTGGGACGCCAAAACAGGACAAGCCATCTGGAATTACCCCATAACAACCCCTGTCTCCCACAAGCAATGGGAACTCAGCACCAAGGGCCCCACCCTCGCCGCCGCACACGGCCCCGCCCTCCTCGCCTTCCACCTCGACTGAACCCACGCTCCTTCTTCCTTCCGGCCTCTCACCGAACCGGCGCGGTTCTTGCGTGGTGTGAACCCCAGGCCAGGGCCACGATTGGCGGTATCGAATCGGCGGGCGTCCCGTGGACAAGCGATCCAGGCCGCAAACGCAGCCGTCGGCGGATCAGGTTTCCGACGGCGAAACCGCGTGCAGGAGGGCTGCCAGCTCGCGGCCTGGACTCACATGACGGTTGTAGAGGGGGCCACAGGGAGTGGTCGCCAGGCGCATCGAAAGGTCTGCAGGTCCGGCGCGGGAATGGTGACCCCGTAGGCGTCGGCAAGGGAGACAGCGAAGGAACGATCTCCTTAACGTCGCCTCTATGGCCGTAGGGGCCTGGGTTGGGGGGTCATTGTTTCAGGATGTCCAGCAGTCGGGGGCGGGCGGTGACGTCATGCCGGACGTGGGAGATGACGGCGGCCGCGGCCTGGGCGGGGTCGATGCCGTAGGCGGCTTCCAGCGCTTCGGCGAGTCTGTTGCGGTACACGCCACGGCGCATCTGGGCGATCTTCTCGGTGTCGTTCGGGCCGACCTCCCATCGCTTGGGTGCGGAGCGGGCTTCCTGCCTCCACGCCTGCAGTACCGGGGCCAGGTCGGCGGGTGGTTCGGTGTGTCCCTGCCGGACGGCTTCCAGGGCTCGGGTCACGACCGGGTCACCGGTGACCTGCGCGTCCTCGGCTATGTGTTGCAGGGCGAACATGACGGCTCGGCTGCGCGCGGTGGGTGTGGCCGCCTCCAGGGCGGACTCGATGTTCTCGGTGTCGCGCAGCGGGTGGGTGCTGACCGGCTTGGCGGGGGAGAAGTCATCACGGGTGAACAGGCCCCAGGTGAAGGCGCCCCTCAGGACCTCGGCTGTCAGGTGTGTTCCGGTGATCTGGTCGGCGAGCGTCAGAGATCCGCGGATGGGGTCACCGGGGTCGTCGGCGTCGGAATCCAGCGGGAGCCCGGTCGCACGGTCCACGGGGATGAGGGGCACTCCGGCCGAGGCCATCAAGGGGACGAAGGACTCGGCGTCCTGCCCGGTGATGGCGGTGCGGTCGTAGGGCTCGAAGGCCAGTTGGACGAAACCGTCGCGGCGGTACAGGAACTGGCTACTGATGGAGTAGGAGCCGGCCACGATCACCATGGCGCGCGCTGGAGCCGCTTTCACCAGCGCGTCGATGAGCTGGTTCGCGACGGCGTTGTCGGACCACAGCACGGTCCAGGCACCGAGTCGAGTCGCGCCCAGCCGCGTTGCATTGGGCGGGACCTCCCGCACGCTGGGCGTGGGCTGCTGCTTGAGCTGGTCAAAGGTCATCTCGCCGGTCACCGTCCCCGCGTCCATGCTCACCAGCAGCCCGGAGGGGTCGGCCCCGTGGACGAACCCTACGAACATGTACCCCTCGAGGTCGCCGAACTCGCCTAGCCAGTCGTAGGAGGTTGACACGGCCGGTCTCCTCTATGGCGCTCGGGCAACCGGGTCGATGTCCAGGTCACGGTCACGCCCGAAACGGCGGGCACGCAGCTAGAAGCGGCGAATGCGGTGGTCACGAGGGATGGCGCCTGGCCGCGTGATGATCATGCAGCCATGCGCGTGGTACCCCCTACCGGATTCGAACCGGCGCTACCGCCTTGAAAGGGCGGCGTCCTAGGCCGCTAGACGAAGGGGGCCTGGAGTGTGGCGGTGGTGGCCGCCACGTGACTTGGGACAAGTGTAGGGGACGCGGCGAGGCGCCGTGCAAACGGTTAGTCGGGTTCGGGGGTGCGGGTGGGGGATTCGGTGTCAAGG
>NZ_SMKK01000373.1 GCF_004348425.1 Actinomadura sp. 7K507
GTTGTACGCGGCGCTCGACATCGGCGGGACGAAGATCGCCGCCGCGCTCGTGGACGGGAATGGAACGGTCCGGCAGCGGGCCCGGGTGGCGACGCCCGCCGGGGGAGGTGAGGCCGTCCTCGCGGCGGCGGCGCGCCTGCTGGGCGGTTTCGGTGACGTTCCCGTCCTGGCCCTGGGCGTCGGAGCGCCCGGCGTCATCGACCCCGGCACCGGCGGCGTCGTCTCCGCCACCGACGTGCTCCCGGGCTGGGCCGGGACCCCGGTCCGGGAGATCCTCGCCGGCTCGACCGGGTTGCCCGTCACCGTGGTCAACGACGTCCGCGCCATGGCGTACGGCGAAGCCCGGCTCGGTGCGGGCGCCGGGTACCACCGCGTCCTGCACGTCTCCGTGGGGACAGGTATCGGCGGCGCTCTGACCACCGCCGGGCACCTCGAACACGGGGCCCACGGCACCGCCGGGGAGATCGCACACCTGCTCGTCCCCGAGCGGGGGGCGGTACCCTGCGGCTGCGGGCGCCGCGACCACCTGGAGGCCGCGGCCTCCGGCCCGGCCATCGAGGCCACCGGTGACGCCCCGCGTGCCGGGTCCCTGCTGGGACGCGCCCTGGCGGGGCTCCTCGCCGTCCTGGACCCGGACGCCGTCGTGATCGGCGGCGGCGTCGCCCGGATCGGCCCTCCGTTCCTGGACGCGGTCACCGCCGCGTTCCGGGCCGACGCGCTGCCGCTGCTGCGCGCGACGCCGATCGTCCCGGCCCGGCTGGGCACGGACGCGCCGCTGGCCGGCGCGGCCCTCCTCGCCATGGCCACGACCCAAGGGAGCGCCCGATGACCCCCGAGTCCTTCGCCGCGGCCGTCGCCGGGCGGCTGATCGTGTCCTGCCAGGCCGACGAGGGCCATCCGCTGCGCGACACCGGCGCCATCGTCCGGATGGCGCACGCCGCGGCCGGGGGAGGCGCCGCCGCGATCCGCTGCGGCGGGGTGGGCGGCGTCCCCGACGTGGCCGCCGTCGCCGCCGCCGTGGACCTTCCCGTCGTCGGCCTCACCAAGGACGGGACGGGCGGCGTGTTCATCACCCCCACCGTCGCGGCCGCCCGCGCCGTCGCCGAGGCGGGCGCGCAGGTCGTCGCCGCCGACGCGACGTCCCGGCCGCGCCCCGACGGCCGCCCGCTCGCGGCGTCGATCGATGCCGTCCACGCCGCGGGGGCGCTGTTCATGGCGGACGTGGCGACGCTGGAGGAGGGCGTCGCGGCGTCCGAGGCCGGAGCGGACATGGTGGCCACCACCCTCGCCGGGTACACCCTGCCGGGGCCGCCCCCGGCGGCCCCCGACCTGGATCTCGTCCGCGCGCTCCGCCGGGCCCTGCCCGGTGCGCTGATCGTCGCCGAGGGCCGCTACCACTCGCCCGCGTCGGCGTCGGCGGCGATCGAGGCCGGGGCGACCTGCGTCGTGGTCGGCACCGCGATCACCGATCCGCGCTGGATCGCGTCCCGGTTCGCCGCCGCGGTGGAAGTTGCGGCGAACGGTCCAGCGGCACATGACTCGTCAGGTTCGGGTCACACGACACAGAGCAGATGAAGTTTCGCGCTTACTGTCCAGTTAAGAGCTGACCGCCTTGATCGGTGACGGCGGCGGGGCCGGGTGCTGGGCCCCGTGGAAAGGAGCGCTGATGTTCATCATCGTGTTCGTGGCCCTCGTGCTCGCCGGAGGGCTGGCGGGTCTGGTGTACCTGTGGGACTTCTCGCGCGCCAGCCGGCGCGATGCGCTGTTCCTCCCGGCCTCCGACCGGCGCGCACGCCGGGCGCGCCGCGTGACGGGGATGTACGTGCGTGACTACGGGCGGCGCGAGGACGGGCTCGCACGCCGCGAGGACGAACTCGTGGGCAGCTGACCGGAGACACCGCTGAATCACGCTGACGCGGAATCACACTGAGGCGTGGGCCGTCCTGGCGGGGGACGGCCCACGCGTTCGTGTGAGGGTGCGCGTACGTGTCAGGTGCGCGTTCGTGTCAGGTGACGGTCCAGGTCTGCTGGGCGTCGTCGGGTACGGGGACGAAGGCCCCCTTCGCCCGGTCGAGGATGTCGACGTTGGCGGACTGCAGGTCCAGGTAGAGGCCCACCAGCTCGATCTCGCCGGACTCGACGCGCTTGCGGAGCCAGGGGTAGGTCAGCAGGTTGTCGAGCTGCTGCATCACATTGATCTTGCACAGGCGGGTGAGGGGCGGCTCGTCCTCCCCGGTGGGGTCGGTGGCGAGGAACCGGGCGAGGCTGTGGTTGCCGTGCTTGAGCCACCGGGACAGCGAGGCCAGATGCTCGACCTCGGTGCCGCCGGCGAGGAGCGCGGCCATCGCGCCGCAGTTGGAGTGGCCGCAGACGGTGATCGTCCGGATGTCGAGGACGTCGGTGGCGTACTCGACGGTGGCCGCCACCGAGTCGTCGCGGGTGCGGGAGCCGTGCCGCGGGACCAGCGCGCCCACGTTGCGGTTGATGAACAGGTCGCCGGGGCCGCTGGCGGTGATGATGTTGGGCACGATGCGCGAGTCCACGCACGTGATGAAGAGATGCTGGGGTTTCTGCTCCATCGCCAGCTCGGCCATGATCGGCCGGACCAGCCGGGCGGTACGGCCGTGGTACTCGCGGACGCCGTCCAGCAGCACGGCCGCCGGGGACACCTCGGGCGCGTCGAGTTCCTCTTCCGAACGCCGCCGTCTATTCGCCCAGGGTGCCCACCAGCGGGCAGGCGGCGGCGTTTTACGCGGCGAGGACATATCACCTGTCACAGCTCTTTCATACCAAGCCTCGTGTACCTCGTCGATGTCGACCCTGCCTCCCTGGCGTTCGTGCGCGAGGCGCCACTGGTGGATGGCGTCGAACGCGGCATGGTCCATGAAGTCGACGTTGAGGTCGAGGTCGACGCTCGCACCCGCCGGGACGTCCTGGAGGAACCGCATCACCCTCGGGACGCCGAGGAAGGTCAGCGTGCCCTCGACGACCACGTGGGTGCGGATCGGGACGGGCCCGTCCTCCGGCTCGGGCACGAGCTGCTCGGCGCGGACGGACAGCCGGGTCAGCCGCCTCAGCGCCAGCACCGCCATGACCCCGATGCCGACCAGGACGCCCTCGCCGAGCCCCAGGACGACCACTCCGACCAGCGTGGTGAAGTACGCGGGCGCCTCGCGATGGTGACGCAGGTCACGGATGCGGGCGATGTCGATGAGCTTGATCCCCAGCACGACGAGCAGCGCCGCGAGGGCCGGCAGCGGCACCTGCTCGATCAGCGGGCCGAACGCCAGCGCGAGCCCGAGCACCCACACCCCGTGCAGGACGGTGGACGCGCGGGAGCGGGCGCCCGCCTCCAGGTTGGCCGTGCTGCGGACGATCACGCCCGCGATCGGGAGCCCGCCGAGGAACCCCGACACCGCGTTGCCCGCCCCCTGGCCGAGCAGGTCCCGGTCCAGGTCGGCGCGCGGGACGCCGGCGGGACGCCGCCGGTCGATGGCCACGCTGCACAGCAGCGACTCGACGGCCGCCACGAGCCCGATGGAGACGACGGCGCCGACGATTCCGGCCGGTGAGCCCTGCGGCAGGACGGGGGCGTCCCAGTCGCCGAGCAGGGTGTCCGGCAGCGCGACGCGCTGCGCGTTCCAGCCGAGCGACCAGGCGGCCAGGGTCGCGATGGCGATGGCGGGCAGCGGTCCGGGGATCAGGCGCAGCGGCCCGTTGCGCGGCAGCCGGGACCAGCCCACCAGGACCAGGACCGTCAGCGCGCCGAGCAGCGCCGGGTGGGTGCGCGGATCGGCGAGCTGGCCGGGCAGCTCGCCCAGGTTGGCGAGCGCCGACTGCTGGGGGCTGCCGCCGAGCACCACGTGCACCTGGGCCAGGACGAGCACGACGCCGACGCCCGCGAGCATCCCGTGCACGACGGCGGGGGAGACGGCGAGGGCGGTACGGGCGACGCGGCAGGCGCCGAGCGCGATCTGCAGCAGCCCGCCGAGCAGGGTGATCGTGCAGGTGGCGCGCCAGCCGTAGGTCTGCACCAGCTCGGCGACGATCACGGTGAGTCCGGCCGCCGGGCCGCTGACCTGGAGCGGCGATCCGCCGATCAGGCCCGCGACGATCCCGCCGACGACGGCGGCGATCAGCCCGGCGGCGACCGGGGCGCCGGAGGCGACCGCGATGCCCAGCGAAAGGGGGATCGCGACGAGGAACACGACGAACGACGAGAGGACATCCCGCCGCAAATTGGATACGTTGAGTGGCTTTGAAGTCACTCTGTGTATGTAACCAGCATTAGTGCCCCTTCACCCACCCTGACCCTCGCGTGTTACGCGTCCATGTGCTCACGTCTTCGTGGGTCCGGGCCGGGGCACCACCGCGAACGAGGGCCGCCGGACGGATCCGGCGGCCCTCGTTTGACTGCTCGGCCGGCCGGGCGGTCCCGCGGTGCGGTTCCCGGGCGGCCGGGGTGTCAGCGGCGGTAGTTCTCCCAGTCGTCGGCGGTCTGGCGGGAGCTGTACGGGGCGTCGTTCGGCTGGCCGCCGCCCTGCGGGTAGCCGCCCTGCTGCTGGCCGCCGTAGTAGCCGTTGCCGTAGGCCTGCGTGGCGTTCGGATCCTGGTAGCCGCCCTGCGTGCCCGGGTCGTGCGGCGCGGCCAGCGGGTCGCCGCCGTTGTAGCTGCTGCCGCTGAAGTCGCCGTAGACGCCGCCCGCACCGCCGGAACCGTTCTCCGGGGCGCCGAACGCGTTGAAGGGCTCGCGGCCGCCGCCGAGCGGGTCGTCGTAGCGGGGCGAGTCGCCGTAGGCCGGGGCCGTCGGGTAGCCGTCGTTCTGCTGGCCCTGCCCGTAGCCGGACGGCGCGCCCATGCCCTGGTCGTACCCGGGCGGCGGGCCGGACGGGACGCCTGCGCCGAGCCCGGAGTCGTACCCGCCGGGCTGTCCGCCGGACGGCCACGGACCGGTGTTCCCGGTGTTGCCGCTGGTACCGAACGAGCCGGTGCTGAGCGGGTCGCCGAGCGGGTCGTTCAGGGAGCCGCCACCGTAGGAGCCGCCCGTGTCGGACGGGCCCCCGCCCGACGACCGCTGCCGGTCGGACTGGATGCGCTGCAGCAGTTCGTCCACGGTCGGCAGCTTGTGGCCGTCGGTGTCGGTTCCTCCGCCGGGGGCGCCGTGCGCCGCGGGCGCGGCCGGTGCGGCGGGCGGCGCGGGCGGCGGAGGAGCGGGCGGGCCGGCGGGCTCGTCGTGGCGGCCGAGCGGCAGCCCGAGCGGGTCGGACACCCGGGGGTCGCCGCCCCGCGGTCCGCCGGGCCCGAGCGGCATGTCGAAGCCGTCCTGGCGTCCTCCGGGAGGCGGTCCGGCGGGCTGCTGGCGGCCGCCGAGCGGGTCGGAGCCGTAGGACGGTTCTGGGGAGCCGTACTGCGGCTGCTCGGCGTAACCCTGATCGCCGCCGTACTGGTCCTGTCCGTAGGGCGGGTCGCCGGGACCGTAGTCGGCCGCACCGTAGGCGGGCTGGGGCTCCTGCCCGCCGTAGACCTGCTGGTCGGGAGCGCCGGGGCCGCCGTAGGGCGGCTGCGGTCCGCCGCCCTGCATGCCGGGGCCCGCGAATTCGGCGGGGAGCGGGTCGAGCGCCGTCGAGCCCGGGTCGTGGCCGGCGAACGGGGAGCCGCCCTGGAACCCGCCGGGGCCCGCCATGTGCTGGGGACCGGTTCCGGGGCCCTGGCCGCCGCCCACGCCGTTGAGGGCTTCCGCGCCCATCGACACCGGCTGGGTCAGGGCCGGCTGCGTCAGGCCCGGCTGCTCGACCTGCTGGTACTCGGCGGGAGCCTGCGCGTTCAGCGGGTCGGCGGCGAGGTCGGCGTCCGAGCGCTCGTCGTCGTGCTGCCACGGGAACTTGGGCTTGTCGAAGGTGATCGTCGCCCAGTAGTCGTCGTCCTCCATCTCGTCCGACGCCTGGCCTGCCG
>NZ_SMKK01000374.1 GCF_004348425.1 Actinomadura sp. 7K507
GGGCCGCGGCGTATACCGCCGCGGCCCCCGGGCCGTCGGGCCGCTCAGCGGGAGGGGCCCTTGCTTTGGTTCGTCTGTTCCCTCCATGCGCCGAAGGACCCCGTGGTGGAGCCGCCCGAAACTGAGAGGTCGGACAAGCGTGCCTCCTTCATGCCCTCGACGTCATGTCCACTTCGGACATTAGCCCCATAAGGGACGAATAGCCCTCAATACACCTCAAAGTGTCGTCCAGGATCAGATGACGGTGGGGGTCCGGTCCCCGGGCACCAGGCGCAACCGCACCACGGTCGGCAGCGAGTCCCGCTCGAGCGCGGCGCGCAGGCGCGGCACGGCCTCGTCCTGGACGCGCCGGCGCAACTCGGCGGGGTCGGCGTGCTGCCCGTACGCGATGCTCAGCCGCAACTCGGGCCGCCGGGACGAGCCGATCAGCCGGGCCCGCACCTTCCGCACGCCCGGATACTCCCCGATATCGGCTTCGACCGCGTCGGCGACGGCCTTGGCCGACAACCGCGTCGTCCCCACCTCGGCGTCCGGCTCCAGCGCCAGGCCCGGAAGCCGGCCCGTGCGCGCCTGCGCGAGCAGCCAGGCCAGCCCGAGCAGCGCCAGGACGACCACCGCGGCGGCGACGGCGGGCCAGAACCAGCCGTTGTCCTCGGCGAAGCCGCGGGCTCCGCCGGTGAGGACCGGCGCGGAGGCCCGCCCGTCCCCGAAAGCGCCCAGGCCCCGCGCGAGGCCCGCGCCCCCGGCGGCGGCGAGGACGGCGCCGGCCAGGGCCAGCCCGGTGCGGTTGAGGTGCGCGGGACGGCGGTCCATCACGCCCCCTGGTGCTTCATCCGCACCCGGACCGACCGGCGGGGCAGCGGGTCGAGCCGGTCGAGCCGGTCGCGCACGGCCTCGGCGACGCCCTCGTCCAGCCCCGCGGGCTCGTGCACGGGCGTCTTCGCGACCACCTTCACCCGGCGGCGGCGCAGCCGGACCCGCCGCACGCCCGACACCCCCGGCGCGTCCTCGGCGGCCGCGGCGACGGCGCGCTTGAGCCCGCGCCTGCTCACCCCCATCATCAGGTTCGGGTCCCGGCCGTGCAGCGGGACCATCCGCGACTTGCCCGGCATCAGGGCGGCCAGCAGGAAGAGCAGGCCGAGCAGCGCCAGCGCACCGAAGATCGCGAGCACGTACCAGTCGTCCCACGCCGCGTCGCTCACCCACCCGTACGGGAAGATGCCCGCCGGACGGTCGAACAGCGCCGAGATGACCTCGATCGCGGCGAGCACGCTCGCCGCCGTGAGCAGCAGCGCACCGACCATGGCGGGCCGCACCCGGCGCGAGCGGAACGCGTGCCTCGCCGCACGGTCTGCCTTGCGCCCCCCGGCTTGGCGCCCCCCTGTCTTCGGCTCGGGCCGCCCGGCGGCGGACCGGAGACCGGTCGCCGCCCCCCGGGCCTGCGCGGTCACCGCACGGTCCTCTCACCCGCGGCGGGACGGCCCAGTTCGGAGACGTCGATGTCCACCTGCCGGACGGTGAAGCCGGTCAGCTCCTCCACCCGGCCGCGCACACGCTCGCGCACCTGCCGCGCCACATCGCGCACCGGCATCGGGTAGCTCACCGACATCGCGACCCTCGCCGTGACGACGTCGCCGTCCACCCGGACCTCCGTGCGGGCGGGACGGCGCCCGGGGACCGGCACGCCGAGAACGGTTCGGCCGACCCCACCGGACTCGTCGACCTCCGCCGCCGCCCTGGCGACGATGCGCGCCACGGCCTGCTCGCGGATCGTCGTGCGGCCCCGTTCCGCGTCCATCACCACATCGGACGCCACCGCGCCCGTCATCGCGCCCGCCGGCCGGTGCCGACCAGCCGCCCGAGGTCGAGATCGCCCTCGATGGCGCGGCCGACGAGGAAGCCGAGCGCGCCGAGGAACAGGACGATGAAGAACGGCCCGAACCCCCCGAACGCGCCGGCGAACCCGAGCGCCACCCCGAAGGCCATCCCGACCAGGGGCCACAGCAGTCTCATGTCCATGCGGATCTTCCCCTTCTCGTCCGCGCCCGCCCGCCCGGTGTCCGTGGGCGGCGCGTCAGCCGTCATCGGCCAGGTCACCGATCAGGACGTCCACCCTTCGCGGGCCCGCGAGCGGGCGCACCAGCCGCCTGACATCGTCGGCGATCTCGACGCACGGCCTCCCGTACCGGACGACGACCCCGACCTCGACCTCACCGGAACGCACCGCCACCCCCGTGAGCGGCGGCCCCGCGCGGTAGGTCGCGATCCAGCCGCGCGGACCCGACGTCAGGCCCAGCACGTCCGGGCACGTCATGGCCGCCTCGGCGACCCGCTCCGCCAGATCGGCGACCGCCCCCTCCGGCACCGGCCCGGACGGCCCGGCCCCGACCTGCTGCTCCACGTCCCAGGCGATCATCGAACCCTGGGCTCCTCGGACCTCTCGTCCGACTCGTCCCCGTTCAGGTGGACGTCGTCCACGGTGATGTTCACCTCGACGACCTCCAGGCCGCACATGTGCTCGATCTCGTTGACGACGTTGGTGCGCACCGCGCCCGCGAGGTCGGGGATGGACAGCCCGTACTCCACGACCAGGTCGATGTCGACGGCGGCCTGGCGCTCACCGACCTGGACGTCCACCCCCTGGGTGTCGTCGGACCCCACGCCGGGCATGCGGTCCCGGACCGACCCGATCGTCCGCGACACCCCGGCGCCCATCTCGTACACGCCGCCGACCTGCCGGGCAGCCATCGTCGCGATCTTGGCGACCACGGTGTCGGCGATCCTGGTGTTGCCTTCGGACGTGACGAGCTCGCTGGAGCCGCCGTCGGCGGCCCGTCTGCGCATCGTCCCGGTGGAGCCCTGACCGGCGGTCCGTGCGTCGTCCTGGCTCATGACGTCCCCCAATGCCTCGGCTGATGTGCGATAGATGCTCGCCGCACGTCGGGCAAACCGCCACATCGGAGAAAGAGACGGTCAATGTCTGGTTACTCGGCCGCCGCGGAACGGGCCCCGTCGTCGCCGGACGCGGGCCGCGCCGGCCCCGCCCCCTGGCCCTTGAACATCGCGCGCATCTTGCGGGCCGCGTCGCCGGGCTTCTTCTTCGGCCCGCCGTCCGCGCCGCCCCCCGCACCCGGCGAGCGCCCGGCACGCTCCCCTTCGGCGTTCCCGGTCGCCTCGTCCTTACCTGGCTTGTCGCTCACGACAACTCCCCCGATGTCGTTTCACCGATGTCACATGCGTACCCCGTCTACCCGGGATAGAAGCGCACTTCCGGGCGGCCGACCTGCCCGTAGTGCGGCCGGCGGTGCGCCAGCCCGTTCTCCGCGAGGTATTCGAGGTAGCGGCGGGCCGTGACGCGGGAGACGCCGGTGAGGTCGGCCGCCGCGGCGGCCGACAGCCCGTCGGCGGCGCCGGCCAGCACCTCGGTGACGGCCTGGAGCGTCTCGCCGCTCATGCCCTTGGGCAGCGTCCGGTGATCGGGGGTGCGGAGGGTGGCGAGCATGCCGTCCACGTCGGCCTGGCCGCTGACCTCGCCGGCGCCGACCGCCTGCTCCCGGAACCGGGCGTACCGGTCGAGCTTGTCGCGCAGGGACGCGAACGTGAACGGCTTGAGCAGGTACTGGACGACGCCGACCGCCACCGCCGACCGGATCACCGCCAGGTCCCGGGCGGAGGTGACGGCGATGACGTCGACGTCGCTGCCCCCGGCGCGGAGCGCGCGGCACACCGTGAGGCCGTGGGTGTCGGGCAGGTAGAAGTCCAGCAGGACGACGTCGACGGCGGTGCGCTCGCAGAACCGCAGCGCCTCCGCCCCGGAGTGCACGACACCGGCGACGGTGAATCCGGCGACGCGTTCGACGTAGGAGCGGTGCGCCTCGGCGGCGACCGGGTCGTCCTCGACCACGAGCACCGTGATCACGGCGCGTCCAGGGGCAGGCGGACGGTGAACACCGCGCCGTCGTCGTGGCCCACGCGCACCTCGCCGCCGTGCCGCCGCACGGCCTGCCCGACCAGCGCGAGCCCGAGGCCGTGGCCGACCGGCCCGCCGGACGTCTTGGTCGTCCAGCCGCGCCGGAACATCTCGGGCACGGCGGCCGGGTCCACGCCCGGCCCGCTGTCGGACACCTCCAGGACGAGGGCGCCGCCGTCCGTCCGGGCGCGCACGACCACGCGCGGCGGGCGCGCGTCCGCGCCCGCGAGGGCGGCGTCCACCGCGTTGTCGATGAGGTTGCCGAGGATGGTCACGAGGTCGCGCGGCTCGGCAACTCCCTCGATCACGGTGTCGTCGGTGACGACGAGGTCGACGCCGCGTTCCCCGGCCTCCGCGGACTTGCCGAGCAGCAGCGCGGCCAGCACGGGTTCGGTCACCGACCCGACGACCCGGTCGGTGAGCCACTGCGCGGTCCTCAGCTCGGCGGTGGCGAACTCGACGGCCTGGTCGGGACGCCCCAGCTCCACCAGCGACACCACGGTGTGCAGGCGGTTCGCCGCCTCGTGGGCCTGCGAGCGCAGCGACTCGGCGAACCCGCGCACGGTGTCCAGCTCGCCGGTCAGCCCCTGCAGCTCGGTGTGGTCGCGCAAGGTGACGACATTGCCCTTCGCCCGGTCCCGCGACCGCACCGGCGAGGTGTTCACGACGAGGACCCGCGTGTCGGCGAGGTGGACCTCGTCCGACCGCGGCTCCGTTGAGACGAAGGTGGCGACGAGCTCGTCCGGCAGCCCCAGGTCCGCGACGGCCCGCCCACGCAGATCCGTCCGCGGGGGGTTCAGGTCGAGGAGGTCGCGGGCGGCGTCGTTGCAGAGGACGACGCGGCCCGAGCGGTCCAGCAGGACGAGCCCCTCGCGGACGGTGTGCAGGATCGCCTGGTAGTACTCGAACATCTCGCGCAGCTCGCCGGGCGCGACGCCGCGGGTCTGGCGGCGCAGGCGGGCGGCGACCAGGTAGCTGCCGCCCACGCCGACGGCCAGGACGGCGGCGGCGATGCCGGCGAGGGAGACGAGCCGCTGGCGCAGCTCCGCCGAGATGACGTGGATCGTGATGCCGACCGCGACCAGCGCCACGACACGGCCGCCGTCGACGACGGGGGCGACGGTGCGGACGGACGGGCCGAGCGTGCCGGTGTAGGTCTCGGTGAACGTCAGCCCGGCGAGCGCGGGCCCGGTGTTGCCGACGAAGTGCCCGCCGATCCGGGACGGGTTCGGATGCGTGAAGCGGATCCCGGCCGGGTTCATGATCGTGACGAAGTCGACGCCGGTGTCGCGCCGGACGCGCTCGGCGTACGGCTGCAGGAGCCGGCTGGGGTCGGGGGACGCGAGCGCGGTGCGGACGTTGTCCGCGTCGGCGATGCTCTTGGCGACCGCCGTCACGGTCTGCGTCGCGGCGTCGTCGGCGGACCGCCCGGCGTCCAGGTAGGCGATGGTCGCGCCGGCCGCCACGAGCAGCCCGACGATCGCGGCCTGCAGCACGAGCAGCTGCCGCGCCAGGCTCCAGCGACCGGGGATCGCCCATTCGGGACGCCGCACACGCGCACCTTCCGTCTCTGCCTCACCGTGAACGCAATGTACACAAGGGTGACCATTCGCATCGGAGCGCGCATAGTCACGGGTGCAGAGCCTCAGGCGCCCACCGTGTGCATGTGCCCGCTCCGCCGGCACATGGGCGCCTGCCCAGGGTGCGGGCGCCCGTCCGGATCCACAACGGATCCGGCGGGCGCCGCCCCGTTCGCGATCTCCCTCGCTCGCCGTCCGCGTCCGTCAGGCGGCTTCGGGCTGGGGGCGGCGGGATTTCC
>NZ_SMKK01000375.1 GCF_004348425.1 Actinomadura sp. 7K507
CGCCTGACCCCGCCTGCCCCCCCCGCTCGGGCTTGCCGGCCTGACCCCGCTCACCTGAGCCTGCCCGCACGACCGGGAGACCCGCCACGGCGACGAGGCGGTTCCGATCTCGGGTCGCTGGTCGGCTCTGGCGGGTGCGCCCATTACCGTAGGGTCATGTCGACTCGCCGCAAGGTCTCACTCATCACGCTCGGCTGCGCCCGCAACGAGGTCGATTCCGAGGAGCTCGCCGCGCGCATGGAGGACGCGGGCTGGGACCTGGCCGAGGAGACGGACGGCGCCGACGTCGTGGTCGTCAACACCTGCGGGTTCATCGAGGCGGCGAAGAAGGACTCCATCGACACGCTGCTGGCCGCGCACGACTCGGGCGCCAAGGTCGTGGCGGCCGGCTGCATGGCCGAGCGGTACGGCAGGGAACTGGCCGAGGCGCTCCCCGAGGCCGACGCGGTGATCGGCTTCGACGACTACGCCGGCATCGGCGACCGGCTCGACGACGTGCTCGCGGGACGCAGGCGCGACGCGCACACCCCGCGCGACCGGCGGACCCTGCTGCCGATCAGCCCCGTCGAGCGTTCCGAGTTCGTGCGCGGCGGCGCCGGAGCGTCATCCGGGGAGCAGCCGGGCGGCGTCGCGGTCCCCGGGCATGGCGGGCAGGACGAGCTTCCGGAGGGCGTGGCCCCGGCGTCCGGGCCGCGGGTGCTGCGGCGGCGGCTCGGCGGCGGCCCGGTGGCGCCGCTGAAGCTGGCGTCCGGCTGCGACCGGCGGTGCACGTTCTGCGCCATCCCCGCGTTCCGCGGCGCGTACGTGTCGCGCCCGCCGGCGGAGGTGGTGGAGGAGGCCCGCTGGCTCGCCGGACACGGCGTCCGCGAGCTGGTCCTGGTCAGCGAGAACTCCACGTCCTACGGCAAGGACCTCGGCGACCTGCGGGCGCTGGAGGGTCTCCTGCCGGACCTCGCCGCCGTGGACGGCATCGAGCGCGTCCGGGTGAGCTACCTGCAGCCGGCCGAGACGCGGCCCGGACTCATCGAGGCGATCTGCGGCACGCCCGGCGTCGCCCCGTACTTCGACATGTCGTTCCAGCACGCGAGCGGGCCGGTGCTGCGCTCGATGCGGCGGTTCGGCGACCGGGAGCGGTTCCTGGGGCTGCTCGACCAGATCCGCCGGCTCGCCCCGGAGGCGGGGGTGCGGTCCAACTTCATCGTCGGATTCCCCGGCGAGTCCGAGGACGACTTCGAGGAGCTGGCGGAGTTCCTGACCGCCGCGCGGCTCGACGCGGTCGGCGTGTTCGGCTACTCCGACGAGGACGGCACCGAGGCCGCCGACCTCGACGGCAAGCTCGACCCGGCCGAGGTCGCCCGCCGGGTTGAGGAGCTGTCGGGCCTCGCCGAGGAGCTGACCGCCCAGCGCGCCGAGGACCGGATCGGCTCGCGGGTGGACGTCCTGCTGGAGGACAAAGAGGTGGGTTCGGGCGGTGTAATGCATGGGGACGGCGACGTCGAGGGCCGCGCCGCGCACCAGGCGCCGGAAGTGGACGGGACGGTCATCGTCCGCGGCGGGGGGCTGCCCATCGGCGAGATCGTCGCGGCCCGCGTCACCGGCAGCGACGGCGTCGACCTGATCGCGGACATCGCATGATCGCCGGCGCTCCGGATCCGGTGGCGGGCTCCCACGATCCGCCGCCGGCCGGTGTCTGGAACATCGCCAACGCGCTGACCCTGGTCCGGATAGCGCTGGTCCCGGTGTTCGTCTGGCTGCTGTTCCTGGACGGCACCGGCTGGCGCCTCGCCGCGTTCGCCGTGTTCGCCGTCGCCTCCATCACCGACAAGATCGACGGTGACATCGCGCGGGCCCGCGGCCTGGTCACCGACTTCGGCAAGATCGCCGACCCGATCGCCGACAAGGCGCTCATCGGGGCGGCGCTGGTCAGCCTGTCGCTCATGGGCGAGCTGTGGTGGTGGGTGACCGGCGCCATCATGGCCCGCGAGATCGGCATCACGGTGATGCGCTTCGTCCTGATCCGCCGGAGCGTGATCCCGGCGAGCAAGGGCGGCAAGCTCAAGACGATGCTCCAGGTCATCGCCATCGGCCTCTACATCCTCCCCGGCCCCCTGGACTACCTGCGCTGGGCCGCGATGGGCGCGGCCCTGATCGTCACGGTCGTCACCGGCGCCGACTACGTCGTCCAGGCCTGGAAGGCGCGCCGTGCGCCCGAGGCGTCCTGACCCGGGCGGTCGGATGGCGGCACGGGACCTCACCTACCCCGAGGTGGGCGCGACGCGGGACGCGGAGCGGCCGGAAGGGTACCGGCACCTGCGGCGGCGCATGCTCGTGGGGCACGGGACGGCCGCCTTCCGGGACGCGTCCGACGCGGTGATGGAGTTCTGGATGCACCGTGCGCTCCCCGTGCGGGTGGAGGCCTCGGCCCCGCGTGCGGCCCCGGGGGTGGGCGTCGTGATCGGGATGGGCGCCGGACCGCTGCGGCTGAAGGCGCCCTGCCGGATCGTGTGGACGCGCGAAGAGGAACGCTACGCCGGATGGGCGTACGGGACGCTTGAGGGGCATCCGCTGTCGGGGGAGGAGTCGTTCGTGGTGCACCTGGACGACGAGGGCGACGTGTGGCTGACGGTCACCGCGTTCAGCCGTCCGGCGACGGCCGTGTCGAGGGCCGCCGGGCCGTTCGGGAGGGCGCTGCAGCGGGCCAACGCCCGGCGCTGCGGTGCCGTCCTGCGGCGGCTGGCGCGTGGCTGACGCGGCCGGGGTGGGCCTTGAGGGTGGGCTGCGGGACCACGCCCACCCCGGTCGTGGCCCCGCAGCCCCGTTCGCGGGCGCCGCGATAAACGATTATCGCGCGCGAATGGGCGGGCCGACGAATCGGGCGAATGAGTTTTGACTCACAACGTGACCTGCGCATCAGCGAATTGGTGGACGCCGTGTCAACGGTATGCGGTGACGATGTGTGCTCCGGCCGCCGCCCATGTCGCGCGCACTGGACGGGCCGGCCAGGCCGAGGGACACAAAGCGCGGCGGGCTCTTTCACCGGCGAGCGAACGGGGATACCGGGTGAAGCCCTGCTTGGAACGGTTCGATCGGGTCGCCTCGACTCCGTCCTCATCCGGTCGATTTCTCCGTCAACCGGCAGGGGTTCCGGCCCGTCGGCGCAGGTGGCCCCGGCACGGCGCGGCAGGGCGCCGCCGGTAGATTCGGGACACCCGGCCGGTGCGTGCTCGCCCCCGCGCCGGGCCATGCGAAGAGCCGAGATGGGGACGCGATGCGGGTCGAGCTGCTCACCGTCGGGGACGAACTGCTCCTCGGCGACACGATCAACGGGAACGCGGCATGGCTCGGGCGCAGGCTCGCCGACCACGGCGTCGACGTCACCCGCAGCGTGGTCGTCGGCGACGAGCTCGACGTGATCGTCGAGGCGGTGGAGTCCGCGCTCGGACGCGCCGACGCGGTCATCACCACCGGCGGCCTCGGCCCCACCTACGACGACCTGACCAGGGACGCGCTCGCCGAGGCGGCGGGTGTCGCGCTCGTCCGGGACGCCGCCCTGGAGCGGCGGCTGCGCGAGCGGGTCGCCAGGGCCGGACGCGAACTGCAGCCCATGGCGCTGCGCATGGCGGACGTCCCCGAGGGCGCGCGGCTGCTCGGCAACTCGGCGGGCTCGGCCCCCGGCCTGCGCGTCGAGCTCCCCGGCGGGATCGTCTACGCGCTGCCCGGCGTCCCGTTCGAGATGCGCACGATCATGGACGAGGTCGTGCTGCCGGAGATGGCCGAGATCGCCGGGCTGCCCGCGGTCGCGCGCCGCACCCTGCGCACCGCGCGGATGTGGGAGTCGGTCGCCGCGACCCGGCTCGCCGAGGTCGAGGCGATGGACGGGGTCAGGCTCGCCTACCTGCCCGAAGCGGCCGAGGTGAAGATCCGGATCAGTGTGGCGGGCCCCGGCGCCGCGGGTCGGCTGGCGGGCGTCGAGGCGCGCGTCAGGGAGCTGCTGGGCTCCGCCGTGTACGGCGCCGACGACGAGACGCTCGACCGCGTCGTGCACCGGCTGCTCGCCGAGCGGTCGGAGACGGTCGCCACCGCGGAGTCGCTGACCGGCGGCCTCATCGGCGCGGAGCTGACCCGGGCGCCCGGGTCGTCCGCCACGTTCGCCGGCGGCATGGTCACGTACGCGACCGAGGTGAAGCGGCGGATGCTCGGCGTCCCGGCGGACCTGCTGGCCGAGCACGGGGCCGTCCACCCGGACGTGGCCGCCGCGATGGCCGCCGGTGTGCGCGATGAGCTCGGTGCGACGTACGGGCTCGCCGTGACGGGTGTGGCCGGTCCGGACCCGCAGGACGGCCATCCGGTGGGAACGGTCTATATCGGCGTGGCCGGTCCGGGGAACTCGCGCACTGTGGTCAGTCCGAAACTCCCCGTGCCCGGCGCGGGGTCGGAGACCCGCGCGGTGATCCGGCGGATGACCGTCGTACACGCCCTTGAGCTGCTGAGACGTCTTTTGCTGGGACTTGACGTCGAGGGCGGGAGCGGGGAGGCTCGTGCAGATCGGGAAGATCGGGACTGATTACAGCGTTACGTTCCGAGCGAACACGAAATCAACGGTCTGCCATGCTCACCGTCAAGCCGGGTACGGTGGAACCGGCAGATGGTCCGAACTGAGGGAGGGAGCGAGACGATGGTCCTGCTTCGCCAGCTGCTCGGTGACGTACTGCGGCAGCTGCGGCTGCGCCAGGGACGCACCCTCCGTGAGGTGTCCGCGGCGGCGCGGGTGTCACTCGGCTACCTGTCCGAGGTCGAACGAGGGCAAAAAGAGGCATCTTCGGAGTTGCTTTCCTCGATCTGCAAGGCCTTGGGCGTGCCGCTGTCGCACGTGCTCAGGGAAGTCGCGGATCAGCTTGCCCTCGCAGAGCTGCAGCACGAGCCCGTCATGGCGGGCGCGCCCGAGCACGAGCGCATTTCCGCCGAGAGCATTCCGGAGACCCCGGAAGAGATCACCGGAGAGCTCCGCGCCGACATGGTCGCGGCCTGACCCGCTTCTGGTGTGTTCATGCCCCACCGGGGGCCGCGGGTGTGCGCGGCCTCACGCATGAACAGGACATTCGCGGGGATGCTTCCGTGTTGTAACCGATAACGGAAACGACGCGGAAGGAGCCGGATATGGCGCCGGTCAAGAGCCCGCTCACGGACTCCGCCCAGAAGGTCGCCGGGGAAGCCCTGCAGGGCTCCCTGATCGACCTCATCGATCTTTCCCTGGTCGCCAAGCAGGCGCACTGGAACCTGCACGGACGCAACTTCAAGGTCGTCCACGAGCACCTGGACGAACTCGTCGCCCTCGCGCGCGGAGGACAGGACGACGTCGCCGAGCGCGCCGTGGCGATCGGCGTGAACCCCGACGGCCGCGCCCGCACGGTCGCCGACCGCACCCCGGTCCCGCAGCTGGAGGCCGGCTACCTCGACGACGACAAGGTCGTCGCCGCGGTCACCGACCTCCTCGCGCAGATGATCGGCCGCTTCCGCGAGCGCATCGCCGCGACCGACGAGCCGGACCAGGTCACCCAGGACCTGCTCATCGGCATCACCGCGGACCTCGAGAAGCAGCACTGGATGTTCCAAGCGCAGCGTTGATTTGTAGTTCTCCGTCCGGGTCCCCGTTTCCGTTCGTCGTCCTTGTGGCGGTGGGCGGGGGCGGGGCTTTCACTTTTC
>NZ_SMKK01000376.1 GCF_004348425.1 Actinomadura sp. 7K507
CGGCCACCATCGCCATCAACGGCACCCACCAGACCTTCGCCCCCGCCATCCCCGACAAGCAGCAAGCCATCCTCAACGCGATCCAGAACCCAGACCCTCACGCACTAAGCGAATGAGCCAACTCAGGTCGTGCTGCTTCATGGGACGACTCAGACGCCCGGGGGGTGGGACCGGCTCGTCGATGCGCTGCGCGACCTCGGTCACCGTGCCCTGACGGTCGATCTCACGAGCGACGACGAGCTGGACGCCGGCGGTTACGCCGAGACCGTGGCCGCGAAGGTGCCCGGCGATCTGGACGCGCCGGTCGTCGTCGCGCATTCCGGCGCCGGCGTCATCCTGCCCGCGGTCGCCCGGCGGCTCGGTGCCGCCCGCCAGGTTTGGCTGGCCGCGTTCGTTCCAGACGGGAAACGCGGCCTGCTGGAGGAGGTCTCGGCCGTGCCGGAGGAGGTCTTCAATCCGGAATGGCTGGGCAAGGATCCGACGAGCGACCCGGAGTCGGCCGCCCACTTCCTCTTCCACGACTGCGATCCGGACACACGGCGCTGGGCGCTGACCACGCTGCGCCTGTTCGTCCCGCAGCGTCCCTACCGGGAGCCGGTCGCTCTGGCGCCGGGCATCCCTTCGACCTACGTGCTGGCCACAGCCGACCGGACGCTCCGGCCCGAATGGTGCCGGCGCCAGGCCGCGGCCAGGCTCGGCGCCGAGATCGTGGAGATCGAGGCCGGCCACTGCCCGCACGTCTCCCGGCCGGAGGAGGTCGCCGCCATCCTCGGCCGGGCGGCGGCGTCCGCGCGTTCCTGACATGCGGGTGCCGGGGCGCTGAAGCACCTCGGCGGCCGGAATGCCCTGCTCGCGAACCCGGAGCCGCCCTCGCCCCCGCCCACCGGCCGCCGGATCCTGCGCGGTGGGCCTCGCCGGCTGACCGCCGCTCCGGACCGGCCGTCCCCTTCTCCCGCACGCGCCGAGAATCCACAGTCGGGCGGTCCGTGAATTGGCACAAAATCACACCGTGCACGCAAATCCGAGATAGGCACGGTAGTCCCTATTGTCTCAGTTGTTGGCATTCGCGACCATGGCTCTGGTTGATCAACATCTCCGGAGGGAGTTGCACATGGACGCGGAAATCCGTCTCACCCGGCGGGGTCTTCTCGGGGGCACAGGTGCGGTCCTGGGCGGCGCCTTGCTGGGGCCGGTGGCCGGTGCGCCGCCCGCGGCCTCGGCACAGGCCGCGCCGCGCCTGTACACGCGCTCCGAGTGGGGGGCGCGGCCGCCCACGTCGGCGGCGACGGTGCTGGACCAGGGCCCCGACCACATCGTCGTGCACCACACCGCCACGGCGAACTCCACCGACTACTCGCTGGAGCACGCCTTCTCGCTGTCGCGCTCGATCCAGAACTTCCACATGGACGGCAACGGCTGGGCCGACACCGGTCAGCAGCTCACCATCAGCCGCGGCGGCCACCTGATGGAGGGACGCAACCGCAGCGCCGAGGCCATCAGCGCGGGCCGGCACGTCGTCGGCGCGCATACCGGGAACCACAACAGCCACACGATCGGCATCGAGAACGAAGGCATCTACATGACCGCGGGCCCCACCGGCTCGCTCTGGAGCGAGCTCGTCGCGACCTGCGCATGGCTGTGCGACGTCTACCAGCTCGACCCGCACGCGGCCATCGTCGGGCACCGCGACTACAACGCCACCGCCTGCCCGGGCGACGTCCTGTACGCGCGGCTGCCGCAACTGCGCAACGAGGTCGCCGGCAGCCTCGGCGCGCGGCGCGTCAAGCAGGCCGCCCCGGCCGTGCCCAGCGGCCTGCCCGGACCCCGCCACACCTTCGACCACGGACCGGCCGTCGGCCCCGGCGAGTCGATCCGCTGATCCGCGAGCGCCGGCGCCCGGTTTATCGGGAGGCCGGCGGCTCCGGCGTGGTGTTACGGTTCGGGAGCCGGCCGCGGGACTTCGGTGTGACTTCCGGAACCCACCTGTAGTGATGATTCGCTGTTCGCGCCCTCCTTCCCCGGCCGGCCCCTCAGCCCCCGAACCTGGAAACCGATGACCGAGACGTTCGCGGAACTGGTCGCGTGCGAGGACGCGCTGATGTTCGTCAACGCGGCCATCACGTCGACCGGCCAGCGGGAATTCCAGCGTTACGCCGGTGATCAGCGGCTTAGCCTGGATTTCCTCCACGAATACATGCTCGTGAATTACCGGGAGGTGTACGCCGCCGCCCTCGCGCTAAACGTCAACGACCACAATGCGGCGATCATCATCCGGAATCTGCTGGTGCGGGCGGGGGACGCCGGCATCGACGAGCGCCGGTACGAGGGGCGGCTGATCGCGCGGCGGCTGGAGACGATGCCGCAGCACCGGGTCTACCGGGTCTTCCGCGAACTGCGGCGGAGCGGCGTGAACAACCGGCGGACGCGCGCCATCATCCGGGACTGGATGGCCGGCCGCCGCGACCCGGCGTTCGACTCGGTCAAGTACCGGGGAGCGGTGAAGATCGCAGCGCGGCACGCGCACCTGCGGCTTCGCGGGGAGCAGCACGACTTCCTGTTCGCGCCGTTCAGCGTCAAGGCGTTCAGGACGCCGATCTACGAGCAGTGGCGCCGGGCGCACTACGAACAGGCAGCGATCTACGAGCTGCCGTACACCGTCGCGGAGGGGTTCGCGGCCAAGCACAAGATCCCGCGCGAAGTGTTCCTGGAGCGCATCGAGCCCCGGATGACCCGCCTGGAGCGGCTCCGCCTGCAGGCCAACGGAGGACAGGCCGTCCGCGCGGACCTGGGGCAGACGCCCCTCACCCGGCTCGCCTCGTACGTGCTGTCCCTCTCGCTGGACGCGCGGGCCGAGCGGCGGGCCGAGCTGACCGGGGCTCTGCGCACCGCCGCGCGGCGCGTGGCGGGGGCCGCGCGCGGATCGTGGGGCAGGGTCGCCGCGGTCCTGGACGACAGCTACTCGTCGATGGGGTCCGGGCAGAAGCGGCGGCGCCCGCTGGCGGTCGCCCTCGCCTCGAACTACCTGCTGGAGGCGCTCGCGAAGGAGTACACGCCGCTGTGGACGTCGGGACGCACCGACGAGCTGCTGCTGTACCCGTCCGGGCCGACGCCGCTGGGGGAGCGGATCATCGACGCGCTGGAGACCGGGCCCGAGCGGCTCATCATCGTCTCGGACGGCTGGGACAACGCGCCGCCCGGCCTCGCCGGGGACGTCCTGCGGATCTGGCGGACGCGGCTCGACCCGGGCCACCGGCGGGCGGCCGGGCAGCGCACGATGATCGCCCACCTGAACCCGGTGTACGACGCCGACGACTTCGATGTCCGGCGGCTGTCGCCGGCCGTGCCGACCGCCGGCATCCGGGACGCCGAGGACCTGCCGACGCTGGTCGAGCTGGGCCGCTTCGCGGAGGGACGGGTCGGCCTGGAGCAGCTGCGGTCCCACCTGGACGACCGGGCCGCCCGCTTCCTGGGGGATCGCGCATGACGTTCCGGCTGGAGGGGCTGGAGACCAGACCCGCGCAGACGTGGGGCGCCGTGCGGATCGTCCCGCTCGTCCGGGACGAGCCCGTCCCGCACCTGCGGCTGCACCGGAAGGTCTACGACGAACCGGTGACGGCCGTCGAGGCCGGCGACGGGACCACCTACACCGCCTACGTCCCGCACGCGTTCGTGGCGACCTGGAGCGAGGACGCCCAGATGCCCGCCGCCTCCTACGGGACCCGGCTGCTGCGGCACGACGGCGCCGCCGTCCTGCCGTGCATGCCGGTGCGGAACACGCGGCGGATGAAGCGGACGGCGCGCAGGACGGGCAAGGACCGGCTCCGCTTCCTGCCGCTGCACCTGGCCGTGGAGGGCTACCTCGCGCTGCACTTCGGCGGTCCGGAGATCGCCTGGGAGGAATGGTCGCGCAGGGCGGTCACGCATGGGCTTTCCCCCCGGTACGAGGAGACCTACCTCGGGCTCCAGGTCCGGGGACTGGAGGACGCCCTCCGGCTCTTCGAGATCCATCCGGGGCAGTGCGGCGTGATGGTGTACGTGGCGGACGCGCTGGCCAGCGCGTTCGTCGTCCCGCATCCCGATGACTACCGGGCGCTGCACCCGACGCTGGTCGAGGACCTCTTCGGCGAGCTGATCTACCTGAACGGCCTGCTGAGGGCGCCCGCGGCCGACCTGTCGGCGGGGATCGACGACGCGGAGGTCCGCTCGCTCGACGACCTGCGGGCGGCGGCGCGGAGGAGGCGGGCCGAGTGGGCCGCCTTCCACGACGACGTCATGGCCGGGCGGCTCTTCGACGAGGACGGGTCCCGCCAGGTCGTCCAGTACCTGAACGGCTTCGAGCTGTCGCGGTTCCTGCCGTCGTTCGGCCTGCGCAGGGAGAACCACATCGGCGAGACGATCACCGGCACCGACGGCCGCGTCGCCTACATGAAGACGTTCCGGCTCTCGGACGCCCAGGTCAAACGCGGCTTCCTGCTCAAGCAGCTCGCCGCGCACGACTGGCGGCTGGACGCCACGGCCGCCACTCTGGGCACCGGCGAGGCGGCCCTGGCGCTACGGCTCGAACGCACCGGGTTCGGCTACCTGCTGCGCCAGGACGTCCTCGACCACTACCGGGCCCAGGCGCGCGTCACCTGAGACCTTCGAACAGGTCCTCTTCCTTGTCGGGCGCCTCGACGCGGCAGTAGTGGCGGACGAAGGACTCGAACGAGAACGCCGCCTGCTGCATCTCCTCCGGCAGCCGCAGGAGGAAGATGTTCTCGCCCTGGCTCGCGTGCGCCTGGAGCGCCTTCCGTTTGGCGTCCACGTGCGCGGACACGTCGATCATGCTGGTGATCAGCTCGTCGGGGGTGCCGAAGTCGTCGGGCGGGTCGAAATCGATCTCCACGCCCGCCTCCCGGATGGTCTCGAACATCTGCTTCATGCCCGAGCGGGGCATCGCGGTGTAGTACAGCTTGTCCGGCACGCCGCTCTTCCCGGCCGCGGCCAGCGCGATGCGGTGGGCCTGGATGTGGTCGGGGTGCCCGTAACCGCCGTTCTCGTCGTAGGTGACGACGACCTGCGGCCGGTAGCGCTCCATCAGCTCGGCGAGCCGACCGGCCGCCTCGTCCAGCGGGACGTTCGCGAACGCCTCGGGATCGTCGTTGGCCGACCAGCCGTCCATGCCGGAGTCGCGGTAGCCGAGCGTTTCCAGGTGCCCGACGCCGAGCAGGCCGGCAGACTCGCGCAACTCGGCGAGGCGCCGCTCGGCCACCTCTGCGGCGTCGTGGCCGGGTTCGCCCGGCTTCACTCCGCCGGAGTCGTCGCCCTGCTCCCCGTTGGTGCAGGTCACCAGCACCGTGCGGATGCCTTCGGCGGCGCAGCGGGCGAGCAGGCCGCCGGTCCCGAGCACCTCGTCGTCGGGGTGGGCGTGGACGGCCATCAGCGTGAGTTCGTGCGTCATCCGGGCTCCTCGTCGTTCGGCCGCCCACTCTACGCGGGCCCACTGACACCGGTCGGCCCGGCCGCGTCCGGCGGCCGGGGTCCGGGGTTCGGAGCCCGTCCTTCGGTGGTGGGCGGGGG
>NZ_SMKK01000377.1 GCF_004348425.1 Actinomadura sp. 7K507
GTCGGGAAGGGGGAAGGTGACCGTGGGGAGGTCGGAGTCCGGGACGTAGGAGGGCGAGGGAGGCCCGGCTTCGGGGGTTTCGGGGCTCTCTTCGTCAGGCCCGTTGGTTCCTGATGGCTGATTCACCGACGTCATCCCGTCCCAGATCGACCGCCCGTGGCCGTAATTTTCCCGTTCTGCGCGCGACTAACGTCTCACAGGTCGGTGATCATCGGTGGTCGGCGAGTGCGGCGTGATGATCTTCACCGTGGCGGGGTTCCGGGTCGGGGTGGACGAGGGCGCCGGAGAGGCGGGGAAGGGCGTGCATGAGGCTGTGCTCTGCTTCAACGGCCACCTGGTGGGCGCGGACGACCGTTGAGGTGGGGTCCACGACCACGTCGCATTCGGCGCGGAGGCGGTGGCCGATCCAGCGGAGGCGGACGTCCCCCACGCCGAGGACGCCCGGGGTGGAAGAGAGGGCCGCTTCGGCGCGGTCGACGAGGTCGGGGTCGACGGCGTCCATGAGGCGGCGCCCAACCTCGCGGGCCGTCTGCCAGAGGACCATCAGGATCGCCCCGGTGATGAGGAGGCCGACGACAGGGTCGGCCCAGGGGGCGCCTAGGGCGACACCGGCGGCGCCCAGGAGGACGGCCAAGGACGCGAAGCCGTCCGTGCGGGCGTGGAGGCCGTCCGCGACAAGGGCGGCGGAGCCTATGCGGCGCCCCACGCGGATGCGGTAGCGGGCGACGAGTTCGTTGCCGGCGAAGCCGATGGCGGCGGCGCCCGCGACGGCGGCCAGGTGTTCCACAGGCTGTGGATGGGCGAGGCGGTGGACGGCCGCGTACCCGGCGCCCAGCGCCGAGGCGCCGATGGCGAGGACGATGACGACGCCGGCGATGTCCTCGGCGCGGCCGTAGCCGTAGGTGTAGCGGCGGGTCGGCGGGCGCCTGCCGAGGAGGAACGCGATGGCCAGCGGGACTGCGGTCAGGGCGTCGGCGGCGTTGTGGAGCGTGTCGCCCAGCAACGCCACCGAGCCGGTGAACGTGTACACGACGGCCTGGAGGACGGTGGTCGCCCCCAGGGCCACGAGGGAGATCCACAGGGCGCGCATGCCCTGGGCGCTGGCCTCCATCGCGGAGTCCACCTTGTCGGCCGGCTCGTGGGAGTGCGGGCGTACGGCGTGGAGCAGGCGCCCGCGTCCACGCCCACGCCCGTGGTCATGCCCGTGCCCGTGGCCGTGCGCGTGGCTTTGGTCGTGCCCGCCCCCGTGTCCGTGGCCGTGTGCGGTCATAGGGTCAGGATGACCCGGATATCCCGTTGCAGCACCTCGACAACTGCGCTGCCGTCGCAGGTACGCGGCCTGCGTCAGTGCGGGTTCGTGGCCAGTAGCTCCGCCAGGAGGTCGTCCAGGGTGACGATGCCCGCGAACTCGCCGCCCGCGTCGTTGACCACGGCGAGCTGCGCGCGGCCCCGGCGCATGCGGCTGACCGCGTCCAGGACGGTCGTCTCCGCCGTGAGGATGGGCGCCGGGTGGGCCAGGTCGTCCGCGCGGCGTTCCCCGTTCGGTTCGGTGATGGCCGCCCGGACGTGCACGATGCCGGTCATCGCGCCGTCGCGGTCGCGGACGAGCAGCCGGTTGTGGCCGCTGGCGGTGGCCGTCCGGCGGATCTGCGCGGCGGTCGCGTCCGCGCCGATCGTGGTGACGGACGTCGCGGGCACCACCAGGTGCCCGACGGTGGCCTCCCGCGCCGAGATCGCCCGGCGGAGCAGCTCGTGGTCGTGGCGGCCGATGAGGCCGAGGCGGCGGGACTCGCCGACCAGGTGGCTGAGCCGGGCCGGGTCGGTGTGGCTGTCCAGCTCGTCCTTCGGCGTGACGCCGATGAGCCGCAGCAGCCCGTTCGTCGTCGAGTTCAGCGACGACAGGATCGGCCTGGAGACCTTCGCGAACGCGCGGAACGGCAGCGCGAGGAGCAGCGCCGAGCGTTCCGGGTGCGTGATCGCCCACGACTTCGGGGCCATCTCGCCGATGACCATGTGCAGGAACGTCACGACGGCGAGGGCGGTGCCGAGCGCGATGGCCTTCGTCGCGGCGTCGGGGACGCCGAGCGCGTGCAGCGGCGGTTCGAGGAGGTGCTCGAACGCGGGCTCGGTGACGATCGCGAGGCCCAGCGAGCACATCGTGATGCCGAACTGGGCGCCCGCGAGCATCAGCGACAGCTCGCGGACGCCGGCGAGCGCGGCGACGGCGGAGCGGCTGCCCTTTGCGGCGGCGCGTTCGAGCTGCGGGCGACCCGCGGCGACCAGCGCGAACTCGGCCGCGACGAAGAACCCGTTCCCCGCCAGGAGCAGGACGGTGATCAGCAGCGTGGTCAGCGGGTCCATGACACCTCCGGACCGGACGCCAGCGCGTCGTCCTCGGTGACGGCCCGTTCCCCGGCGACGGCCCGCACGGGCGCCTCGTCCGGCGGCTCGCCCGGCGCCTCGTTCGGTGCCTCGTCCGGCGCCTCGTTCGGCGGCTCGTCCGGCGGGAGGGGGGCCTCGACCGGCGCCGCCCTGATCAGGATCTTCTCGGCGACGCGGCGGGCCACGCTCATGACCTCGAGCTCGACCGATCCGGCGTCCAGGTCGACGGTGAGGCGGTCGCCGGGGGACGGCAGCCGGCGCAGCTCCGCCATGACGAACCCGCCGAGGGTGTCGTAGGCGTCGCCCTCGGGCAGGTCGAGCCCGGTGAGGCGGCCGACCTCGTCGATGCGCATGCCGGCGTCGACGAACCAGGACCCGTCGGGGCCGGAGGTCGGGGCTTCCTCCCGCGCGTCGGTCTCGTCGGCGATCTCCCCGACGAGTTCCTCGGCGACGTCCTCGAAGGTGAGGATGCCGGCGAGGCCGCCGTACTCGTCGACGACGCAGGCGAACTCCTCACCGGCGTCGCGCATCTGCTCGATCACCCCGTACAGCGGCTGGCTGCCGGGGATGAGCAGCGCCTGCCGCCTGACGTCGCGGATCGGGGTGGCGGGGTCGAGGGTGTCGTCGGCGACCTCGCGGACGCCCGCGACGCCGATGACGTCGTCGACCTCCTGGCCGTAGACGGGGTAGCAGCTGTGCCCGGTCTCGCGGATCAGCGCGACGAGGTCGGCGACGGGTGCGGTGCCCGGCAGCGTCCTGACCTGCGGCCGCGGCACCATGACCTCGTCGGCCGTGAGGTCGCCGAACGACAGCGCCCGGTCCAGCAGGCCCGACAGGTCGGCGGGCAGGTGGCCGGCGCTGTGCGACTTCCCGATGATGTCGCCGAGTTCTTCGAGCGTCGCGCCGCCGTGCAGCTCCTCGACGGGCTCGACGCCGAGGGCGCGCAGCAGGCGCTGGGCGGAGCTGTCGAACAGCCGGATGACCGGGCCCGCGACGGCCAGGTAGATGAGGGTGGACGTGGCGAGCGCGCGGGCCAGCTGCTCGGCGCGCGCGAGCGCGAGGTTCTTGGGGAACAGCTCGCCCAGCAGCATCTGGATGAGCGTCGCCAGCGCGAAGCCGGTGGCGAGCGCGATCGCGCCGGTCGCGCCGACGGGGACGCCGACGACGTCCAGCATCGGCTGGATCAGCTCGGCGAGGGCGGGTTTGGCGATGAAGCCGACGACCAGGGTCGTCATCGTGATGCCGAGCTGCGCGCCCGACAGCATGAACGACACCCGGCTCATGACCTTGAGGGCCCGCCTGGCGGAGGGGTCGCCGCGCTGTGCGGCCTGTTCCAGGGTCGCGCGGTCGGCGGCGACGTAGGCGAACTCCTGGGCGACGAAATAGCCGGTCGCGGCGGTGATGAGGATTACCGCGAGCACTCCCAGTACCGCCGTCAGCATGGGGCACCAGGTCTATGACTGGGGTCCGACACTGCGGACTCACCACTCCTCTCGTAGACGGTCACCTCTCGTAACGTCACCACGCACAACGAGGTTCCCGATGCACAGGGTACGGCTCCGCTCCGATCGCTCCCGGTTCAACGCCCGCGTAACGTCCCGGAACCTTCCCCTGAGCGGCCTTTCCGCGAAAGAATGGCGCTTGTCTCGGTCAGTGTCACGGATCACACTTGTATGAGAACCTACGTCCGATAGTGGACCGGTTCGTGCTCCCAGACCGGTGCGACGGGCATGCTCGGGGGGACAGCAGGAGAGCGATCGCGGGGCGAACGTTGGAGCAGAGCGGGGCCGGGGCCGCCGCGCCCATGAGTCGTGAAGGCGTCGACCATGCCCTCCGGACGCTGCGGGAAGAGCGCGACCGCATCTCCAGGTCGCTCCTCGACCTCGACGGCCACCAGGGCAGCCGCCTCCTGGAGGGCGCACGCCTCACCGGGGAGACGTGGCGCCGCTGGGAGGACGCGAAGGCCGCCATGACGGCGCTGTGGACGCTCTTCGACGCCTACCAGCGCGTCCTGGACGCCGCGTCGGAGATGCGCGAGCGGGCGGGCCGTCCCGACGCGGAGACGCTGGTCGAGCTGTCCGGGCTGCTGTCGGGGCAGTCGGTCGAGCTGCCCGACGGGGAGATCCCGCTGCAGGACCGCACGCTCCTCGGCCCCCAGGACCGGCGGGTGACGCTGGACGAGGCGGTCGCGATGATGTCCGAGGCGTACGAGTTCGTCGCGGGGGAGGTCGCGGCCGCCGACGCCGCCTGGACGGCGCTGCTGCTGCCGCTTGAGGAGGCGGAGGCGAGCTGGCGGGACGCGGCCCGGCTGGCGCACTCCCTGGACGGCACCCGCCATCCCGAGCTGGACCGGGTCGGGCGTGAGCTGACCGCGCTCGGGCGCGTCGTCCGCACCGATCCGCTGTCGCTCGTGCGCGACGGTCACGCCGACACCGGCCGCATGGACCGCGTCCGGACGACCCTGACCTCGCTCGGGGACGAGCTGGCCGGCGTCGCCCGGATGCGCGAGGACTACGACGAGCACGTCGCGCGGGTCACCGCGTCCATCGAGGAGATCGAGGAGATGGAGCGGCGTGCCTGCGAGGTGCACGCGACGGTCCTGGTCAAGATCGAGTCGCCCAGCGTGCCGGCGCCGTCGCGGGGCCTCGCCGTCGGGCTCCGCGACCGGCTCACGGCCCTCGAACGCCTTCGCGAGGCGGGCCGCTGGGTCGAGATGGCCGGACGTTTCGCCGAACTCGAACGCGCCGCCGGCGAGGCGCTGGAACGTGCGCGGGGTGACCTGCGTCTCAGTGCCGGCCTGCTGGACCGGCGGGGGGAGCTGCGCGGGCGCCTGGAGGCGTACCGGGCCAAGGCCGCGCGGCTGGGCCTGGTCGAGGACGAGCGGCTGACCGTGCTGTACGGGGAGGCCCGCGACGTGCTGTGGACGGCGCCCTGCGACCTGCGCAGGGCCACCGCGGTGCTCGCGGAGTACCAGCGGACGATCAGGGTGTGCGAGAGCGAGACGGGGAACCGGCGATGAATCGATGCACCCAGCCCGGCTGCGCCGGCGCGGTGGACACCGACGGCTTCTGCGACGTCTGCGGCATGGCCCCGGCCCCCGAGCCGGCGCCCGGCGCGCAGCCGCCCGCGTCTGCGC
>NZ_SMKK01000378.1 GCF_004348425.1 Actinomadura sp. 7K507
CTGGAGGACGGGGGGCCGGAGGACGGGTCCCAATGCCTGGCCGTGCTCGGCTTCGAGGGGACCCCGGAGCGGGTCGCCGACCGGCGGGCCAGGGCCGCGGACGTGCTGCGCGCGGCCGGCGGCGAACCGCTCGGCACGGGTCCGGGCGAGAAATGGGAGCACGGCCGGTTCAACGCCCCCTACATGCGCGACGCGCTGCTCGACGTCGGCGCGTTCGTGGAGACGCTGGAGACCGCCGCCTTCTGGACGGACGTCCCCCGCCTGTACGAGGCCGTCCGGAACGCCCTGATCGGCGCCCTGTCGGGCGGGGGCACGCCTCCGCTGCTGATGTGCCACATCTCGCACGTCTACCCGTCCGGGGCGTCCCTCTACTTCACCGTCGTGTCCGCACAGGGTAAGGATCCGGTGGCGCACTGGGACGTGGCCAAGCGCGCCGCCAACGACGCGATCATCGACGCGGGCGGCACGATCAGCCATCATCACGGTGTGGGCACCGACCACCGCGACTGGTACGCCCGGGAGATCGGGCCGCTGGGCGCGGCGGTGCTCCGCGCCGTCAAGGACCGGGTCGATCCGGCCGGAATCCTCAATCCGGGTGTCCTCGTCCCGCCTGCCGCAGGGGAGTAGCCATCATGCCGGAGCCCGCCCGTGACCACGGCCCGCGTTCGTTCACCGCGATCGTCAACCCGGCGGCGGGCGGCTCCGCGTCCGCCTCGTCGCTGATCACGCTGGCCCGGCTGCTGCGCGAGGCGGGCGCCGACGTCGCCGTCGAGTACAGCCGCGGCCTGGAGCACGCGGCCGGCGTCGCCCGCACCGCCGCGGGAACCGGGCGGGTCGTGCTCGGCGTCGGCGGCGACGGCATGGTCGGCTGCGTCGGCGGCGCCCTGGCCGGCCCGGACGCCGGCCCGGACACGGTCTTCGGCATCGTCCCGGGAGGGCGCGGCAACGACTTCGCGCGGCAGCTCGGCATCCCGTCCGATCCCGAGGAATTGGCCAAGCTGCTGCTGGAGGGCGAGCCGCGCGCCGTGGACGCGATCGAGGCCAACGGCACGCCCGTCCTCGGCAGCGTCTACGCGGGCGTGGACGCCGTCGCCAACGACAACGCCAACAGGACGCGGCTGCTGCGCGGCTCCGCCGCCTACTACTTCGGGGCGCTGCGCGCGATCATCACCTGGCGTCCGGCCGACTACCTGATCACGGTGGACGGCGAGTCGTACTCGCGGCAGGGCTACACCGTCGTCGCCGCCAACTCCGGCTACTACGGGTTCGGCAAGCACATCGCCCCGGACGCGCGCGTGGACGACGGGCTCCTCGACGTGATCCTCATCCGCCAGGCGCCCAAGAAGCTCTTCTTCTCCGTCATGCGGGAGCTGGAGGACGGTTCGCACGTGCGGCGGCCCGAGGTCGAGGTCATGCGGGGCCGCGAAGTGCGGATCGAGCTGGCCGGACCGCCCGGCAGGAGGCTCCCTTACGGCGCCGACGGCGAGCTGCCCGGCGTGCTGCCGGTCACGGCCCGGGTGATGCCCGGCGCGCTGCGCGTCCTGGCGCCCTGACCGGCGGCGCGACCGGATCGTCAGGTCTGGGGCCGAAGTTTTGGGTCGGTTTACGTCCGCATTACGGGCCTTCGGATAGCGTCAGTTACGTCCCGCTTAGGGACCGTTGGGGCCGTCTGCGGACTCATCATGAGAAGGCGATTGCTCGCCGTTCTGGGGGGACTCATGATGTGCGCGGACGCCCTCGTCGTGGTGGCGCCGGCGTCTCTGGGGGTGGCGCCGGTGCCCACCACGAGCATCCGTCCGCCCCGTCTCCGCGCCGCCGCCGGGCACATCCCGGGAAGATCACACACTCGGCTGCGGCAAGTCGCTTGACTGTCGAGATCGCCTCCCGACAGGCTGTGACCAACCCCCTATCTGAGCCTTCTCACCCGGCGGGCTGTCCGGACCCGGCCCCGTGACACACCGGATGAAACGGCTCGATCCGCCGGAGGCGTCCTGTGTGTGCCGAGGAATATCCCGGTCCCGAGAACTCGCGTACCTCCGAGGCGGGTGCCGGGTGGGTGTGCCAGAAGCCCGGCACGTTCCACGATCTTCTTCCCCAGCGCGTCGCCGACTTCTCCTGGCGCCGCCCCAGGGTGCTGTGGCGTTCCCGCAACGACGTCCTGGCGCGCCTTTTCGGCGACCCCTCGAACGCGATCCGGCGCCGCTGCGTCGCCGCGCTGCGCGAGCGCGGGACGCCGGCCGCCTTCACCGTCCACCGCTCGGAGCCGGAGTTCTCCTTCGCCCTGCTGGGCGACACCGGCGAGGGGGACCGGTCGCAGTACGCGGTGGTCCCGCCGCTGCTGCACGCCGCCGCCGGCACCGACTTCATGATCATCGCCAGCGACGTCATCTATCCGGCCGGGGACGCGGACCAGTACCCGGACAAGTTCTTCCGCCCCTACCGGGACTACCCGGCGCCCATCTACGCCCTCCCCGGCAACCACGACTGGTACGACGGCCTGCGCGGTTTCCTCCACGTCTTCTGCGGCCTGGACGAGGACTGCTCGCCGCCGCCGTGGCGCGGCCTGCTCTCCTTCGTGCCGCGCCTCCTGTGGCGCCGCCCGGGGGAGGTGGACGCCGCGGCGCTCGCGGAGGTCCGCCGCGAGTACCGGGGCGCCCCGGGGCAGCAGAGCGTCCAGCCGGGGCCGTACTGGGCGATCGACACGCCCTCGCTGCGCGTCATCGGCGTCGACACCGGGATCACGGGCGTCCTCGACCGCGGGCAGGGCCGCTGGCTTCGGGAAGTGTCCGCGGGTCCGAAACCCAAGCTGCTCGTGACCGGAAAACCGCTGTACGTGGACGACGAGTACCGCCCGGGGAAGATCGAGGGCGGCGGGACGGTCGACGAGATCGTCCAGGACCCGGCGCACAACTACGTGGCGGCCATCGGCGGCGACATCCACAACTACCAGCGCTACCCGCTGACGACCCGCGACGGGCGGACGATCCAGTACATCGTCTCCGGCGGCGGAGGCGCGTTCATGCACGCCACCCACACGATCCCGCGGACGCGCACCGTGGAGGAGGACCGGTTCCGCTGCTACCCCCTGCGCGGCGACTCCCTCTCCCGCTACAGCAAGCTGTACGGCCGGTGGCTGCGGCTGCCCAGACTCTTCGAGCTCACCCCGGAGGAGGCCACGGCCGCCGTCCGGCACCGGCTCGGCATCAGGCCGGGCCGCGGCTACGAGAGCCCCGGCCCGTCCTTCCGCGCCCGCTTCGTCGCGACCGTCCTCGGCGTCCCGCGCGGCGACCGCCGCCGCCCCCGGATGCTGCGCGCTCCCGTGCACAAACTGCCGCAGCGCTTCCGCTCCGAGCTCGCCGACTGGGACGACCCGCCGTTCTTCAAGAGCTTCCTGCGCCTGGACGTGACCGAGTCGGAACTCCGCATCCGCTGCCACGCCGCCACGGGCTGCGGCGACCAGGAAGCGGCCCCACCCTGCGAGGACGAGGTCATTGTTCCTTTGCATTGATCTCCTCTTCCGGAGAGGCATCTCGCTGAGCGGGGGAGGCGGGTTGGAGGATCGACCAGAAACGTCGACAAAGGCGGAGAGGTTGGCGCGCGGCGTGTGTCGGTGCCGTTACTGTCATCAGGCATCAGACGGGTGATCGGTAACGAGCGGTCGTGGAAGAACGGCCGCGTCACAGGAGAGCAACGCGAATGAGCTATCCCCAGCAGGGTCAGGGCCAGCAGCAGGGCTACCAGGGCGGTTACGCGCCCGCACAGCAACAGCAGGCACCCGTCGCCGTCGGCGCAGGCGCCAACATGAAGCGCCGCAACCCGATCGGCGCCTGGCTCGGCCTGCCCATCATCACCTTCGGCATCTACGGCCTCGTGTGGTTCTTCAAGGTCCACAACGAACTGCACGCCTACGACCGCCGCATCGGCAACTCCGCCGTGAACGCGCTGCTGTCCATGCTGTTCGGCGCCATCACCCTCGGCATCTGGCCCCTGATCATGTGGGTCAAACTCGCCGGCCGCATCGCCGCGGCCCAGCGCGCCGCCGGCCTCGCCCCGAGCTGCAGCGCGGGCGTCGGCTTCCTGCTCGGCATCATCGGCTTCGGGGTCCTCTACTACCAGATCCAGCTCAACAAGGTCGCCGACCGCTACGGCGACACCCCCGCCGGCCAGCAGGTCTCACTGGTCGCGTGACTTTTTGTAGTTCCCTTGGCGGTCGGGCCCTGGGGGCCCTCCCTTCGGCGGCCAATGCGCTGCGATCGCGGTGGTTCAGGTCGCGGAGCTGCTGAGGAGAACTGAAGGCTACGGCCCTGGCCTTCTGGTTCGGTTGCCGGCCCCCTCCGTGCGCACCCGTCGCGGAGGGGGCTTCGCTTTCCCGCGGTTCTGTCGGTGGTACCGGCCAGAATGGGCGCGTGAGAATCGCGGTGGCGGCGGGGCGAGCGGGTGGGGGAGTGCTGCGGCCGCTCGGTGAGGACGGCGCGCCCGCCGGGCCCGCCGAGGACGTCCCCGATCTGGTCGCGGCCATCGCGGAGCGGGAGCGGGCTGGGGCGCCGCGGTGGGTGTGGGCTTCCACGGCGCGGCTCTATCCCCGGCTGCTGGACGCGGGCGTGCGGGTGGGGCGCTGCCATGATCTGGAGCTGGTCGAGAGCCTCCTGCTCGGTCACGCGGGACGGCACGGGGAACCGCGCTCCGTCCGGGCGGCGTGGGCGCGGTCGCGCGGGGAGCCGGTGCCCGCGGACCGGCCGCCGCAGGAGGAGCCGGCGCAGGCGTCGCTTTTCGACGACGGTGCGCGGGAGGCGGCCGTCGACGACATCGAGCAGGTCGTCGCCGTGCACGCGGAGCAGCAGCGGGCCATCGCCGGGCTCAACGGGAGCTCGGGCGGGCCGGGGGCCGGAGGACGGTTCGCTGTGCTCGCCGCCGCGGAGTCGGCCGGGTCCCTGGTGGCGGCCGAGATGGGGCACGACGGGCTGCCCTGGTCGGCCGAAGAGCACGACGCGCTGCTCACCGGGCTGCTCGGGCCGCGTCCGTCCGGCGGTATGCGGCCCCGCAGGCTCCAGGATCTCGCCGACCGGATCAGCGCGGCGTTCGGCCCGCGCACGCACGTCAACCCCGACTCACCGGCGCAGATCCTCAAGGCGTTCGCGTCGGCGGGCCTGCCGGTCCCGTCGACGCGCGCGCACGTGCTCAAGCGGCTCGACCATCCGGCCGTGCCGCTGCTGCTGGAGTACAAGGAGCTCGCGCGGCTGCACACCGCGCACGGCTGGGCGTGGCTGGACACCTGGGTCAGCGGCGGGCGGTTCCGTCCCGAGTACGTGGCCGGCGGCGTGGTGTCGGGCCGGTGGGCGACGAGCGGCGGGGGCGCCCTGCAGATCCCGCGCGTCCTGCGCAAGGCCGTCGTCGCAGATCCCGGCTGGTCCCTGGTCGTCGCGGACGCGGCCCAGCTCGAACCCCGGGTGCTGGCGGCCCTCGCGGGCGACCGGGC
>NZ_SMKK01000379.1 GCF_004348425.1 Actinomadura sp. 7K507
CCCCCGCCGTCCCCGCCGGGCGACGGGACGGTCGTCGTCGAAGGTCACCTGGTCGACGAACCGGAACCGCCCGCGCCGCAGGCCGCGGAGCCGCCGCCCGCGCCGCTGCCGCCCGAGGACCCCGGGCGCACCGAGAACCGGGGCGGCGCCATCTACGTCCTGCGCGAGGACCGCGACCCGGACGAGTAGCCACGGACGAGCAAACTCGGACGAGCAGCTGGGGCGGGCCTTAGAGCAGGTCGCCGTACTTTTCCATGCTGCCCGACGGCAGGCCGAGCTTGTCCTCGATCTGGGGGTAGTACCGGTCCTGGCACATCTGCTCGTCGGTGGCGGTGTTGGACGTGCCGAGGCATTCCTGGTAGCCGCTCAGCTCCGACCACAGGAACATCGTCATCGCGACCGACAGCACCGAGAACAGCAGGCCGACCGAACCGAGCACGATGCCCGGGACGGCGCCGGGGGCGGCGTTCTCGGAGCCGCGCGCCGCGCGGCGGGCGCGGATGCCCACGACGAGCGCCGCGATGCCCAGCACGAGGCCGAGCGGGTAGAAGAAGATCGCGGTCAGCAGCGCGATGCCGCCGAGCCACAGGGCCCGCCACCCGCCCTGCTGCTTCTTGGACGGTCCCGCGGGCGGCCCCCCAGCCGGCCGCCCGTCGGGGCGGTCTTCGGGCTTGGCCGGTGGGCCCGGCTGCTCGCTCACGTCGTGTTCCTCCTGGGCTGGTGCGGATTCCCGGGTGGCCCGCTTTCCGCGCGGTCTGGGTCTGCTTCGAGGGTCTGCTCGCAGGGTGCGCCGAACCGGCCCGATAGGCTTCGTGATGGCCCGAACACAACACCACCGTCCGCCAACACCACCGTCCACCAGGGAGTCATGGTGTCCGCCCGGCTCGTCGTCCTCGTCTCCGGCGCGGGGACCAACCTACAAGCGCTGCTCGACGCGTGCGCGGATCCAGCCTACGGGGCGGAAGTGGTGGCCGTGGGGGCGGACCGCCCCGATATAAGGGGAACCGCCCGCGCCGAACGGTCCGGTTTGCCCACTTTCACGCTGTGCATACCTGATTTCCCGTCCCGTGCCGACTGGGACGCGGCGCTGGCAGAGGCGGTCGCGAAGCACGAGCCGGACCTGGTGGTGTCCGCCGGGTTCATGAAGATCCTCGGGCCGCGTTTCCTGGCGATGTTCGGCGGCCGGACGGTCAACACCCATCCGGCGCTGCTGCCGTCGTTCCCCGGCGCCCACGCCGTACGGGACGCCCTGGCGTACGGGGTGAAGGTGACGGGCTGTACGGTTCACTTTGTCGACGAAGGCGTGGACACCGGGCCCGTCATCGCCCAGGAGACCGTCCCCGTGGGCTGGCATGACGACGAAGACTCCCTGCACGAGCGGATCAAGCAGGTGGAGCGCCGGCTCCTGGTCGACGTCGTCGGCAGGCTCGCCCGCGACGGCTGGACCGAGCGCGGCAGGCGGGTCTCGATGAAGTGCAGGACCTGTGGTGACGCGTCCGGCGATGCGCCGGGTGACGCGTCCGAGAGTGATTCGACCGATCAAGAGGGGAGCTCGGCCGGTGAGTCGGGTGGCGATTAAGCGCGCACTGATCAGCGTGTACGACAAGACCGGGCTGGAAGAGCTCGCCCGGGGCCTGCACGAGGCGGGCGTGGAGATCGTCTCGACCGGCTCCACGGCGGGACGGATCTCCGCCGCGGGCGTCCCGGTGATGAAGGTGGAGAAGCTCACCGGATTCCCCGAGTGCCTGGACGGCCGGGTCAAGACCCTGCACCCGAAGGTGCACGCGGGCCTGCTCGCCGACCGCCGCAAGGAGGACCACCTCCAGCAGCTGGACGACCTGGCCGTCGAGCCGTTCGACCTGGTCGTGGCGAACCTGTACCCGTTCGCCGACACGGTCGCCTCGGGCGCCGCCCCGGACGAGTGCGTCGAGCAGATCGACATCGGCGGACCCACGATGGTGCGCGCCGCCGCGAAGAACCACGCGAGCGTCTCCGTCGTCGTCGACCCGTCCGCCTACGGGACGGTCCTGGACGCCGTGCGGGCCGGCGGCTTCACCGTCGAGGAGCGCCGCCGCCTGGCCGCTCTCGCGTTCGCGCACACCGCGTCCTACGACGTGGCCGTGGCGTCGTGGTTCGCGAGCAGCTACGCGCCGGACGAGACGGCCGCCGATGCGCAGTGGCCCGACTTCCTCGGCGCGACGTGGGAACGCGCGAACGTCCTGCGCTACGGCGAGAACCCGCACCAGCGCGCCGCGATCTACACCGACGGCTCCGGCGGCGGCCTGGCCGGGGCGGAGCAGCTCCACGGCAAGGAGATGTCCTACAACAACTACGTGGACGCCGACGCCGCCCGCCGCGCCGCCTACGACTTCACCGACCCCGCCGTAGCGATCATCAAGCACGCCAACCCGTGCGGTATCGCGGTCGGCGCGAACGTCGCCGAGGCGCACCGCAAGGCGCACGCCTGCGACCCGCTGTCGGCCTTCGGCGGCGTGATCGCGGTGAACCGCCCGGTCACCGTCCCCATGGCCGAGCAGGTCGCGGAGATCTTCACCGAGGTCCTGGTCGCCCCCGACTTCGAGGACGGCGCCCTGGAGGTCCTGACCCGCAAGAAGAACATCCGGCTGCTGCGCTGCCCGCAGGGCCCCGCGAACCCGGCCGAGTACCGGCGGATCGACGGCGGCGTCCTGCTCCAGGGCGTCGACCGCGTGGACGCCTCCGGCGACGACCCGTCCACCTGGGAGCTCAAGGTCGGCGCCGCCGCCGACGAGGCCATGCTCGCCGACCTGGCGTTCGCGTGGCGTGCCGTCCGCTCGGTGAAGTCCAACGCGATCCTGCTGGCCGCGGACCGCGCCACCGTCGGCGTCGGCATGGGCCAGGTCAACCGCGTCGACTCCGCCAAGCTCGCGGTCGAGCGCGCCGGGACCGAGCGCGCCGCGTCCTCGGTGGGCGCGTCCGACGCGTTCTTCCCCTTCCCGGACGGCCTGGAGGTCCTGACCGAGGCGGGCGTGCGCGCGATCGTCGAACCCGGCGGCTCCGTCAACGACGACAAGGTCATCGCCGCCGCCGAAAAGGCCGGAATCACCCTGTACTTCACCGGCGTCCGGCACTTCTTCCACTGATCGGCGAGGCCCGGTGTGGTGGAGAACACCGCCGCACCGGGTTTACCACCTCGTACTTCGCTGTTTCGTGCAGGTAGCCTCGGCCTGGCCGCGCTCCATGAACCTCCCTTGACTCCGGCGCGGGCATTTCGTTGATGGAGGCGCGATGGATGTGGCGTTGGCGTTCGTGGTGGGCGTCGTGTACCGGGCGGACGCGCTGCTGTTGGAGTCGCGGCAGATGATCGGGCTGCTGGCCGCCTTCCTCGCCGCGGTCCTGGCCGCCCAGCTCGGCTGGCACGGCACCGACCGCGTGATCGCCTGGCGCCGACGCTCCGAGGACTGACGGCCCGCTCGCCACCCCGGTCGCTACCATGGGGTTCTCACGCGACTGGCGCGGTCAAGGTGGATCACCACCGGGGAGCGAACGACGGTCCGGACACCGCGCGCCTGGGTGGACGGGACTGGTGAGACCGCGGAGGAACGCATGACGGCACAGATTCTGGACGGCAAGGCCACGGCCGCCGACATCCGCTCGAACCTCAAGGGACGCGTCGAGGCGCTGCGCGAGCGCGGCGTGACCGTCGGGCTCGGCACGGTGCTGGTGGGCGACGACCCCGGCAGCCACTCCTACGTCAACATGAAGCACCGCGACTGCGGCGAGGTCGGCATCGAGAGCATCCGCCGCGACCTGCCCGCCACCGCGACCCAGGACGACGTGGAACGCGCCGTCGCCGAGCTGAACGCCGACCCCGCGTGCACCGGCTACATCGTCCAGCTCCCGCTGCCGAAGGGCCTGGACGAGCAGCGCGTGCTGGAGCGCATCGACCCGTCGAAGGACGCCGACGGCCTGCACCCGGCGAACCTGGGGCGGCTCGTCCTCATGCAGCCCGGACCCCTGCCGTGCACGCCGAAGGGCATCATCGAGCTGCTGCGCCGCTTCGACGTCCCGATCAAGGGCGCGGAGGTCACCGTCGTCGGCCGCGGCATCACGGTCGGACGCTCGCTCGGCCTGCTGCTGACGCGCCGCAGCGAGAACGCGACCGTCACCCTCTGCCACACCGCCACCCGCGACCTGGCCGCGCACACCCGCAAGGCCGACATCGTCGTGGCCGCCGCCGGTGTCCCCGGCCTCATCACCGCCGACATGGTCAAGCCCGGCGCCGCCGTCCTGGACGTGGGCGTGTCCCGCGTGGACGGCAAGCTCGCCGGGGACGTCGCCGCCGACGTCCGCGACGTCGCCGGCTGGGTCGCGCCGAACCCGGGCGGCGTCGGCCCGATGACCCGCGCGATGCTGCTGGTCAACGTCGTGGAGGCCGCCGAGGCGCGGCGCGCCTGATCCCGTGCGCAGGCGAAGGCCGCCACCAGCACCCCGGTGGCGGCCTTCGCCGCGGATCTCACCGGACGGAGCCGCGCCGTCACGCGCACGGCCCCGTTCGGGTCCGGCTCAGCGATCGCCCTCGTGGTTCTGCGCTGCCGGAGAGGGCGATCGCAGGTTCACATCAGCTCGCCCTCCGTCCCGCCGTGCTCGGCGCCGCCCGGTTCGGTCCGTTGACGTGGCCGTGTCCCGTACCCGCCCTACGGGGGTCGGCCGTGCCGCGGACTCCGGGGACCCGCCCGTCCATCGGCGGGCGGCCCTGCGGGACGTGCACCGGCGGCAGCGGCCGGACGAGGCCCATCGCGATGACCTCGTTGGCGAGCCGCGTGCGCCGGTTGGCGCCCTCGGGTATCCGGAACTTCTGGTAGAGGCGCAGCAGGTGCTGCTTGACGGCCGCCTCCGTCACCACCAGCTCTCCGGCGATGTCGCGCGCCGTGGCCGGGGCCACGAACGCCTCGTCGGACAGTGCGGGACGGCAGAGCGAGGTCAGCACATCGACCTCGCGGCGGGTGAGCTCGGGTGCGACGGCACGCCGAAGTTCGACGTCCGGGTCGACCTCCTCACGGGGGATGCCCCCCAGTCGGCAGCGCGCCGTGCCGAAGCTCACGACGTCGCCGTCCTCCAGGACACGGCGGGCTATCGGCCTGCCGTTCACTCGGGTCCCGTTACGGGACAGGCCCATGTCCACCACGTAGATGTACGGGCCTCGTCGGACGATCTCTGCGTGCAATTGGGACACACTCGGGTCGTCGAGGCGTACGTCGACTCCTCTCCCTCTCCCGACCGTCGTCACGTCGGGGCGCAGCGGCATCACCAGCCCGCTGTCCTCGATCCGCATGAACGGCCCCTCCACGGCAGCCCTCCCAGCTAGTTAGCGACCCCTGTCCAGCGGGTTACCCGGGCGCGTACCCGTCACACCCTCCTACTGGCGAGTAGGACCGATGGCACAGGGCATTCGGGCCTCTCGGGCATCCCTGCGGCCCCACC
>NZ_SMKK01000037.1 GCF_004348425.1 Actinomadura sp. 7K507
GGGCCTATCGCGTGGGTGGGTTGCCGTCGGACTTCGATTGTGTGTTCGAGTACTGTGACTTAATGTATCCACCGTGATGCAGTCCGCAGCCGGTCGTGAGAATGGCGCCCTCGCCGTCTCCACCGTCGGCGGGGCTGTGTCTGAGGTCGCGGGCGGGCCGGTGGACCAGGCCCAGGCCGCCGGGCGGCGGTTCCGGGGCAAGAACAAGGCTCCGGCGTGGCGGCGTCCGGTCGACGGGCCGGTGACGGTGGTGCGGTTGCGGCTGACGCCGGACCCGGCCACCCGGCCCCGGCTGGAGCGGCTGTTCGGGGCGGCGTGGAGCCTGAAGCGGGCGTTGCGGCGTGATGCCCGGTCCCGTGCGCTGGCCTACCGGGCCGGGCACCGCCGCCGCACCCCGAGGGCGGCCAAGCGGTGGCGGGTGCGGCTGGGGTTGTCGCGGGACGCGCTGGAGCGTGCCGGATACCGGCATCTGGACGCCTCGGGGCATCTGAAGCACCACCTGTCCAAGGCCGTGGCCATGCACATCGCCGACGAGGTGTGGACGGGGTTGGAGCGGCATCTGTTCGCCGATGCGTCGGGCCGTCGTCACGGTGTGCCCAAGGTGGGGTCGTGGTGGGAGTTCTCCCGGATCCCGGGCCGGGCCCGTTCCCACACCAAAGGCGAACAAGTGGGAGACGTTCCGGTTGCACGGCACCCTGGCCGGGCACCTGGCCGCCCACCCCGCGCCCGGCCTGCCCGAAGGCGCCACACCCGCGCAGGCGGCGGCGTTGCCGCCGGGGACCAGTGTGCTGGCCCAGCCCCGCACGATGCCGGCCCCTACGGCGCCGCGCAGCCGGGGCCAGGGGCAGGGGGTGTGGTGGGAGCATGACGGGCCGCTGGCGCTGGTGTACGCCGGTGGCCCGGACGGGCACCGGGGTGACCTCGTCGTGCCGGTGCGGCTGCCCCAAGGTGCGGGCCAGTGGCCGCACCTGCTGCACACCCTGAGCGACCCGGAGACGTTCCACAAGGTCGACCTGGTACGACACCAAGACCCGGCCGAGCCGGGCGGGTGGGTCTACGAGGCCCACCTGATGGTCCTGGCACCCGCCTATGTTCCCGCGTCGACGGCCGGGCGGCGGGCCCAGGCCCCCACAGGCCGCCGGGGCGGGGTGGACGGCAACGTCTCCAACCTCGCCGTGGTCTCTGTCCCCGACGAACCGGTCATTGCTGGTGCGGCATCGCCGGGGGCGGCGGTGGTTTCGTCGAAGGTGGCGACGGCGTCCGACGAGCGGGACCGGATCGCCCGGCGGGAGCGCAAACGGCGGCGTCGGCAGCGGGCGCTGGAACGCTCGCGGCGCGCGTCCAACACCGCCCAATACGAACTCGGCAAACGCCAGCGCAAACGCCAACGACGCCGCCAAGCCGCCGGGCTGTCACCCCGGCAGGTCACGGTGCCTGGCGGGCCGCGCATCGCCCGCGCCGACGGCACACCCCGCCGCTCCCACCGCCACGACACCCTGTCGAGCACCTATCGTCGGCTACGCGCCCGCGACGCGGCCGCCGCACAGCGCATCACCCAGTCCCGCCGGACCCGGGCGCGGCGGACCGCCGGGCAGATCGTGGCGGTGCACGGCCCGAACCTGGTGATCGAGGACTGCGACATCCGCGGCTGGTTCCGGCTGTGGGGACGCGCCTGCGCCCGGTTCACCCCCGGCATGCTCATCACCGCCCTCGACCACGAATGCGCCAACACGGGCGGGCGGCTGCTGCGGGCGGCCACCCGCACCACCGCCCTGTCCCAGCACTGCCCCTGCGGACACCGCGTCCCCAAAACCCTGCGCGTCCGCACCCACCACTGCCCAACCCAAGACGGCGGCTGCGGCCTCACCGGCGACCGCGACCTGGTCTCCGCCGCCCTCGCCGCCTTCACCCACCTGCACGATTCCGACGACCCGTCCACCGCACGGGTGGACTACCAAACCTCCCGCCGCGTGCTCTGCGCGGCCGGGCCAGGGCTGCCTGGAGCCCTGACAGAGATGATGTAGATGAGCGCCTCCCGCTGGGATCTGACCCAAGCCCTGACTGGCCCGGTGCCTTTATTCGGATCTGTCGATCCTGTGCGGGAGGCGCTCATGTGCACTCACCGTGCGTGGCGTTGTGACCTAATAGCGCCTCTGTGTGTCAAGCGGCTCGGGTGAAGTGGTTGCGTTGATCGCGTTTCATGAGCCGGTAGACCACGTTGGACAGCCGTCTCTTCAAGGCTCGGCGCGCCTCTGCGGGCGTCTTCCCCTCGGCGATCTTGCGCAGGTAGTAGTCCTGGCCGCGTCCGCCGTCGCGGATCTGGCACACGGCGATAACGTGCAGGACGGAGTTGAGGGCGCGGTTGCCTCCGGTGTTGAGCCGGTGCCGGACGTTGTTGCCGCTGGAGGCGTCCAGGGGTGCGCTGCCGGTGTAACTGGCGAAGTGGTGCTCGGTGGGAAAGCGGCTGACATCGCCGACGTGGCCGATGACCTTGGCGGCCAGCACGGTGCCCAGCCCCGGCAGGGTGGTGAGCGTGGTTCCGGTCGCGGCCAGAGCATCGCGCATCTCGGCTTGGATGTCCTTGACCTGGCGGTTCAGGCGTCGCAAGTCGGCCAGCAGGTCGCGGGCGATGTCGCGGCGGCAGGCGTCGGTGGCCGTTATCGGGCGGATGCCCTTCATGAGCGCCGCGGCCTTGTCGGCCGACAGGCCGGTGGGAGCGCCGCCGGGCAGCAGATCACGCAGCACGGCGTGCAGCCGGTTCAGCACGCGGGTGCGTTCGTGGACCAGGTCGTCGTGGCGCTCGGTCAGCAGCCGCAGGATCGTGGTCTGGTCCTCGGGCTCGACGGGTCGCAGGTCGTGGCGGAACAGCGCGACCTGGGCGACGTGTGCCGCGTCGGCGGCGTCGGTCTTGCGGTCTCCACCGGTGGCCAGCAGCCGGGCCCGGGCCGACAGCGTCGAGGGCACGTCCACCACGTTCTCGTCCGCGGCGGCGAGCTGCTGGGCGAGGGTGCGTCCCAGGCCGCGGGCGCCTTCGACGGCGAAGCGGCGGTCGGGCCACTGCTTGCACCAGCGCATCAGCTGGCCGAAGGTGCCGGCGTTGACGGCGAACCGACGCTGGGCCACCCGGTGGCCAGCCGGGTCGACGGCCACGGCGGTGTGGGAGGACTTGTGGGGATCGATACCGATCAGGATCACAGGCTGACCTTGCACTCGATGGGACGGGAAGGAGTGCGGTGGGCACCCTGACTTCGAGCCCAGGCATGTCCATGCCTCTGTCGAGCCACACCGCGCGGGTGCCGGTCGGCGGCGGCACGCTATCAGTGAGCCAGCCCCGCCGGTTGCCCTGCTGGGGCGGCATGGAGCACTGCGGGCCCGTGCCGACCGGCACCCTGGGACGCTACGGCTGCAGACCGTGCGCCTGGGCTCGATTCAACAAGTCAGGAGCCTGGCAAGAGGCCCCATCTCTGTCTTGTCCGTTCGCCCGGCTGGTGCGTGCCGCCCTGCCCCCAGTCACGAACGACAGGACGACGATGCCCTCCATTACACCCCAAGACGCGGCGATCATCGAGGTCGCCGGCGGAGTCGACACCCACTCCGACACCCACACCGCGGCGGTGATCGACCAGGTGGGGCGCGTGCTGGGCAGCGAGCGGTTCCCCGCCGACGCGGCCGGATACACCGCGCTGCTGACCTGGATGCGCACGTTCGGGCGCCTGGTGAGGGTCGGTGTCGAGGGGACCGGCGCCTACGGGGCCGGGCTCGCCCAGCTGCTGCGCACCGAGCAGGTTCACGTGGTCGAGGTCGACCGGCCCGACCGCAAGACCCGCCGGTTCCAGGGCAAGTCCGACCCGATCGACGCCGTCCAGGCCGCCAAGACCGCCCTGGCCGGGGAACGGACCGGCACACCCAAGCGGCGTGACGGACGGACCGAGGCGGTGCGCAACCTGCGGGTCGCCCGCCGCAGCGCGGTCGATCAGCGCGCCGACGCCCAACGCACGATCAAGACCCTGATCGTCACCGCCCCCGACGAGCTGCGTGAACGGCTGCGCGGCATGCCCGTCAACGCCCTGATCACCACCTGCGCGAACCTGCGGCCCGACCGGACCGACGCCGCGTCCCCGGCCACCACCGTCAAGATCGCCCTGCGGTCACTGGCCCGCCGCCACCAGCAGCTCACCACCGAGATCACCGACCTCGACGACCTCCTGGACCCGCTGGTGGCCGCCATCAACCCCGGCCTGGTCGCCGCCAACGGAGTCGGCACCGACGTCGCCGGGCAGCTCCTGGTCACCGCCGGCGACAACCACGACCGGCTCACCTCCGAAGCAGCGTTCGCCATGCTCTGCGGCGCCGCGCCGATCCCCGCCTCGTCCGGCAAGACCAGCCGGCACCGCCTCAACCGGGGCGGCGACCGGCAAGCCAACAAGGCGCTCTACCGGGTCGTCATCTGCCGCCTGCGCTGGGACCCCCGCACCCACGCCTACGTGGAACGACGCACCAAAGACGGCCTCTCCAAAAAAGAGATCATCCGCTGCCTCAAACGCTACGTCGCCCGCGAGCTCTACCAGCTCATCACCACACCAAACGATCATGAACTCGCAGCTTGACATCCATAGGAGCATCCGAGTCAACCGCACCCATCCCTGCACCCGGCACCGGCACAACAGCCTCTGCCGGGACGGGGAACGCGGCAGCCACCCCCACCACACCCCGCCACCGCACACCACGGCGGCGGAACCGGCGGCGGGCGGCCTCTGCTCGGCAAACCCGGACCAGTACGGCGCCGACCCCGGATGAACCACCCCCACCCGCCACACCGGCGGGCGAGGCACTGGTCACACCGGACAGACACCGGAAACGAACCCGGCTGTTCAACAAACCCCCACCACGGGACTTGTTGAACAGGCCTTAGACGACGGCGCCTGAGCTGTCGGAGGTGCGGTGCACGGGCGCCTTGGGTTTGTCCTTGGGTTGCGGCGGTGGGGACTTCGCGAACCGCTCCAGGACGATCGCCACCGGCGTCGCGGTGAACACGCTGGAGTACGTTCCGACGACGATGCCGATCAGCAGCGCGATCGCGAAGTCGGTCAGCGAGTCGCCGCCGAGGAACGCCAGCGCCCCCAGGATGAACAGGGCGCCCATACCGGTGTTGATCGTTCGCGGGACGGTCTGCAGGGTGCCCCGGTTCGCGATGTCGGCGAATCTCCCCTTGGGATTGGCGCCCCACAGTTCACGGATCCGGTCGAACACGACGACCGAGTCGTTCACCGAGTATCCGATGATCGTGAGCAGCGCGGCGAGGAAGACCCCGTCGATCGGTTTGCCGAGCCAGGCGAAGACGCCGGTGACGAGCATGATGTCGTGGAACATCGCGACCACGGCGCCGGTCGCGAACGTCCAGCGGAACCTGATCGTCAGGTAGGCGAGCTGGGCGAGCAGGGCGATGCCGAGGGCGATCAGCGCCTTCTTCCGCAGCTCGTCGCCCAGGCTGGGCCCGATCAGCTCGTCGCGCTGCTTCGTCGCTCCGCCGGCCTTCTCGGCCAGGGCGGCCCCGATGCGCTTCTCTTCCTCGTTGGACAGGTCGGACGTCCGGACGGAGATGTCGTCCTGGCCCGAGGTCTGCACGATGGCGCGCGGGAACCCGGCGTCGGAGACCGCGGACCGGGCCACGTCGATGTTCAGCGGGCGGCTCGTGGAGTACTCGACGATGCGTCCGCCGGTGAACTCCACACCGAAGTTGAGGCCGCGGGTGAAGATCCCCGTGAAGGCGAGGACGACGACGATCCCGGAGATCACGAGCCAGAGCCGCCTGCGCTTCATCAGGTCGGGGCCGTTCTCCGCCAGCCACCGCCGGATGCGCCCGGCGCCGCTGAGGCCGCCCATTCTGCCCTTGGTGAGCTTGGGGAACCGCGCGGCGGCCGCGTCGGTGAGGACGCGGCTCACCAGCATCGCCGAGACGAGGGATCCGAGGACACCGATGGTGAGCGTGACACCGAAGCCCCGCACCGGCCCGGAGGCGAGGAAGAACAGCAGGGCGCCGGCGAGCAGCGTGGTGACGGCGGTGTCGGCGATCGCCGACCAGGCCTTGTTGAACCCGGTCGCCAGCGCCGACCGGGCCCGGCGCCCTGGATGCGCCGTCACCTCCTCTCTCGCTCGTTCGAACGCGAGCACGTTGGCGTCGATCGCCATGCCGATGGCCAGGACGAACCCGGCCAGGCCGGGCAAGGTGAGCGTCGCCCCGATCGCCACGAGGGCGCCGTAGGAGATCAGCGCGTACCCGGCCAGCGCGACGGTGGCGAGCAGGCCGACGAGGCGGTAGACGGCGACGATGAACAGGCCGGTCAGGATGATGCCGATGACCGCGGCCTTGGCGCTGGCGTCGATCGCCTCGTCGCCCAGCGTCGGGCCGACCACCCGCTGCTCGATGATCTTCACGGGCACGGGGAGCGCGCCGCCCTCGATGAGGGCCGAGAGGTCCTTGGCCTCGTCGGCGCTGAAGTCCCCGGTGATCTGGGTCGATCCGCCGGTGATGCCGACGCCGCAGGGCACGCTCTCGGTCACCTGCGGCGAGGAGATGACCTTGCCGTCCAGGACGATCGCCACTCGCCGCTCGTCGCCGGTCGCGCAGGCGGCCTTGGCGGTCAACTGCTCCCAGGTCTTGCCGCCCTCGCCCTTGAAGTCGACGTTGACGGCCCAGCCGCCGAGGTTCTGCGGGTCGTAGTTGGCGCCGGCCTCCCCGATGCCCTCGCCGGTGAGCGCGGCCGGCCCGATGATGATCGGCTGCCCGCTCTCGTCCGCGATCTGCTGCTGGCCCTTCTTCTTGTCGGGCTGGCCGGTGTTGGGGAGCACCGGGTGCGCGGTGAGCTGCGCGGTCCTGCCGATCGCCTCGGTCGCCCGGGTCGGGTCCTGGACGTCGGGCAGTTCGACGATGATCCGGCGGTCACCGGACCGGGTGATCGACGACTCGGCGACGCCGAGGGCGTCGATGCGGCGGCGCAGGACCTCCAGGGCGCGGTCGGTCGACTCCTGGTCGGCCTTCACCGTCGGCGAGTCCTGGGTTTCGAGAACGATCTGGGTGCCGCCGCGCAGGTCGAGACCGAGGCGCGGGGATTCGGTGAACGCGAAGTAAAAGGATGTGGCGAGAATGGCGAATGCCAGTACCGCCCGCACCAGGTTGGCGCGGCTCAAAGGGAGACCTCCACACGGGGCTTCCGGTGCCGTACGGAGGCGTGCGGCACCGCGGACGAAAGGCTCAGATCCGTGCGTGGACCGGCGGGGCGCGGCCGCGCGGCTCCGCGGCCGGCGCGAGGCCGGGCGAGGTGAACGCGGCGGCGGGGGCCCGGAGGGCGTGCGACGGCGGCGGTCCCATCCCGGAGCCGGGCGGAGCCGGCACGGCGGGGGCGGGAAGCTCGTCCGGTGCGGCGGCCGCGATCGCTTGCCGCTTCGGCGCGCTGGTCACGGCCTGCGCGTGCCCGCCCGGCCGCGGCTTGGCGGCGGCCCGGTTGCGGGTGGGGGTGTGCTGGACGACCCACGCACGGACGGCGGAGATCGTCCCGGTGGAGGACGTTCCGCCCTGCGTGCCGGACCCGGTGGGCCCGGCCACGAACCCGAGGAGCCCCAGCGCGACGACGAGCAGCCGGGCGACCGGAAGCAGCGGACGGTGCACGTCGCGCATTCCGCTCCTCCCCTCGGCCCGTGGTCGTGGCTCGTGGTCGTGGCCCGTGGCCGTCGTCCCGCCCACGATGCCGGGGCGGCGGCGGGCGGTCCAGTCAAACTAACGCAGGTTCAGGGTACGGGAGCGCAGTTCGAGCTTCGTTGACAAAACACGGGGGCGAGATCCCGTCAAGGTGGACCGGAGTGACAAAGCCGTTGCCCTCCGCGCCCCGACTCCCGGACCAGCAGACACGGGTGAGTGTCCCAATCCGGCCAGGCCGCAATCGGCCTCCATCCATTGCCCGGCCCGTTAAAGCGAATTACTTTCGCGTACGCCCACCCCGAACCGGACAGAGGAGTTTCCGGTGGCACGTTTCAGACAGGTCGTTGTCCTCGGCACGGCGGCGGCCGCCGCCTTCGCCCTGACAGCCTCCCCCGCCTCCGCCGCTACCACCACCATCCGCGCGGGCTCGGCGACCGCCAGCCCCTACTCCGGCAACGTCCAGGCATCGCTGCTCGGCGAAGCGACCGTCGAGGCCTCGATCGGCAGCGGCTCCTGCAGCGAGTCGACGATGACCGGATCCATCAACTCCGACGGAACCGGCCTGGGCATCACCGGCGCCGGCTTCAGCGAATGCACCGGCACCGCCGGTGTGACCATCACCGCGATGGCCCTGCCGTGGACCGGCGGCTCCGTGGCCTTCGACCCGGCGGCCACGGGCGGCCGCGACGCCACGGTCACCATCGCCAACTTCAGCGTCGAGGCGGTCGTCGACCTCTTCGGCGGAATCACCTGCAACTTCGGCGGCACCCTCACCGCCGACGGATTCAACGGCGACAACGCCAACCGGCCGGTCGCCGACAACGCCCAGGCCCAGGTCGGCGTCAACAACGCCACGGTGAACAAGCAGGACGGCAGCAACTTCCTCTGCCCGTCCACCGCCCAGATCAGCGCTACCTACGAACTGCTCGGCGAGACGAGCGCCGGGTCCGGCACGTTCGACCAGTCCCTGTACGTCACGGGGAGCGCGTGACGGGCGGACCGGGCACGGCACGGGCGGCTGACGCCCGGCGAGCTCCCCCGCCCCCGCCAAGCTCCCTGACACGCTCCCGATAGCGCACGCTCCCAGACGGCGCTCCCACACAAGGATGCGGGCCGCCCCCACCAAGCGGGGGCGGCCCGTAGCGATCTCCAGGCGGCCGGCTCAGCAGCCGACGAGCTGGGCGGCGAGGAAAGCGTCGACCTGGCTCAGCGCGATGCGCTCCTGGCTCATCGTGTCGCGTTCCCGGACGGTCACCGCGTCGTCCTCCAGGGTGTCGAAGTCGACGGTGACGCAGAACGGCGTGCCGATCTCGTCCTGGCGGCGGTAGCGGCGGCCGATCGCCCCCGCGTCGTCGAAGTCGACGTTCCAGTTGCGGCGCAGCCGCGCGGCCAGGTCGCGGGCCTTCGGGGACAGGTCGGAGTTGCGCGACAGCGGCAGCACCGCGACCTTGACCGGGGCGAGCCGGCGGTCGAGACGCATGACCGCGCGCTTCTCCATCTTGCCCTTGGCGTTGGGCGCCTCGTCCTCGGCGTACGCGTCCATCATGAACGTGAGCGTGCAGCGGTCGACGCCCGCCGCCGGCTCGATCACGTACGGGACGTAGCGCTCGCCGGTCTCCTGGTCGAAGAACGACAGGTCGGCGCCGGACGCCTTGGAGTGCGTCGACAGGTCGTAGTCGGTGCGGTTGGCGACGCCCTCCAACTCGCCCCACTCGCCGCCGACGAAGTCGAAGCGGTACTCCACGTCCACGGTCCGCTTGGAGTAGTGCGACAGCTTCTCGGCCGGGTGCTCGTAGAGCCGCAGGTTCTCCTTGCGGATGCCGAGGTCGACGTACCACTGCAGGCGCTCGTCGATCCAGTACTGGTGCCACTCCTCGTCGCTGCCGGGCTTGACGAAGAACTCCATCTCCATCTGCTCGAACTCGCGGGTCCGGAAGATGAAGTTGCCGGGCGTGATCTCGTTGCGGAACGACTTGCCGATCTGCCCGATGCCGAACGGCACCTTGCGGCGCGCGGACTGCTGGACGTTCAGGTAGTTGATGAAGATGCCCTGCGCCGTCTCGGGACGCAGGTAGGCCAGGCCCGACTCGTCGTCGACCGCGCCGAGGTAGGTCTTGAGCAGGCCGTTGAACATCCTCGGCTCGGTGAACGACGCCTTGGCGCCGCAGTTCGGGCACGCGAGGTCGGCCAGGCCGTTCGCCGGCGGGCGGCCGTGCTTGCCCTCGTAGGCCTCCTCCAGGTGGTCGGCCCGGAAGCGCTTGTGGCAGGCCTGGCATTCGGTGAGCGGGTCGACGAACGCCTGCACGTGGCCGCTGGCCTCCCAGACCTCGCGCGCCAGGATGACGGACGAGTCGAGGCCGACGATGTCGTCGCGGCCCTGCACCATGGACTTCCACCACTGGCGCTTGACGTTGTTCTTCAGCTCGACGCCGAGCGGCCCGTAGTCCCAGGAGGCGCGGAGTCCGCCGTAGATCTCGCTCGACGGGTAGACCAGGCCCCGCCGTTTGGCGAGGTTGACGATCGTGTCCAGCACATCGGAACGGCGTGCCATGAGAGTTCTCCATCCGGCTGGCGGTCGGCGGGACAGTGAGTGCGCCCCGGTCCGCGGGAACAGCGGGCGGCGGCGAGTGTGATCCCCGGTGATGGTGCCCTGCGGCGCGGTCCTAGCCCGGCGCCTGCGAGCATTGCCCAGCTTAGAGCACCAGGGCGGCTGGTACGTGAAGGCTAGTAGGCGAGGCCGTCGGCGATGTTGCTGTCGATGTTGAGGGTGACTCCGCCGTGCCTCTCGTCGTGGTCGCCGCGGTACTGCTTGATGCGGCGGTGCGGGCGCCACCAGTCGTCCGGGATGTACGGATCGCCGTAGACCTTGGCCTTGCCGTCCCAGTTCGCGAACCAGATGCCGACGGGCTTGGCGATCCCGTCGGCGCGGCCCACGTCCCGGATGCCGGAGGCGACACTGCTGTAGAGGCAGGGCGTGTACCCCTCGTCCTTCAGCTTGCGGACCCAGTTGTCCACGAACCGCAGGACGGCCTCCCTGCAGCCTTTCTTACGGCTGTTGTACGCCTCCATGTCGAGGTAGATCGGGGCGCCCTCCGGGATGCCGAGCGCCTTGGCCTTGCGGGCGGCGTCCACCGCGGCCCTCCGGCCCTGCGACGCGGCGTTCCCGGCGGTGAACTGCTGCGGCCTGCTGCCGCAGGGGGCCTGCAGGCCGACGTAGGTCGGGGTGATGCGGTAGCCCATGTCGCGGACCTCGCGCACCCACCTCCGGGTGAGGTTGGGCTGCGCGCATCCGCGTGCCGCGCCGCCGATGTAGATGTTGGTGACCTTGAACGAGGGCCGCCACGCCTTCATGGTCGCGAGGGACGGGGCCGTGCAGGTGTCGAACCCCTTGCCGCGCACCCACCTCTTGTCCCGTGCCTCGGGGGCGTTCGGTCCCGGGACGCTCGGCTCGGGGGGGCCGGGGTCCTCGCGCCGGACGCCCGTCCTGGACGGCTCGGGCGTCCCCTGGCCGCCGGTCCCGCCGGCCTGGTTCCCGGTGACGCGGGCGGCGCGCAGCACCCGCTGGAGCGGCGCCGGGTCCGTCCCGTACACGCCCGTGATCGTCACCCCCGCGTCGGGGAGGGCGATCCGCGTCTCGTGGTCGACGCTCGGCGCGACCTCGAGGGTGGCGAGCTTGCCGCCGCGCACGATTCTGCGGGCCTCCGGGGCGTCTCCGGCGGGCTGGACGTGGACGGCCTCGGTGCGGCCGACGATGCGGGCGGGACAGTCCTGCCGCGCTCCCGGCCGGCCGAGGTAGACGGCGCGCCGGTCGTAGCGGATGCAGCGGGCCGGGTCCCGGTCGAGGTCGTGGACCTCCCAGCCGGCCGGGACGGGGATGCGCAGGCCCCGGTACTCGACGACGCGCGGCGCACGCGTCCCGCCACCGGTCGGCGCGGTACCACCGGTCGGCGCGGTGGCACCGGTCAGCGCGGCGGCCTCGTCGGACGCGGGCCGCGCGGGGGCCGTCCCGAGGACGGCGAGGGCGGGCGCCGCCACCACGCCGGCCAGGACGGAACCGGACAGGACGGTGTTGAGCAGGCCGGCACGGCGCATCACTTCCCCCCGGAAGAAGGCAGGATCCCCCGCGCGGTCGTCGCCCGAGGGGCCACGGCATGATCGTGGTGCGCCAAAGATGACCTTGCCGGGACCCGCGAAACCGCCCGAGGGCACTCCTTGCCCCGCAGTTGCCCGGTTCGTTGACCTGCGGCGCGGGCCGGCGGGCGGTCAGGCGGAGCTGACGATCTCGTAGGCGCCGGGTTCGTCGACGGCCATGACCGCCAGGGGCATGAACTGAAGCCGCACCTCGTACGCGCCCAGCGCGCGGCGGTAGTGCCCCGCACCGTCCCATTCGGTGACCAGGGCCCACAGCCCGGGGTCGTCGACGGTCCTGGCGAGCCGGCCGGAACGGAAGCCGGGGCTGGCCGACAGCGCCGCCAGCACCGCGGTCATGCGCTCGGCGAAGTCGTCTGCGTCCCCGCCTGGCACGCGGTACCGGGTTATCGCGATCATCCGTCAATCCTGGCAGCGAATCCGCCGTGATCCGTCCGGCGCTCCCGGAGGCGAAGCGGGTTCGGTTACGTTGGGCACGTGAATTCGCGACGCGGCCAGGCGGGAACACAGGGCACCGAGACGACCGGGATGCGCGCGGCGGTCGAGCGCTGGAGCGCGGCGCCGGTGGTGTTCCTGCACCGGATACCGCGGTGGACCGTGCTCGTCGCGGTGTTCGCCCTCCTGGTGCTCGGCATGGCGGGAAGCGGCTGGGCCGCGGCCGCAGGGCTGCTGGTGCTGGCGGCCGTGCTGGCGTGGTTCGCCTATTTGAACTGGCCCAGGCTGGACGGCGGGGGCAGGGCCCTGCGGATCGTCGCGCTGGTCGTTCTGGTGGGATTCGCGGTGGGACGCGCCCTAGAGCGGTTTTGACAACGGTTTTCATCTTCGTCCATAATCGCGACATGCCTCGCATTCATGACCTGCCGCGCCCGCGCCGCCCGCTGCGCACCCTCCCCGCGACGGCGCTGGCCCTCGCAGGGCTCGCGGCGGGGCTGGCGGGCTGCGGCGGCGGCGACGCGGCCGCCCGGTCCGGCAAGGCCGAGGTGGTCGCGTCCTTCTACCCGGTGGCCTGGCTGGCGGGGAAGGTCGGCGGCGGCGACGTATCCGTCCAGACGCTCACCGAGCCCGGCGCAGAGCCGCACGACCTCGAACTGACGCCCAAGCAGGTCGCACGCATCACGAAGGCCGACTTCACCGTCTACATCAAGGGCGTCCAGCCGGCCGTGGACGACGCCGTCAAGCGGCACGCCGAGGACGACTCCCTGGACGCCGCGAGCCTCGTGAAGGGGCTGCCCGCACCGAAGACGGGCGACGAAGACCACGGGCACGAGCACGACCACGGGCACGAGCACGAAGAGGCGTCCCACGACCCGCACGTCTGGCTCGACCCGACCCGCATGGCCACGATCGCGACCGCCCTCGGCGACCGGCTGGCCAAGGCCGACCCCGCCCACGCGTCCGGCTACCGGGAGCGCGCCAAGTCCACCGCCGCCGAACTCGCCGGGCTCGACCGCACGTTCCGGGACGGCCTGAAGACCTGCGAGCGCCGGGAGATCATCACCGCGCACGGCGCGTTCGGCTACCTCGCCGACCGCTACGAGCTGACGCAGATCCCGATCGCCGGGGTCGAGCCGGGCGCCGAGCCCTCACCCCGGCGGATGGCGGAGCTGACCCGGCGGGTCTCCGGCACCGGCGCGACGACGATCTTCACCGAGACGCTGGTCAGCCCGAAGGTCTCCGAGTCCCTGGCGCGGGCCGCAGGCGTGCGGACGGCCGTGCTGGACCCGATCGAGGGCATCGAGGACGGCTCCTCCGACGACTACATGACGATCATGAAGCGGAATCTGCAGACCCTGCGGCCCGCACTGGAGTGCACATGACGGACCGGCCGCACGTCCCGCCGACGGCGGGACCGGACATTCCGCCGCTGGTGATGACCGGCGGGCTCGTGCGGCGGGACGGCCGCGAGGTCCTCGCCGGCATCGACCTGCGGGTCGGCGCCGGCGACGTGCTCGCCGTCCTCGGGGCCAACGGCGCGGGCAAGTCCACCCTGGTCAAGGCGCTGCTGGGGCTCGTCCCCCTGTCCGCCGGCCGGACCGAGATCTACGGCGAGCCGCCCGCGCGGTTCCGCGGCTGGAACCGGATCGGGTACGTCCCGCAGCGGCTGCCGATGGGCGGCGGCGTCCCGGCCACCGTCCGGGAGGTCGTGTCCTCCGGGCGGGTGGCCCGGCGGTCCCGGTGGTGGCCCGCGCTGTTCAACGACCGGGCGGCCGACCGAGCCGCCGTGGACCGCGCGCTGAGGACCGTGGACCTCACGGATCGCGCCGGGGACTCGGCGCACCTGCTGTCGGGCGGCCAGCAGCAGCGGGTGCTGATCGCCCGAGCCCTCGCCGGCGAGCCCGACCTGTTCGTGATGGACGAGCCCACCGCGGGCGTGGACGCGCGCAGCCAGGCGGCGCTCGCGTCCGCGCTGCGCGAGCTCGCGGACGAGGGGCGCACGGTCGTCCTCGTGACACACGAACTCGGCCCGCTGGAACCGCTCGTCACCCGCACGATCGAGCTCGGCCAGGGCCGCATCGTCCGCGAGTCCGCCGCGGTGGCCGGCACGGCGATGGGAAGACCCGCATGAGCGAGATGCTGCAGTTCCCCTTCATGCGCGTCGCCCTGGTGATGGCACTGCTCATCGGGCTGGCCGCCCCGGCGGTGGGAACGTTCCTCGTGCAGCGCAAGCTGTCGCTGCTCGGCGACGGCATCGGGCACATCGCGCTGACGGGAATCGGGCTGGGCCTGCTCACGAGCACCTCCCCCGTCCTCGGCGCGCTGGTCGTGTCGATCGCCGGCGCGGCGGCCATCGAGCTCGTGCGGGCCCGGAGCCGCAGCGGCGCCGACGTCGCCCTGGCCCTGCTGTTCTACGGCGGGCTGGCCGGCGGCGTGCTTCTCACCAGCGCCAACGGCGGCAGCGGGACGACCCTGCACGCCTACCTGTTCGGCTCGATCACCAGCGTGACGGTCACCGACCTGTACCTGGTCGCGGCGCTCGCCGCCGTGGTGCTCGGGATCGTCGCGCTGTTCGGCCGCGAGCTGTTCCTGCTGTGCCAGGACGAGGAGGTGGCGCGGGCGGCCGGGCTGCCCGTCCGGTTCCTCAGCGTGCTGATCGCCGCGACCGCCGCGGTCACCGTCGTGATCTCGATGCGCGCGATCGGCCTGCTGCTGGTCAGCGCGCTGATGATCGTCCCGGTGGCGGCCGCGCAGCAGCTCACGCGCGGATTCCGCGGGACGATGCTGGTGGCGATGGCGGCCGGTGTACTGTCGGCCGTATCGGGCCTGGCGGGCTCCTTTCGGTACGATCTGCCCCCGGGCCCCTCGATCGTGCTGCTGGCGCTCGCGCTGTTCGCGGTCGCGGTCGCCGGGGGGTCGGTGATGCGTCGCAGGCGCGCGGCGGCCGCCACGGCCGGGCAGACCGTCCCCGGCGCGGCCGGGCCGGGGGTCGAGACGCGCATGGACGCCGAGGCGGAGGTGCTTGGGGGATGACTACGGCCCGCCGGGACGCGGTACGGCAGGTGCTGGCCGGGTGCGAGGGGTTCCGCAGCGCGCAGGACATCTACGCGGACCTGCGCGCGGACGGCTCCAAGATCGGCCTGACCACCGTGTACCGGGCGCTGCAGGCGCTCAGCGACGCGGGCGAGGTCGACGTGCTGCGCACCGACGAGGGCGAGGCCGTCTACCGCGCCTGCCGCACCGAGGAGCACCACCATCACCTGGTCTGCCGCGACTGCGGCCGGACGGTGGAGGTCGAGGGCCCGGCGGTGGAGCGGTGGGCGGACGCGATCGCCGCCGAGCACGGCTTCACCAACATAACGCACACCGTCGAGGTGTTCGGCACCTGCGCCGTGTGCACCGCGAAGAAGCATTGAGCCCTGAGCCCTGAGCACTGGGCCCTGAGCCCTGAGCACGGGCAGGGCGCGCAGTCCACGATCTGGCGCGCGGGCGCGGGGGCTTCCAGGGTTCATGATCCGGGCGCGGCGGGCCATGGGAGGATCGGAAGCATGGCTACGACACGTACCGCAAACGCGCATTGGGAAGGGCCGCTCACCAGCGGCCAGGGGACCGTCTCACTGGACTCGTCGAAGCTCGGCACCTATGACGTGACCTGGCCGGCGCGGTCCGAGGAGCCGAACGGCAAGACGAGCCCCGAGGAGCTCATCGCCGCCGCGCACTCCACCTGCTACTCGATGGCGCTCTCGCACGGCCTCGCCGGCGCGGGCACGCCGCCGGAGAAGGTGGACACCAAGGCCGAGGTCACCTTCCAGCCGGGAGAGGGCATCACCGGCATCCACCTGACCGTCCGGGCCAGCGTGCCCGGCCTGTCCCCGGCCGACTTCGAGAAGGCCGCCCAGGACGCCAAGACCGGCTGCCCCGTCAGCAAGGCCCTAGCGGGCACCACCATCACCCTCGACGCGGCACTGGTCTGAAACACGCGGATCAGGCGCCTGGGGGCGCCTGATCCGCAACAACCGCATTGGGTACCGCGCCGCCGTAGCGGCGGTCTCTGGACGCGTAGAGCTCGCAGGCGTGCCAGAGGTGGCGGCGGTCGAAGTCCGGCCAGAGCGTGTCGAGGAAGACCAGCTCGGCGTAGGCCGACTGCCAGAGCAGGAAGTTGGACGTGCGCTGCTCCCCCGACGAGCGCAGGAACAGGTCCACGTCGGGGATGCCGGGCTCGTCCAGGTAGCGGGCGAAGACCTTCTCGGTGATCTTGTCGGGGTTGAGCCTGCCGTCGCGGACGTCCCGGGCGATCGCCGCCGCCGCGTCCGCGATCTCGGCGCGGCCGCCGTAGTTCACGCAGAACTGCAGGGTGAGGACGTCGTTGTTGCGCGTCATCTCCTCCGCCGTCTCCAGCTCCTTGATGACGCTGCGCCACAGCCGCGGCCGCCGGCCGGCCCACCGGACCCGGACCCCCATCGAGTGGAGCTGGTCGCGGCGGCGGCGGATCACGTCCCGGTTGAAGCCCATGAGGAAGCGCACCTCGTCCGGGGAGCGCTTCCAGTTCTCGGTGGAGAAGGCGTACGCCGACAGGTTGGGGATGCCGAGCTCGATCGCCCCCATGATGACGTCGAAGAGCGAGTCCTCACCGCGCTTGTGCCCTTCGGTGCGCGGCAGCCCGCGCTCCTTCGCCCAGCGGCCGTTGCCGTCCATGACGATGGCGACGTGCCGCGGCACCAGCTCCGCGGGGATCGGGGGCGCCGTGGCGCCGTCCCGATGCGGTTCCGGCGGCGAAACGGCCCTGCTCAAACTCTCTCCCTGGGTGTGTCGGCGTCGTCGGCGGGCGCGTCCCCGCCCGGCGCCGGGTCTTCGGACGGCGCGGTGTCTCCGGCGGCCCCCTGGTCGCGCTCCACGTGGCGCAGGGACCGGATTCCGTGTTCCAGATGCCACTGGAGGTAGGCGGCCACCAGGCCGCTGGTCTCCGCGCGGTGGCGCTGCTCGCTGCCGTCGGCGTACCCCCAGTCGCCGCGCAGCAGCGCCAGCATCAGCGCGAGCGTCGGCGGCGCGGGGGTCGCGGCGCCCGGCATGCGGCAGTTCGCGCAGACCGCGCCGCCCGCCGCGACGGCGAAGCCGCGCAGCCCGCCGCGGGTTCCGCAGCGGCAGCACTCGTCGAGCGCGGGCGCCCATCCGGCGACCGACAGGGAGCGCAGCACGAAGGCGTCCAGGACGAGCCGCGCGTCGTGGGTGCGTTCGGCGAGGGTGCGCAGCCCGCCGACCAGCAGCAGGAACTGCCGCAGCGCGGGCTCGCCCTCCTCGGCGGTGAGCTTCTCCGCGGTCTCCAGCATGGCCGTTCCCGCGGTGTAGCGGGGGTAGTCGGTGACCAGCGCCTCCCCGTACGGCCGCAGCGTCTCGGCCTGGGTGATCAGGTCGAGGGAGCGCCGCTCGTACAGCTGGAGGTCCACGTGCGTGAACGGCTCCAGCCGCGCCCCGAACCGGGACTTGGTCTTGCGGACGCCCTTCGCCGCGGCGCGGATCCGGCCGGTGCGCCGGGTCAGCACCGTCACGATGCGGTCGGCCTCGCCCAGCTTCTGCGTGCGCAGGACGATGCCCTCGTCACGGTAAAGGGTCACCCGTTCATTCTGGCGCACACGACCGGATGACTCGGCGCCGCATCCGGGCATCTCCCCAGGATCTTCACCGGCCGCCGGGGGCAATAGCACTGTGCTGGCCGACAATCACATACCGTGACCGGAATCGGTCGCGAAGTCCTGCCGAAAGCTGTGGCTCGAACCACCGCGAGCTGGCAGCGTTGTGGGACGGCCCCGTCCGGGACGGCGGGGCGAAGACGCGGCGCCTCGCCGCCGCCGGCCCCTACACGGTGTAGGTGATCAGTGAGAGTGACAGTCGTCCGCAGCGGGGGATTCGCGGGGATCGAGCGGCGCGCCGAGTCCGACAGCGCCAGCGACCCCATGCTGGCGAGGCTCGTCGGCCGCGTGGACCTGAGGGCGGTCCCGCCGCCGGGCCGCATCCCCGACCAGTACCTGTACGAGATCGACATCGACGGCGACCGCACCACCGTCGGTGAGACCCAGCTCCACGGCCCCCTCCTCGAGCTGGTCCACCACGTCCTCGGCCGCGCGCGCTGACGTCTCGGGCGCCGGAGGCCGCGGGCGCCCGAGCACCCGCGGCCGCGGGTCCCTACGCGCGAGCGACGCGGTTGACGGCGGACAGGATCGCCTTGAGGGACGCGGTGACGATGTTGCCGTCGATGCCCACGCCCCACACGGACGTGCCGTTCACGTCGCACTCGACGTAGGCGGCGGCACGGGCGTCGCCGCCGGCGCTCATCGCGTGCTCGGCGTAGTCCAGGACCCGGACCCCGATGCCGACCGTGGCGAGGGCGTCCTCGAACGCCGAGACCGGGCCGTTGCCGACGCCCTCGATCTCGCGGATCTCGCCGTCGACGCGGATGTCGCAGCTGATCGCGTCCTTCTCGTCCACCCGCGAGGTCGTGCGGTGCGCCAGCAGCCCGGCGCGCGGACCGCCGGTGAGGAACTCGCTCTGGAAGATCTCCCACATGCGCTCGGAGGTGACCTCGCCGCCCTCGCTGTCGGTGTGCTCCTGGACGACGCGGGAGAACTCGATCTGCAGCCGGCGCGGCAGCTCCAGGGAGTGCTCGGTCTTCATGACGTAGGCGACGCCGCCCTTGCCGGACTGGCTGTTGACCCGGATGACGGCCTCGTAGCTGCGGCCGACGTCGTGCGGGTCGATCGGCAGGTACGGGACCTCCCACCGGTGGTCGTCGACCGTGCCGCCGGCGGCCTCGGCGTCCCGCCGCAGGTGCTCGAAGCCCTTGTTGATGGCGTCCTGGTGGGAGCCGGAGAACGCGGTGTAGACCAGGTCGCCGCCGTAGGGGTGGCGCTCGTGGACGGGCAGCTGGTTGCAGTACTCGACCGTCCGGCGGATCTCGTCGATGTCGGAGAAGTCGATCTGCGGGTCGACGCCCTGGGTGAACAGGTTCAGGCCCAGCGTGACCAGGCAGACGTTGCCGGTGCGCTCGCCGTTGCCGAACAGGCAGCCCTCGATGCGGTCGGCGCCCGCCATGTAGCCCAGCTCGGCGGCGGCGACGGCGGAGCCGCGGTCGTTGTGGGGGTGCAGGGACAGGATGACGGAGTCCCGGTAGGCCAGGTTCCGGTTCATCCACTCGATCTGGTCGGCGTACACGTTCGGCGTGGCCATCTCGACCGTCGCCGGCAGGTTGACGATGACCTTGCGGTCCGGGGTGGGCTTCCACACGTCGTTGACGGCGTTGCAGACCTCGACGGCGTACTCCAGCTCGGTGCCGGTGAACGACTCGGGCGAGTACTGGAAGCGGATCTCGGTGTCGCCCATGTCCTCGGCGAGCTTGGCGCACAGCTTGGCGCCCTCGACGGCGATCGCGGTGATGCCGTCGCGCTCCTGCTCGAACACGACGCGGCGCTGCAGCGTGCTGGTCGAGTTGTACAGGTGGACGATCGCCCGGTTCGCCCCGCGCACCGACTCGAAGGTCCGCTCGATCAGCTCGGGGCGGGCCTGGGTCAGCACCTGGATCACGACGTCATCGGGGATCCTGCCCTCTTCGATGATCTGCCGGACGAAGTCGAAGTCGGTCTGGCTGGCCGCCGGGAACCCGACCTCGATCTCCTTGTAGCCCATCCGTACCAGCAGCTCGAACATCCGTAGCTTGCGGTCGGCGTCCATGGGGTCGATCAGGGCCTGGTTGCCGTCGCGCAGGTCGACCGCGCACCAGCGGGGCGCCTCGGTGATGACCGCGTCGGGCCAGGTGCGGTCGGTGAGCTTGATCGGGGCGAACGGCTGGTAGCGCTGGAACGGCATGCCAGAGGACTGCTGTCGCGGATACATCCGATGAGAACCTTCTGCTCGAACCTCGCGGCCGACGTGCACGTCGCAGTCCCGCAGCGAGGGAGCCGGCCTGGTTACAGGCCCCCGCTGCGGCCGCTAAGGAGGAGCAGCTCACGGAACACGTCCGCCAAGCTAACAGATGCCATCCGTGTTACGGAAACCGGCGTCCGCATGATGAGACAACGGGGGCCTCTCTCATCTCATGGGAACGCCGCGCGAGACCCGCGCCATTCCCCCGCGCCGTTGCGGAGCCCGCTCAGGGGACGAGCACGGACAGGCAGGTCACGCAGCCGTCGAGAGCCTCGAACTCGCTGATGTCCACGCTGGTGACGCGCAGCCCGTCGGCGGCGAGCCGGGCGGCGGTGCGCGGCGCCGACGCCGCCATCAGGACGTGGCCGGCCCCGAGCACGACCACGTGGGCGCCCGCCGGCTCCCGGGGCACCCGCAGGCACGGCAGCACCGAGGTGTCGACCATCTCCGGCATGCCGATCAGGCCTCCGTCCGGCAGCGCGGTCATCGCCGACTTCAGGTGCAGGCAGCCGGTGGTGTCCACCGGGACGACCCTCCGGCCGCCCAGCAGGCGGGCGAGCTGGCAGATGCCCTCCTCGTTCGTGCGGGCGCCGCGTCCCACGTAGACGGTGTCGCCGACCTGGAGCACGTCGCCGCCGTCCAGGGTGCCCGGCTCCTCGATCCGCTCGACGCGCAGGCCGAGCTCCCGCGCCGCCTGCTCCGCGCCGGGCAGCTCGCCCCGGCGGCGCTCCTCCCCCGACCGGCCCACGACGGCGATGCCGCCGCAGACGACCAGCGCGTCCTCGACGAACACGGCGTCGGGCTGGTCGTCGGCCCCGGCGACGGCCCGCACCCGCCAGCCGGCCGACCGCAGCGCCGCGGCGTACGCCTCGTGCTGCCGCGCCGCGAGCGCGACGTCCACGGGGCGGCGGGCGGCGTGGGTGACGATCCCCTCGGCCAGCCGCGGCCCCGGGGGCCGGACCAGCGCCCACCCGGCGCCGGCCGCCGCCCCGGCGTCGTCCGTGTCCGTGCCGGGGACCATGTCAGCGGGACGCTCCCTCGGTGGTAACGATCACACCCAGCGCGTAGGCGCGGGACATGCCGAGCAGGTCCGCGATCGCGTGCAGCTCCTGCCGCTCCCCCTCGCCGAGCGGCCCGTCGGCCAGCCCGATCCGGGCGGCCTGCGCCAGGAACCACTCCTTGGCCTCCACGGCGAGATGGGCCCCCGCCCGGACGATCTCCTGCTCCAGGAACGTTCGCCGGAGCGCGAGGTCGGCGTTCACCGCGGAGCCGTCGTACTCGGGCTCGCCGTAGCCGGTCACGGTGTCGATGGCGCGTGCGCGGGCGACCGGGTCGGCGGGGTCGCCGGCGCGCAGCACCAGCGCCACGGCGGCCCGCATGCCCGCGGCGAGGGTCTCCGACATCTGCTCGGCGGTCGGCGTCCGCAGGACCGGCACCGGGAAGCGGCCCCGGCAGGCGCGGCACTCCACCGCCTCCCCGAGCCGCCACAGCGGCACCAGCGGGACGAAGAACATCGAGAACCAGCGGCGCCCGGCGCGCCTCCGGTAGGCACGGTCGCCCCCGCACTGCGGGCAGTGGAACGTCCCCTCGCTGACGGTACGAGACACCGCCGTCAGGCCGAAAACGAGCAACACCGGGGAACTCCTCCCATAACGGACTTCTTCCAAACTACCGACCCATGGGGCCCGACGTGGCCGTACCAGGCAATGCCGTTCCTGCGTTTACGCTGGGTCCATGACCGGTGACCTGGACTCCGGGGCGGGCCGCGAGCGGTCGCGCCCGTCCTTCCTGCCGCCCGTCGACGGCTATCCGCCGCCGCAGGAGGCCGCCTGGAGGCCCCCACCCGGCGAGTCCGCCGGGCAGCCGCGGCGCGGCGCCCCCTGGATCGTCGCCACGATCACCGCGGCGGCCGTGCTGCTGGTGTCGGCGTTCCTGCCGTGGGCGCACGCGCAGATGGTCATCCAGCTGTTCGGCCGGCCGATCGCCCGCGACCTGGGAAGCCTCGCGGGGATCGACGCCGACACCATGATCGTCGCCGTCCCGGTGCTGGCCGTGGTCGCGATCGCGCTGGCCTTCTGGGACCTGATCGGGCGGGACGCGCGGATCGGCGGGCTCGCCGCGATCCCCGGCACGCTCGCCCTGCTCGTCTGCGGCATCTTCGTCCTGCGGCTCGGCGACGTCCGCGACAACCTGCCCCAGACCGGCCTGGACTTCGGCTACCAGATCACCGTCCGCTACGGCTGGTACGTGGCCGTCATCATGTCCGTGCTGGTGGTCGGGTTCAGCTTGGCCCGCCCCATCGCCGACCGTGTGTCCAAGCCCCAGCGGCGCCCGGAGGAGCAGCCGCAGCACCCGTACACGGACCAGCAGTACGCGGATCAGGGGTATCCGGACCAGGGGTATCCGGACCAGGGGCAGTACGCGGATCAGCGGTACTGGGACCAGCAGTACCCGGACGACCCGCACGCCGTCTGGCCCCAGGAGGACCAGGCCTGGGGCCGCGCGGCCGAGGAGGACGCCCCGCGCGACACCGGCGAGCCCAAAAAGGATTAGCGAGCGGCGCGTGGGGGGCTGGAGAACGGTCAGTCGAGCGGAGCTCGTCCTTTGGAAGGCGGCGGGTGGGGGCTGGAGGACGGTTAGTCGTAGAAGCCGAGGCGGCGGAGCTGTTTGGGGTCGCGCTGCCAGTCCTTGAGGACGCTGACGCGCAGGTCGAGGAAGACCTTGGAGCCGAGCAGCGCCTCGATCTGCCGCCGCGCCGCCGCGCCGACCTCGCGTAGCCGGGCCCCCTTGTGCCCGATGATGATGCCCTTCTGGCTGGACCGCTCGACGAACAGGTGCGCGTAGATGTCGATGAGGTCGTCACGGCCCTCGCGCGGCGTCATCTCGTCCACCACCACGGCGATCGAGTGGGGCAGCTCGTCCCGGACGCCCTCCAGCGCGGCCTCGCGGATCAGCTCGCCGACGAGGATCTGCTCGGGCTCGTCGGTCAGGTCGCCCTCCGGGTAGAGCGGCATGCCCTCCGGGAGATGGGAGATCAGCAGGTCGCCGGCCAGGCCGACCTGGAAGCCGCTCTCGGCCGAGCACGGCACGATGTCGGCGAACTCGCCCAGCCGCCCGACCGCGAGGAGCTGCTCGGCGACCCGCTCGGGCGGGGCGAGGTCCGTCTTGGTCACGATCGCCACGACCGGGGTCTTCTTCACGGCCGCCAGCTCGCGGGCGATGTACTTGTCGCCGGGCCCGACGGGCTGGTCGGCGGGCACGCAGAACCCGATCGCGTCCACCTCGGTGAGCGTGCCCCGGACGAGGCTGTCGAGCCGCTCCCCCAGCAGCGTCCGGGGCTTGTGCAGGCCGGGGGTGTCGACGATGACGAGCTGCGCGTCCGGCCGGTGCACGATCCCCCGGATGGCCCGCCGCGTCGTCTGCGGGCGGCTGCTGGTGATCGCCACCTTGGTCCCCACGAGGGCGTTCATGAGGGTCGACTTGCCGACGTTGGGCCGCCCGATGAAGCAGGCGAACCCCGCCCGATACCCCTCGCGCGCACCACTGTCCATCACTGTCACCCCCCAATTGTCGCCCACCTGCGGGACCCGGACGTCCCGGACTACGCCGCGGGGCTGCCGAGACGGGCCGTCGCCGCGCCCGCCTCCTCGGCCCACCGGGTGGCGCCCAGCCGGTGGGCGACCTCGGCGGCCTTCCGGTAGTGCCCGGCGGCGGTCTCGGCGGGACGCCCGAGGAACACCGCGAGATCTCCGAGGACCTGCGCGACGGGGCCGAGGGTGGCGACGGCGGTCGCGCCGCCGGTGAACTGCCCGGCGTAGGGCGCCAGCGCCGTGTAGGCCTCCTCGGCCAGATCGCGGTCGCCGAGGGCCATCGCGCGCAGCGCCCGCACCGCCATGGTGAGGTCGAAGAAGTAGTCGAGGCGCACCGGGCCGGCCCCGGCGATGACCCGCTCGGCCTCCGCGGTGCGGCCCGCGGCGACCAGCGCGAGGGCGTGCAGGTCGGCGGTGGCGGCCACGTGGCTCCACTGGCGGTGCAGCCATGCCGAGCCCTCCAGCATCTCCGCGGTCCGGCCCTGGACGATCCGCAGGCAGAAGACGCCGAGGAATCCGACGACGAGCTCGCTCGACCAGATCCTCGTCCGGCCGATGGCGTCGCTGAGCCGGTCGTACGTGCGCTCCGCCTCCTCGAACGTGGCGCTGAAGGCGTGCGTCAGCCCGGCGTACCAGCCGCCGATCGCGGCGAGGAGCGGCAGCCCGTACTGGTCGGCCAGCCGCCGCCCCTCCTCCAGGTGCCGCTGCGCGGTGGCGGTGTCGAGTCCGGCGAGGGCGGCCTGCTGCATCTGCAGGTGCGCGAGGACGAGGTAGGTGCCGAGGTCGTGCCGGGTCGCGAGATCGAGCAGCTCGGCGGCGATCCGGTGCCGCCGGGCGAGCCCGTCCGCCGAGCGGTAGCTGTTGATGTAGGCGCCGTTCAGCGCGACGGCGATCAGTTCGGGGGCGTCCAGGGCGCGGGCCGTGCGGACCGCCTCGCCGGACGCGGTGACCCCGCGTTCGCGCTGCTCGCCCTCCAGCTCGATCGCCAGGGTGGTCAGCAGCCGGACGCGCAGTTCGCGCTCGCCGTCCGGGAGCCGTGCGAGGGCCTCCTCGGTGGCCTCGACCACGGCCTGGTCGAGGGTCCCGTACTCCCGGCTCGTCCACAGCGTCGGGACGTCGAAGCTCACGATGATCCGGGCGAGCAGCCGGACGTCGCCGAACGCGCGGGCGTCGGCGATGACGGCCAGCCGCCGGTCCCGGGCGTCGACGACGTGCCCGGCGAGCGCGCTCGCGCGGATCGCGGCGGCCTCGGCCTCCAGCCGGTCCCGGGCCGCCCCGGGGCCCTGGGCGCGCAGCGTCTCGACGACGCGGACCCACAGGTCCGCGGCGGTGCGGTGGGCGAAACGGGCCTCGGCGGCCTGCGCCGCGCGCCGCGCGTACCGGACGGCGCCGTCCGGGTCGGTGCCCGATTCGAGGTGGTGGTGCGCGATCGCGGCGACCTCGCCCGGGGCGTGCCGCTCCAGCGCGGCGGCGACCCGGCCGTGCAGCCGGGTCCGGCGGGCGCGCGAGATCCCGTCGTAGAGGGTGTCGCGGACGAGGGCGTGCGCGAACCGCATCCGGCCGGGCGCGGGCTCGGTGACCAGGCCGCTGGCGAGGCCGGCCTCGACGGCGTCGATCACGGTCTCCTCGTCCCCGGCGAGATCGGACAGGACGTCCAGGCCGGCTTCCCGGCCGATGACGGCCGCGTCGCGCAGCACGGTCCGGACCGGGTCCGGGAGCCTGGCGATGCGGCGGCGCAGCACGTCCCCGACCCCGGCGGGCACCCGGCGGGTGGCGGCGGGCAGGCCCTCGGCGTCCAGGAGCCGGGCCGTCTCCCGGGTGAAGAAGGGGTTGCCGCCCGTCCGCTCGGCGATGGCCGACAGCTCCGCGTCGCCGAGCCCGGTGGCGCAGATGCCGCGCACCAGTGCGGCGACCTCGGCCGCCGACAGCCCGCCCAGTTCGAGCCGCACCGGCTCGTGGCGGGCGAGCGCGGCCAGCGCGGCGGCGAGCCCGGGCGGGACCTCGGTCTGCCGGAACGTGGTCAGCACCAGGACGGGACGGTCGCGCAGCCGCCCGGCGAGCCTGATGAGGAGGGCGAGGGTCTCCTCGTCCGCCCAGTGCAGGTCGTCGAGGACGAGCAGGAGCGGCGCCGCGTCCGCGACCTCGGTGAGGTAGTCGCCGACGGCGAGATGCAGCCGGAACCGTCCGGTACCGACGTCGGCGTCCCCGCCGGGGGTGAAGGCGTCGTCCAGCAGCGGCCCGAGGCGTGCGGCGAGCCCGGCTCCCGGCGGCACGGCTCCGGCCAGCTCGCGCAGCAGCTCGGCCCAGGGCCAGGCCGCGGGTGCTCCCGCCGTCTCCAGGGCGCGCCCCCACGCGCACGTCCAGCCCCGCTCGGCCAGGGTCCGCGCGAACCTCTCGGCGAGCGCGGTCTTGCCCATCCCCGCGTCGCCGCCGACCAGGACGACGCCGCCCCCGCCTCCGGCGGCGTCCCGGGCGGCCTCGTCCAGCCGGGCGAGTTCCCGGTCGCGTCCGACGAAGTCGGAGTGTTCCTCCCGGGGTTCGGGTGCCGCCCGCAGGACGGGCCGCTCGGCTGGCCGCTCGGCGGGCCGCACCGCCTCCCCGAGGTCGGGAGACTGGGTCAGGATGTCGCTCTGGAGGCGGCGCAGCGCCGGGCCGGGTTCGACCCCGAGTTCCTCGGTCAGGGTCGCGCGGGCGCGGCGGATCGCGGCCAGCGCGTCGCCCTGGCGGCCGGCGCGGTAGAGGGCGAGGGCCAGCAGCCGCCACGCCTCCTCGCGCAGCGGGTTCGCCGCGGCGTGGGTCTCCAGGTCGGGGACGGCCTCGGCCGCGCAGGAGAGCCGCAGCATCGCCGCGGCGCGGCGCTCGACGGCGAGCAGGCGGCGCTCGTCCAGGCGGGCGGCCTCGGCGGCGGCCCACGGCAGGTCGGAGAACTCGGCGTAGGCGGGGCCGCGCCACTCGGCGAGCGCCGCCTCCGCGCAGCGGCGGGCCCGCGCCGGATCGGCCTCCAGCGCCCCGGTCGCCTCGTCGATCAGCGCGTCGAACCGCCACGCGTCGACGCTGCCGTCCGGCAGCCGGAGCGCGTAGCCCGGCGGCTCGGTGACCAGGATCCGCGCGGGCGTGCGCGGCGGGCGGTCCGGTTCGAGGGCGCGGCGCAGGTGGGACACGAACGACTGCAGGCCGGCGGCGGCCCTGGGCGGGGCGGTCCCCGCCCAGAGGTCCTCGACGAGCCGGTCGGCGGTCACCATCCGGCCCCGCGCGGCGGCGAGCCGCGCGAGGACGGAACGCTGCCGTGGACCGCCGAGGTCGGCGGGCTCCCCGGCGACCTCGGCGCCGAAGGCCCCGAGCACGCGAACGACAGGCGACATGTCCCGATCAGCCTAACCGGGACATGTCCCCCCATCGTGATCGCTCCCCCGCCGTCACACGCGGCTGGGTTCGGGTTCCCGTCCGGCCTTCTCGGCGGGCCGGGAGCCGCCGTGCACGTCGATGTGCGGCAGGACGCGCGCGAGCGGCCCCGGCAGCCACCAGTTCGCCCGCCCGAGCAGCGACATCGTGGCGGGCACCAGCACCAGCCGGACGATCGTCGCGTCCAGCGCCACCGCCACCGCGAGCCCCACCCCCATCTGCTTGATGACCAGTCCGGGGTCGGCCGCGAAGCCGAGGAACACCGCCACCATGATCAGCGCGGCGCTGGAGATCACCCGGCCGGTCGCGGCCAGGCCGGAGGACACCGAGCCGTGCGCGTCGCCGCTCAGCAGCCATTCCTCCCGGACCCGTGAGAGCAGGAACACCTCGTAGTCCATCGACACGCCGAACAGCACGGCGAACAGCAGCAGCACGATGAAGCTCGACACCGGCACGCTGTGCGGGAGTCCGAGCAGCCCGGCGCCCCAGCCCCACTGGAACACGGCCGTGAGCACCCCGTACGCGGCGCCGATCGACAGCAGGTTCATCACCGCCGCCTTCAGCGGCGCCAGCAGGGACCTGAACACGATCATCAGCATGATGAAGGAGGTGGCGACGACCGCGCCGATCACGGGCCAGAGCCGGTCGGACAGCACCCGGGACAGGTCCACATAGGCGGCGGTCAGGCCGGTGATCTCCGCGCCCGGCGGCAGCACGTCCGCGCGGATCCGGTCGACCAGGTCCGTGGCGCGCTCGTCCTGCGGCCCGTACTCCGGCGTGACCATGATCACCGCGGCGTCGCGGTCCGGGGACAGCCGGGGTGGCGCGACGGCCGCGACACCGCCCGTCCCGGCGAGCCGCTCGCCCAGGCCGGGCAGGGCGCTCTGGTCGGCCTTCTCCAGGTCGACGGCGACGACGAGCGGACCGTTGGCGCCGTCACCGTAGCCTTCGGCGACCAGGTCGTAGGCCTGCCGGGCGGTGTTGGACGTCGGCTCGCTGCTGGCGTCGCTCGGCCACGTGCGCATCCCGAGCGCGGGCGCGGCCAGCGTGAGCATCAGCAGCGTCCCGGCCAGCAGCCACGGCAGCGGGCGCCGCCCGACGTGCTCGGCCCACCGCCGCACCCGCGGCGACTCCACCACGATCTTCGCCCCGGACGCGCGGTCGCGGCGGCGCAGCACCCGGCGCCCGGCGAGCCCCAGCACCGCCGGCAGCAGCGTGACCGCGCTCAGCATCGTCGTCGCCACGACCAGCCCGGTCGTGAAACCCATGGTCATGAAGACCGGGATCCGGGACAGCACCAGCCCGCACAGCGCCAGCAGCACCGTGCACCCCGCGAAGATCACCGACAGCCCGGCGGTCGCGTTGGCGCGTCCCGCCGACTCGGGAACGCCGAGGCCCGCCGCCATGCCCTCGCGGTGCCGGGTCAGGATGAACAGCGCGTAGTCGATGCCGACGCCCAGCCCGACCATGATGGCCAGGGTCGGCGCGGTGGTCGCCACATCGGTGAACGCGGCCAGCAGCGTGATTCCCGACACGCCCGCGCCGAGCCCTGCGAGCGCCACCACCAGCGGCAGGCCCGCCGCCACGACCGACCCGAACGCCAGCAGCAGGATCACCAGCGCGGCCCCGATCCCGATCGCCTCGGCGGTGCCTCCGGGGGCCGTGACGTTCTCGGGCACCTGGCCGCCGAACTCCACCTGGTAGCCCGCGGCGTCGAGGTTCCCGGTCGCCGACCTCAGCAGGTCGAGCGTCTCCCCCGGCGCCAGGTCCGTGACCGGCACCGAGTACCGGACGGTCATCAGCGCGGTCGCGCCGTCCGGGCTCGGCTGCGGCGGGTCGACCGCGCTGACGTGCGGCAGCTCGCCCAGTTCCGCGGCCGCCGCCGACAGCGCCGCCCGGTCGACCGTCCCGGAGTCCGCGTGGACGACGACCCTCGCGTCCGCCCCCGACAGCGCCGGGAAGCGCCCTTCCAGCAGGTCGGTGGCCTGCTGCGACCCCGTCCCTTCCAGCGTGTAGTTGTCGTGCAGGGATCCTCCGGCGACACCCGCCAGGCCGGCCATCGACGCGACCAGGACCACCCACACGACGATGAACCGCCAGGGCCGCAGGGCCGCGGCCCTCCCCAGGCGGTAAAGCAGACGGGACATCTTTTCTCCCCCAGAACGGCTCTGTTCGTCATCCTGAGGATCGCGCGCGTCCCTTGCCGTCCACTTGGCGGTGACTTGCGAGAGGACCACGCGGCCGCAAGCGCCGCTTGCGATGCCCGTTCACCGGGCCCGTACCCTTGGGGGCGTGAGCGAGCTGAACCCCGAGGACGCGAAGATCATCACCCTGGCCAGGTCGGCGCGGGCCCGCACGGGCGCCGCCGAGGGCGCCGCCGTCCGCGACGAGACGGGCCGCACCTACTCCGCCACGAGCGTGGACCTGCCGTCCCTGAAGCTCTCGGCGCTCAAGGTCGCCGTCGCGATGGCCGTCTCCAGCGGCGCCGAGGACCTGGAGGCCGCCGCCGTGGTCACCGCCGCCGAGAGCCCGGCCGCGGCCGACGTCACCGCCGTCCGGGACCTGGGCGCCAAGGCCCCCGTCCTCGTGGCGGGTCCCGACGGAAGCGTCAAGGCGACCCTGTGACCAGCGGGCCTGTGACCAGCGGGCCTGTGATCGGCGGGCTCGTGATCGGCAGGCCCTTCACTGGCGGGCCTGGCCGGAATCCTGCGTGTCCGGTGCGCCCTCCGCGGTCGCGCCCAGCCGCCTGACGAGCACGGTGCCGACCCGGTTGCGGCGGCCGGCGATGGCCTCGGCCTTGAGGGACAGGACGGGGTCCCCGTCCCCGGAGCCGACCTCGGCGGTGGAGCCCTCGATGGGGACGCGGCCGAGCGCGTGGGCGAGCAGGCCGCCGACCGTCTCGACCTCCTCCACGTCCATCTCCACGTCGAACAGCTCGGCGAGGTCCTCGACCGGGAGGCGCGCGGTGACCCTGGCGGCGCCGTCCGGCAGCCAGGTCACCGGCGGCGTCTCCCGGTCGTACTCGTCGGTGATCTCCCCGACGATCTCCTCCAGGATGTCCTCGATCGTGACCAGGCCGGCGGTGCCGCCGTACTCGTCGATGACGACCGCGAGATGGATCTGCCGGGCCTGCATCTCGCGCAGCAGCTCGTCGATCGGCTTGCTGTCGGGAACGTAGGTGGCGGGCCGCATCACCGAGTCGACCGTCTCGACGGACTCGCCCTCGCGGTGCTCCTGGCTGCGGCGGACGACGTCCTTGAGGTAGGCGATGCCGACGACGTCGTCCTCGTTCTCGCCGACGACGGGAATCCGGGAGAAGCCGCTGCGCAGCGCGAGCGACATCGCCTGCCGGAGGGTCTTGCGGCGCTCGACGAACACGATGTCGGTGCGCGGCACCATCACCTCGCGGACGAGCGTGTCGCCCAGCTCGAACACCGAGTGGATCATCTCCCGCTCGACCGGCTCGATCAGGCTGCGCTGCTCGGCCAGGTCCACCAGGTCGCGCAGCTCGGCCTCGGACGCGAACGGCCCCTCCCGGAACCCCTTGCCGGGGGTGAGGGCGTTGCCGAGCGCGATCAGCAGCCGGGGCAGCGGCCCGAACACCCGCGTCACCGGATGGATCACCGCGGCGCCGGCCAGCGCGATCCGGTCGGCGTGCTGGATGCCGAGCGTGCGCGGCGCGACCCCGACCACCACGTAGCTGATCACGATCATGATCGCGGCGGCGGTGACGTAGGCGCGCCACGTCTCGTCCAGCCACGAGATGCACAGGTCCGCGAAGATCACGGTGGCGACCAGCTCGCAGGCGATGCGCAGCAGCAGCACCATGTTGACGTAGCGGGCCGGGTCGGCGACCACCTCGGCCAGCCGTCTCGCGCCGCGCCGCCCGTCGCGGACGATCTCCTCGACGGTGACCCGCGACACCCGGGCGAGCGCCGCCTCCGTACTGGCCAGCAGGCCCGCCATGAGGACCAGGCCCGCCGCGAGGGCCAGCAACCACGCCTGAGCGGTGCTCATCAGCCGCCGCGTTTCTCCCGCCAGGAGGTCAGGAGCCCGGCCTGCAGGCCGAACATCTCCCGGTGCTCCTCCGGCTCCGCGTGGTCGTAGCCGAGCAGGTGCAGGATGCCGTGCGCGCACAGCAGCTCCAGCTCCTCCGCGGTGCCGTGCCCGGCCTCGCGCGCCTGCCGCTCGGCCACCTCGGGGCACAGGACGACGTCGCCGAGCAGCCCGGGGTCGCCGTCGCCGTCCTCGTCGGCGCCGCCGGACATGTGACCGGGCCGCAGCTCGTCCATGGGGAAGGACAGCACGTCGGTCGGGCCGGGCTCGTCCATCCACTTCTCGTGCAGCTCGGTCATCGCGGCCTCGTCGACCAGCAGCACCGACAGCTCCGCCAGCGGGTGGACGCGCATGCCGTCCAGGACGTGCCGGGACAGGCCGGCGATGGCGTTCTCGTCGACCGGGACACCCGACTCGTTGAGGACCTCGATGCTCACTACCGCCCCCGCTTGCGGGCCCCGCCGCGTCCCGCCGCGCCCTGCTTGAACGCCGGCACCTGCTCCTCGTCGTAGCGGTTGTAGGCGTCGACGATGTCGGTGACCAGCTTGTGCCGGACGACGTCGCGGCTGTCGAGGTGGCAGAAGTGGATGTCCTCGACGCCTTCCAGGATCCCCTGGACGACGCGCAGCCCGCTCTGCTGCCCGTTCGGCAGGTCGACCTGCGTGACGTCGCCGGTCACCACGACCTTCGAGCCGAACCCGAGCCGGGTGAGGAACATCTTCATCTGCTCGGGCGAGGTGTTCTGCGCCTCGTCCAGGATGATGAACGAGTCGTTCAGCGTCCTCCCGCGCATGTAGGCGAGGGGCGCGACCTCGATGGTGCCGGCGGCCATCAGGCGGGGGATCGAGTCGGGGTCGACCATGTCGTGCAGCGCGTCGTAGAGGGGACGCAGGTACGGGTCGATCTTCTCGTACAGCGTGCCGGGCAGGAACCCGAGCCGCTCCCCCGCCTCCACCGCGGGACGCGTCAGGATGATCCGGTTGACCTTCTTGTCCTGCAGCGCGCGGACGGCCTTCGCCATCGCCAGGTACGTCTTGCCGGTGCCGGCGGGGCCGATCCCGAACACGATCGTGTGCTTGTCGATCGCGTCGACGTAGCGCCGCTGGTTCAGCGTCTTCGGGCGGATCGTGCGGCCCCGGCTGGACAGCACGTCCAGCGTCAGCACCTCGGCGGGGCGCGCGTCGCTCTCGCCGCGCAGCATCGCCAGGCTGCGCTCGACCGCGTCGGGGGTGAGCTGGGTGCCGCCCTTCAGCAGTTCGAGCATCTCGGTGAACAGCCGCGAGACCAGGGCGGTCTCGCCCTCGGGGCCGGTCACGGTGATCTCGTTGCCGCGGACGTGGATGTCGATGTCGTCGCCGAACGCCTGCTCGATCGCGTGGAGCAGCTCATCCCGGGAGCCCAGCAGGCTCACCATCGAATGGTCGTCCGGCACCACGATCCTGATCTGGGAGGGCGAGCCTGTCCGGTCGTCGCGCCCCGTGCTGGTGGACTCCGTGCGAGTCGACCTCGTGTGAGTTGATTCGACCATTAGCCGGGCCTTGCGGCCTCTCCGACCTGCCTTCTGTCTGCTCCTGGTGTCCAGATGTACCGGTTCCATCGTACTGGCCGTGCCCGGCGCGACGCGGATGGTTTTCGCCGCGCCGCCGGGCGCGCGGAACCGCGCCGCCCGGCGAACGGGCAGGCGGGGAACGATCGGGCGGGACGGTCAGCCGGGCGGCCAGTTGAGGCCACGGCCGCCGAGCACGTGGGCGTGCACGTGGAACACGGTCTGGCCGGCCTGCGCGCCGGTGTTGAACACGACCCGGTAGCCGGTCCCGGCGATGCCCTCGTCCACCGCCACCTGGTGGGCCTCGCGCACCAGTTCGGCGAGCAGCCCGGCGTCGGCCGCGGCGAGCTCGCCGGCGGTCGCGTGGTGCGCCCTCGGGATGACGAGCACGTGCGTGGGCGCCTGCGGGTTGATGTCGCGGAACGCCACCGTGCCCGCCGACTCCCGGACGATCTTGGCCGGCACGTCCCCGGAAACGATCTTGCAGAACAGGCAGTCGGTCATCCTTCTCCCCTCGCCGGCGGCCCGCGACCGCCCCGGAATCCTACCGAGACCCGCGAAGCATGGCTCCCGGCGGCCCGCACTGGATAAGGTTTTCGGCGATCAACCTTCCGTGGCGGTCGGCATCGCGTCCCGCTACTGGTTAGGGTTGTCAGCTCAGGGCGTACCCCCCGGTTCGCGACGCATTGCGGCGCGCCTGGATCGGGCGGGCGCGCCCTATCCACGCCGTTCCGAAGGCGACCGTACGAATGGGCGGCCGGGGGACGGCAAAGGTGGCGGACAGGTGACCGAGGCAAACCAGAACATGCCCTTTCGTAAACCCACCGACGAGGGTGCGCGTCCAACTGACGTGACCGAGACCCTCGTGGCCAGGGGCACGGCGGGGGCGGTGGCCGTCGCCTGGGATGCCGATCAGGCGGTGACCGCGCTCTACAGCGCCAACTATCGCTCGCTGGTAAGGCTCGCAGCCATGCTCGTGCGGGACGCCGGAACGGCCGAAGAGGTCGTCCAGGACGCGTTCGTCGCGATGCACGGCGGCTGGCGCCGGCTGCGCGACCCCGACAAGGCCCTTTCGTACCTGCGCCAGTCGGTGGTGAACCGGTCGCGATCGGTGCTCCGGCACCGCGCCGTCGTCGAGAAGTACGCCCCGAAGGGCCTGCCGGACGCGCCGAGCGCGGAGGCCGGGGCCATCGGGGAGCTGGAACGCTCGGCGGTCATCGACGCGCTGTCCCGGCTGCCCGCCCGCCAGCGGGAGGCGCTCGTCCTCCGCTACTACGCGGATCTGTCCGAAGCGGAGATCGCCAGCGCGATGGGCATCTCCCGCGGTGCCGTGAAGAGTCACACGGCACGCGGCATGACCGCGCTACGCAACGTCCTGGAGCAGTTCTCATGACCACCGACCCCCACGACGAGCACGGCGAGATCCTCCGCCGTGCCCTGAACGCGGAGGCGGACTCGGTCAACCCCGCGGGCGACGGCCTGGAGCGCATCCGGGCCCGCGTAGCCGACGGCTCCGGCCGCCGGTTCGGTCTCGGTCGGTTCGGCCCGGCCCGGTTCGGATTCGGGTTCGACCGGTTCACCGTCAACTGGGCGCGTCCCGTCCTCGCCGTGGCCGCCGCCGTGGCGATCGCCGGGCTCGGCGTGACCGCGCCGCAGACCATCGACCTCATCCAGCAGTCGGTGGGCAGCAACGGCTCGGCGGGCGGCGAACGCGACCACGCCGCCGGCGACCACACCGGCACCCAGGGCGACCCGGCGTCCCCCGGCCCGTCGACGCCGGGCGGCAGCACGTCCGGCTCCCCGAGCACCTCGGAGACGCCGAACTCCAGCTCCTCGCCGGGCCTGTCGTCCTGCGGCATCCAGCCGCCGCCCGAGTCGCCCACGATCGCGGCGTCCCCCGGGTCGGAGCCGACCGGGGCCGCGACGCCCAAGCCCTGCCCGAGCGGCAGCACGTCGCAGGCGCCGACCACGACGCCGACGCCGCCGACGTCCACGACGCCGGACCCGGGCAAGCCGACGCAGGAACCCTCGTCGCCCCCGCCGAGCGAAACCACGAAGAGCACCGAGCAGGGCGACGCCGCCGCCGGCACCCCCTGAGCGGGCCGCGAGCCCGCCGCCGCTACCAGCGGCCGGTCGCCGCCATCAGGACGGCGGCGGCCGCCACCCCCGCCGTCGACGTCCGCAGGACGGTCGGGCCGAGCCGGGCCGGGCGGCCTCCCGCCGCGGCGAACCGCTCCAGCTCCTCACCGGTGATGCCGCCCTCGGGCCCCACCACCACGACGATCTCGCCGTCCGCGGGCGGCTCCACGGTGCTGAGCCGCAGGTCGGCCTCCTCATGCAGGACCAGGGCCAGGGACGCCGCGGCGACCCGTCCGGCGACGTCGCCGGTGGACGCGAGCCCGGCGACCTGAGGCAGCCGGCTCCGCCTGGCCTGCTTGCCCGCCTCCCGGGCGGTGCCGCGCCAGCGCCCGAGGGCCTTCTCGCGGCGTTCCGGCCGCCACTGCGTGACGCAGCGCGCCGCCGACCACGGGACGATCTCGTCCACGCCCGCCTCGGTCATCGTCTCGACCGCCAGCTCCCCCCGGTCGCCCTTGGGGAGCGCCTGGACGACCACGATGCGCGGCGACGGCGGCGGCTGCCGGTGCCGTGCCAGCACGTCCAGCGTCAGGGACGCCCGGCCGGCCTCGGTGACGACGCATTCGGCCAGCAGGCCCTCGCCGTCGGTCAGGTCGACGCGCTCACCGGGCCGCAGCCGCCGCACGGCCGCGGCGTGCCGCCCCTCCGGGCCGTCCAGGACGACGCTCGCGCGTTCCAGCGCGTCCGACCCGGCGAGGAAAACCGGCGGGCTCATGGGCCTCCCTGGTCACCATGCGCGGAGTCGCCGCGGCGGCCCTCTTCGTAGGCCGCCGCCGCTGCTCTTCAGTGCTGGTTGAAGACGTCCTTGAGCCGCGAGAACACGCCGCGCTGCCCCGGCGCGAACCTGCCGGGCGGGCGCTCCTCGCCGCGCAGCGTCGCCAGGCGGCGCAGCAGCTCCTCCTGCTCCTCGTCGAGCCGTTCCGGCGTCTCCACGTTCACGTGGATCATCAGGTCGCCGCGGCCGCTCTCGTTCAGGTGCCGGACGCCCCGGTTGTAGAGCGTGATGACCTGCCCGGACTGCGTGCCGGGCTTGATGTCGACGCTCTCGGCCGCGTCGAGGGTCTCGATCGTGACGCTGGTGCCGAGCGCCGCCGCCGTCATCGGGATCTCGACCGTGCAGTGCAGGTCGTCGCCCTCCCGCTCGAAGATCGCATGCGGCTTCTCCGCGATCTCCAGGAACAGGTCGCCGGGCGGGCCGCCGCCGGGGCCGACCTCGCCCTCGCCGGCGAGCTGGATGTGGATGCCGTTCTCCACCCCGGCCGGGATCTTGACCTTGACGGTCCGCCGGGTACGGACCCGGCCGTCGCCCGAGCACTCGGTGCACGGGTTGCGGATCACCGAGCCGAAGCCGCCGCACGCCGGGCACGGCCGGGCCGTCATGACCTGGCCGAGGAACGAGCGCTGGACCTGCTGCACCTCGCCGCGCCCGTGGCACGTCTCGCAGGTGTCCGGGTGGGTGCCGGGCGCGCAGCCCGTCCCCTCGCAGCCGGTGCAGGCGACCGCGGTGTCGATGGACAGCTCCCGGGTCGTGCCGAAGGCCGTCTCGCTCAGGTCGAGCTCCACCCGCAGCGTCGCGTTGCGCCCGCGCCGCGCCCGCGACCGCGGGCCCCGGGACGCCGCGCTGCCGAAGAAGGCGTCCATGATGTCGCTGAACGGGAACCCGGCGCCGCCGAAGCCGCCGGCGCCTCCCGCGCCCGCGGACGCGAACGGGTCCGCGCCGAGGTCGTACATCTCGCGTTTCTTCGGGTCGGAGAGCACCTCGTACGCCTGGGTGATCTCCTTGAATCTGTCCTGGGTCTCCGGATCCGGGTTGACGTCCGGGTGGAGTTCCCGCGCGAGCCGGCGATATGCCTTCTTGACCTCGTCGGCGCTGGCGTCCCGCCGGACACCCAGGGCCGCGTAGTAGTCGTTTGCCACCTTACGACCCCGCCAGGATCTGTCCCACGTAGCGTGCCACTGCCCGTACCGCTCCCATCGTGCTGGGGTAATCCATGCGTGTAGGCCCGAGCACTCCCAGCCGGGCCAGAGTGAGGTCGCCCACGCCGTAGTCGGCGGCGACGACCGAAGTCGATCGGAGCCCCAGGTCGGGGTTCTCGGTGCCGATCCGCACCGTAACTGTAGAGGAATCGCCGGTCTCCCCGAGCAGCCGCATCAACACGACCTGCTCTTCGAGCGCCACGAGAACCTCCCTCAGGCTCGGTGAGAAGTCCACCGCGGCGAGGTTGGCCGCGCCGGCGAAGACGATCTTCTCTTCGTGCTTCTCGACGAGCGTCTCCAGCAGCACCGACAGCACCGAGGCCGCGAGCGGCCGGTCGTCCGGGACCACCTTGTCCGGCAGGTCCGCCACCGCCGTCGGCACCTCTCCGAGGCCGAGCCCGTCAAGGCACGTGTTGAGCAACGCCCGCAGGTGCCCGATCGATTCCTCGGAGACGTTGGCGCCCGTCTCGATGACCCGCTGCTCCACCCGCCCCGTGTCGGTGATCAGGACGAGCAGCAGCCGGCCCTCGGCGACCGGCACCAGTTCGACGTGCCGCACCGCCGAGCGGGTCAGCGACGGGTACTGCACCACCGCGACCTGCCGGGTGAGCTGCGCCAGCAGGCGCACCGTGCGGCCGACGACGTCGTCGAGGTCGTAGGCGCCGGACAGGAACGTCTCGATCGCGCGGCGCTCGGCGACCGACAGCGGCTTGATGTTGGACAGCCGGTCGACGAACAGCCGGTACCCCTTGTCGGTGGGGACCCGGCCGGCGCTGGTGTGCGGCTGGGCGATGTACCCCTGCTCCTCCAGCACCGCCATGTCGTTGCGGATGGTGGCCGAGGACACGCCGAGGTTGTGCCGGTCGACGAGGGCCTTGGACCCCACCGGCTCGTTGGTGGAGACGTAGTCCTCGACTATGGCGCGCAGGACCGCGAGCTTCCGGTCGTCCAGCACCGTGTCACCTCCTTCATCCCCTGCCATGGGCCCCCGATCGGCTCCTCGCCGGCGGCCCGTGCGGCGTTCCGCGCACGCGCTGCTGGCACTCATTACTCCCGAGTGCCAAGTGTACGGCCCGGAGGCCCCGGTCTGGAGTGCCCGCGCACAGCCCGCACGGCTGCGCGATCCTACCCTTAACGGACGCGGCCGCCACGCCGAGGGACGAGGGACGACACCGCGCGGGCGTCCCGCCGGGTTAATGTGCGGACCCGTGCAGAGCAAGGACTATGGAAACGATGTGCTGGCCGGCGACTGGCGCAGGCCCCGCAAAGGACAGATCCCCGAGATCCCGGCCGAGAACGGGCTGGTCGCCGAGGACCCCGGCAGCGGGTTCTGCGGCGCCGTCGTCGGCTGCGACAAGTTCGGCGTGACGCTTGAGGACCGGTTCGGCAAGCGGCGCGTGTTCCCGCTGGCCAAGTCCGGGTTCCTCATCGACGGCAAGCCCGTGACGCTCGTCCGGCCGGCCTCCGCGCCCCGGGGGGCCGCCCGCTCCGCGTCCGGCTCCATCGCCGTCCAGGGGGTGCGGGCCCAGGTGGCGAAGGAGAGCCGCATCTATGTGGAGGGCGTCCACGACGCCGAGCTGGTCGAGAAGATCTGGGGACACGACCTGCGGGTCGAGGGCGTCGTCGTGGAGTACCTCGAAGGCGTGGACGACCTGCCCGCCATCGTGGACGAGTTCGGCCCGGAGGAGGACCGCCGTCTCGGGGTCCTCGTCGACCACCTGGTGGACGGCTCCAAGGAGTCCCGGATCGCCGCCCAGGTCTCCTCACCTCACGTCCTGGTCACCGGGCACCCGTTCATCGACATCTGGGAAGCGGTGAAGCCCGCGTCCGTCGGCATCCGCGCCTGGCCGCGCATCCCCCGGGGCATCCCCTGGAAGGAGGGCGTCGTCGCAGAACTCGGCTGGGGCGACGACACGGGCGCGGCCTGGAAACGGATCCTGGGTTCGGTGAACGCCTTCACGGACCTGGAGCCCGCCCTCCTGGGCCGCGTGGAAGAGCTCATCGACTTCGTCACCGTCCCCCAGGCCGGCTAGGTCAGATCGCGGACGACGGCGTCGGCCAGAAGGCGCCCGCGCAGGGTGAGCACCGCACGGCCCTCCTCGTACGGCGCGGCCTCGATCAGGCCGTCACCGATCGCCCTGCGGACGGCCTTGCCGTCCAGGAGGCCGGCGGGGCAGCCCTGAGCGAGCCGGAGTTCGAGCATGACCCGCTCGATGTGCCGGTCGTCCTCGTCCAAGAGCTCCCTGGAGTGCGCGGGCGTGGTGCCCTCCGCGAGACGGGCGGCGTAGGCGGCGGGATGCTTGACGTTCCACCAGCGGGTCCCGCCGACATGGCTGTGCGCCCCGGGGCCGACACCCCACCAGTCGGCACCCGTCCAATAGAGCATGTTGTGCCGGCAGACGGCGCCGGGGTCGGCGGCCCAGTTGGAGATCTCATACCAGCGCAGCCCGTGCGCGCTCAGCATCTCATCGGCGATCAGGTACCGGTCGGCCATGGCGTCGTCGTCGGGCGCCGTCAGCTCGCCCCGCCTCACCTGCGCCGCCAGCCGGGTGCCCTCCTCGACGATCAGCGCGTACGCCGACACGTGATCGGGCTCCGCCTCCAGAGCCGCCTCCAGCGAGGCCCTCCAGTCGTCGTCGTTCTCCCCTGGCGTCCCGTAGATCAGGTCGAGGTTGATGTGGTCGAACCCGGCCTTGCGCGTCCACTCCACCACCTGCGGAACGCGCCCCGGCGTATGCGTGCGCTCCAGCACGGACAGGACATGCTCACGGGCGCTCTGCATGCCATACGAAACACGCGTGAACCCGACCTCCCGCAGCCTGTGCACGTACGCCTCGTCCACCGACTCGGGATTGGCCTCCGTAGTGACCTCCACGTGCGGAGCGAGGCCGAACTCCTCATCGATCGCGGTCAGGACACGACCCAGATCGTCCGGCGGCAGCAGAGTCGGCGTACCGCCGCCCACGAAAACCGTCTCGACGGGCAGATCCACGTCGCCCAGCACCCGCCGGGCCGACCGCACCTCACCGATGGCGGTGCCGACGTAGGAATCGCGGCTCGCGCCCGGCCCGAGCTCCGCCGCCGTATACGTGTTGAAGTCGCAGTACCCGCACCGCGTCACACAGAACGGCACATGCACATAGAACGCGAACGGCCGCTCCCCCAGCCCCGCCAAGGCACTACCGGGCAGCGAACCGTCGGCCGGTACAGGATCACCGTCAGGAAGAGTCGCAGGCACCCTTCAAGTCTGCCCCGTTCAACTCCCTGCTCTGTCCGGCGAGTCCTCCTTGAGCATCTCGCGGAGCCAGTCGGGGATGTGCTCCTCGCTCCGGGGGAAGCGGTCCAGGTCCAGAGCGTAGGCGGACGGGTTGAGAGGCGGGGTGAAGTCGGGCTCGCCGTCGTAGTCGAACTCGGCGCTGAAGTGGCCCGAACGGTCGATCTGCAGCCGGGCCGTGAACCAGGCGCCCTTGCCGCGCCGGTACATGACACGGCGAAGCTCGTCCATCTTGCCCACGGCCTGGCCGGGGGGCATGGCCGTGTGGCGTTCGCCGTCCGCGTCCTCGACCTCGAAGGAGGCGCTGTCGATGCCGACCGTCGCGCGGAACTTGAAGTCGAGCCGCTCCCAGCCCGAGGGGGCCGCGGACCGCAGCGCGCGCACTGCGCCGTTCACCGTCTCCCGTTCCTTCGGGGAACGCAGAACCTGCTCGGGGTGGGTCACGCTACCTCCGGGAGGTCGTCAGAGCCGCTTGATCGGCACGGTACCCAACCGACCGTACCGACAATGAGCCCTGAACAAACAAGGCAGCCCACCCGTGTCGTCTGCGAACTCACCAACATCACCACCGCCTCAGCCATGCGACCACCCCAGGTCTCGCGATCGCGTCCGAAGGCAGATTCGAGCATGCGAGAATCTGATCGCGCAGCGAGCCGCCAGGCGAGTCGGAGCGATGCCAGCGATCGCACGCGTTTCTCGACGATGGAGGGCCCCAAGGCCCGAAGGAGGAGAGAAACGCCATGAACACTGGAGGGCGCCCCGCGCCCGAAGGAGGAGGGCATTGCAAACAGAAAGAGCTCCTGCGCGGGTGGTGTTGTGCGGTGAGCCGGACGGGTGGCACTGCGTGGCGGTGGACGCTTCGGGGGTGGAGCGGCGTACGGATTTCGCCGGGGCGGGGACGCGCTGGCAGACGGACGCGGGGTCCGGGCCGGAGCCCGCGTGGTGGAGGCGGCGCCTGGCGGAGACGGCTGAGGGCCTGCGCGAGGTCGTCGCGGAACGGCTGACCGACGCGACGTTCCGCGATCTCGGCGTCGAGGCCGTCATCACCTGGTTCGCGGTGGACGAGCCCGTCATGTGGGAGGGCCTGGTCACGCTGCGGGAGGCCGATCCCGCGCGGTTCCCGGGCCAGGTCGCGCCGTTCGCCATCACGCTCGAACCGGGCCGGGGCGCGCTGCTCCCGGACGCGAGCCTGCTGTTCTCGACGCGGGCGCAGGACGCATGGAGCACGCTCGCCGCGGTCGCGGAGCGTTGCGGGACGCGTCCGCCGACGTCGCAGTTCCTGTGCGGTTGGGCCGGTCACCGCAGCGTCCGGGTGGGGCGCGGGAGGCTGGCCCTGTCCACCGGCCGGGGTGAGGACGGCGTGGAGCGGCTCGCCGAGATCTGCGCGACGCGGCCGCCCGGCTGGAGCGGGAACCCGGAGATGCGGCTGCGGTTCGAGAGCGTCGAGCTGCTCGACGAGCCCGCTGAGGACGTGGTGGCGCTGCTGCGGGAACTCGGGCACGAGGTCGTCCGGCGGGGGCGCACCGCGCGGCTCGCCGCGGCGGGGCTCACGCTCTACGAACCCGACGGCGCCGACGCCGCCGCGGAGCGGTTCACCGGCGTGTCCCTCCGGCCGCCGTCCGCGGCGGGGCCGATGCGGAGCCCGCTGCAAACGCGGGCCGGACGGGCCTGACGGCCCGCTGCCGGACAACGACGAACCCGACACCGACGGGGGACCGGGCCGTCACCGGATCGCGACCCGGCCGGTCTAGGTTCGGCGATCATGAGAAGCCGTGTGCGCCGAGGCGTGCTCGTACTGACCGGTGCCGCCCTCGCCGGCGCTCCCCTGGTCCCCGCCGGGCCCGCCGGGGCCTCCGGGCCGGGGACGATCATCGTCGACCGCGGCGGGCCCGCCCGGTCGCTGGCGTTCACCGCGGCGCGGGACGGGGAGGCCGTGATCTCCTTCGCCGCGTCCGCCCCGGGCGTCTCCTGGGGCCGCGAGGGCGCCGAGTCCGCCGTCGTGTCGATCGCGGTGGACGGGCGGCATGTCACCGACCTGGTCGTGCCGTCGTCCGACCCGGTGGCCCGGAGCCTCGGGCTCGGTCACGTCCGGGAGGGCGAGCACAGGGTGACGCTGCGGTTCGCCGAGGGCAGCGCCCCGGCCGCCGAACGGGTCAGGCTGGGACGCACCCGCGTGCGGATGCCGTCCGCCGGCGCCGTCGTGCTGCGGCACGCGCCCATCGTCGTCGGGCGGACGGGCTGGCCGTTCGGCGACCCCTACCAGAACGCCACCACCGACACGCCGCTGACCGCGTGGCACGAGACGCGGCCCGCGGCCACGCCCGGGCACCGGATCATCGAGTACTCGATGGTGTGGAGCAACGAGGACGGCGGCACCGACACGCCGGCGCTGATGGCCCGCTGGGGCCGCACGACCGACATCGAGTGGGTGTACCGGGTGGAGGTGGACGGGTCCGGGCGGCGCGTGGACGGCACCGCCGTCTACCAGGCGCCGCTGCACCTGACGTTCCGGTTCACGGGCCGCTTCGAGGGCGATCACCCGGTGCTGCAGACGTGCACGCACAACAACAACATGTGCGACGTCGTCTCGCCGGATCCGCCGCTGCGCTTCCTGCTCGACACGTCCCGGACCCGTCCGGCCGGACGGGCCCGCGAGGCCGTCATGGACCGCGAACCCTGGACGTACCGCGTCGCGGCGCAGGAGATGGTCCGCGAGGGCAAGATCGAGCGGCCGTCCGATCCGGCTACGCGCGAGGTCGGCGACCAGCGGACGTACCTGTTCGCCGAGTTCGCCAAGACGACCGGCGCGGCGACCGCGTGGGGCTCGGTGCCGGGGGTGGCGCTCGGCGTCCGCCTGAAGTCCGATCCGGCGACGCTCTACCGCTCCGACCACGATCAGCCCACCTGGTCGGCCGAACGTGACGGCGCCGTCGCCACCACCGTCGAACTCCCGGAGGGAACGGAGGTCTCCGACATCGCGGCGGTCGAGGCGCTGCGCCGTGCGACGGGAATCGGCGACAACGGCGCGCCGGCCACGGTCACCGCGATCAACCGGGGGTTCTTCCTGGACGAGTCGTACCTGCCGCAGCCGTCGTCCATCGAATGGCGGGGTTCGGTGACGCTCACGCGGGAGAGCCCGTCGGCCGTCCTCTGGCGCCCCGGGCCCGCCTGACCGGCGGTCGTGGCGCGAAACGGCCACGGTCCGGCGAAAGCGAGGAGCCACCCGAACTCCGGGCGCGTCCAAGGAGTCATACACTTCGCCAAGAAGTGCACAGCGAACACAGGAGAGGACTTCCGCCATGGGCTACGGGCCTCCCCCGTCGCACGGTCAGGGGCAGCAGCCGGGATGGCAGCAGCAGGCCCCGTGGCAGCAGCCCGGAAACGCCTGGCAGCAGCCCCATCAGCAGGGCGGCTCGGCATGGCAGCAGCAGCCGCAGCAGCAGGGCGGGGGCACCGCCCAGATGCCCGCCGACTTCGGCCCCGTCTCCCACGACGACAAGACGTGGTCGCTGATGGCGTACGTGGGCCAGTTCCTCATCGGTGCGATCGCCCCCGCCATCGTCTACGTCGGCAAGGCACGCTCACCGTTCGTGCGCAGGCACGCCGCGCAGGGCCTCAACATGGGGCTCGCGGCGATCGCCGTGTGGTTCGTCGGCCTGCTGCTGTCGCTGGCGGTCGAGGTGCTCATCTGGGCGCCGCTGCTGTTCACGGCCGCCGTGATGTTCTACCTCGTCTACGCGGGAAGGGCCGCCAACCGCGGCGAGTTCCGGGCCGTGCCGCCCGTCGTGGCCTGGCCGATTCTGAAGAAGTAGGCCCGTGCCGGGGCCGGGCCGTGCGGATGCGCGGTCCGGCCCGCGTGGCTACTTGCGGCCCTTGTCGGTGGGCTCGCCGCCGCTGGTGGACAGCGCCGCGACGAACGCCTCCTGCGGGACGTCCACCCGCCCGATGGTCTTCATCCGCTTCTTGCCCTCCTTCTGCCTCTCCAGCAGCTTGCGCTTGCGGGAGATGTCGCCGCCGTAGCACTTGGCGAGGACGTCCTTGCGGATGGCGCGGATGTTCTCACGGGCGATGATCCGGGCGCCGATCGCCGCCTGGATGGGCACCTCGTACTGCTGCCGCGGGATGAGCTCCTTGAGCTTGGACGTCATCATCAGCCCGTACTCGCGGGACTTGTCCCGGTGGACGATCTGGCTGAACGCGTCCACCGACTCGCCCTGCAGCAGGATGTCGACCTTCACCAGGTCCGACTCCTGCTCCCCGCTGGGCTCGTAGTCCAGCGTCGCGTAGCCGCGGGTCTTCGACTTCAGCTGGTCGAAGAAGTCGAAGATGATCTCGGCGAGCGGCAGCGTGTAGCGGATCTCGACGCGATCCTCCGACAGGTAGTCCATGCCGAGCAGCACCCCGCGGCGGCCCTGGCACAGCTCCATGATCGCGCCGATGTGCTCGGCCGGGCTCAGCAGCGTCGTCCGCACCACCGGCTCGTACACCGTGGCGATCTTGCCCTCGGGGAACTCGCTGGGGTTGGTGACGATGTGCTCCGTCTCGTCCTCCATCACCACGCGGTACACGACGTTCGGCGCGGTCGAGATCAGCGTGAGGTCGAACTCGCGCTCCAGCCGCTCCCGGACGATCTCCATGTGCAGCAGGCCGAGGAAACCGCAGCGGAACCCGAACCCGAGCGCCGCCGACGTCTCCGGCTCGTAGACCAGCGCGGCGTCGTTCAGCCGCAGCTTGTCCAGCGCGTCGCGCAGCTCCGGATACTGGTCGCCGTCCATCGGGTAGAGGCCGGAGAACACCATCGGCTTCGGGTCGCGGTAGCCGCCGAGCGCCTCGGGCGCCCGCCGCGACGCGCCGGTCACGGTGTCGCCGACGCGCGCCTGCCGGACGTCCTTCACCCCGGTGATCAGGTAGCCGACCTCGCCGACGCCGAGGCCCTGCACCGGCTTCGGCTCCGGGGCGATGACGCCGACCTCCAGGGTCTCGTGCGCGGCCCCGGTCGCCATCATCATGCTCTTCTCGCGCCGCGACAGCCGCCCGTCCATGATCCGGATGTAGGTCACCACGCCGCGGTAGGTGTCGTACACCGAGTCGAAGATCAGCGCGCGGGCGGGGCCGTCGGGGTCGCCGACCGGCGCCGGCACCTCCTCGACGATCTTGTCGAGCAGCTCGCGGACGCCCTCGCCGGTCTTGCCCGACACGCGCAGCACGTCCGACGGCTCGCAGCCGATGATCCCGGCCAGCTCCTCGGCGTACTTGTCCGGCTGCGCCGCCGGCAGGTCGATCTTGTTGAGGACGGGGATCAGGTGCAGGTCCGCCTCGAGCGCCAGGTACAGGTTGGCGAGCGTCTGCGCCTCGATGCCCTGCGCCGCGTCCACCAGCAGGACCGCGCCCTCGCACGCCGCGAGCGACCTCGACACCTCGTAGGAGAAGTCGACGTGCCCGGGGGTGTCGATCAGGTTCAGGACGTGGTCGGTGCCGCCGGCCGTCCAGGGCAGCCGGACCGCCTGGCTCTTGATCGTGATGCCGCGCTCGCGCTCGATGTCCATGCGGTCGAGGTACTGGGCGCGCATCTGGCGCCCCTCGACCACACCCGTCAACTGCAGCATCCGGTCCGCGAGAGTCGACTTTCCATGGTCGATGTGCGCGATGATGCAGAAGTTGCGGATGATCGCGGGATCGGTCTTGTCAGGCTCGGGCGCTGCCACCGGGGTCCGTTCGCAAAAACTCACTGACGGGCAAGGACATGTGTACTCCCATGGTCCCATGCCGGACTCGATGCTCCGTGCACGAACCCGGTTTGGGGAGGGGCCTGGAGCTTGGTAGGCTATGCGACTGCGTGTGGCGTAGCGTCGTGCCCCGGGGGGTACCGTCCCGCCCCCGTTCAGACCCTTCGTCAGAGCCTGCCGTCCGCGCAGGCGAGGATCGCGACCAAGCTGAGGCACTACAGACGTGGCTAACATCAAGTCCCAGATCAAGCGCAACAAGCAGAACGAGAAGGCCCGGCTGCGCAACAAGGCCGTCAAGTCCGAGCTGAAGACTGCGATCCGCAAGTTCCGCGAGGCCGCCGACGCCGGCAACGTCGAGGGCGCCGTCGCCGCGCAGCAGCACGCCGCGCGCAAGCTGGACAAGGCCGTGAGCAAGGGCGTCATCCACAAGAACCAGGCCGCCAACCGCAAGTCGGCCATCGCCAAGCGCGCCTCCGCGCTGCAGGCGGCCAAGTAAGAGCCGCACGCACGGGGCCGGCCGGTGACGCGCCGGCCCCGACGCATGTCCATGGACGAGCGGCGCGCGGTGACGATCTCCAAGTACCTCGCCCGGCATCTGCGGCACCGCCCCGGGCGGATCGGCCTCACCCTCGACTCCGGAGGCTGGGCCGGCGTCACCGAACTGCTCGCGGCCGCCGCCCGGCACGGTTTCCCGCTCACCCGCGCCGAACTCGAACACGTCGTCGCGGTCAACGACAAGAAGCGCTACGTCATCGACGGCGAGCGCATCCGGGCCGTCCAGGGGCATTCGATACAGGTCGATCTCGACCTGCCCTCGGCGTCCCCGCCCGAATCGCTCTACCACGGCACCGTGCGAGGTTCCGTGGAATCGATCCTGCGCGACGGTCTCCTGCCCATGGGGCGGCACGCCGTCCACCTCTCCCCCGACCGTGAGACGGCCCGGCGCGTCGGCGCCCGCCGCGGCGAACCCGTCGTCCTGGTCGTCCAGGCCGCGCGGATGGCCGCCGACGGGCACGAGTTCCGCGTCAGCGCGAACGGGGTGTGGCTCGCCGGCCTCGTCCCGCCGGAATATCTGCGCGAATGACCTCGGCGGCCGCCCAGTCGGGGATGTGCCGCACCCATCCGGGCCCTTCCTTCGGCCCGAACAGGTACCGGTGGGGGACGACGTCCCGGATGGCCCGGTGCACGTCCAGCCGGTCGTCGATCATGTGGGTGATCGCGAGTTCGCGGCAGTGCCGCGCTTTCTCCTCTCGCTTCCGGCAGAACCGGACGTTCTCTCTGGGCAGCCCCGTCCGCGCATAGAAGTCGTGGTGGTCGAGCCAGGCCAATGTCCGCTTCCGCACGCGGTCGCCGCACTTGGAGATGATCCAGGCCCGTCCGCCGAAGTCCTCGATCAGCCCCGGCAGGACCTCGTACACGCCCCGGGTCGCGGGTGAGGCGAGCGCGTCCTCGAAGCTCCCGCCGAGGAACGCGGTGTCGTCGTCGCCGGGGGCCAGGAGCCCGCCGTGAATGACCCGGCCGAAATCGACGCCGAGCCGAGGTTCGATGTTCATGCCTCAACCCTCGGTCCCGCGCTCCTCAAGCAGAACTATTGATCGGTCCTGAAGCTATAGTCGTCATCTATGGAGATGAGCCGCCTCTCGACCGACGCGCTCGCCTCGTTCGCCGTGTTCGCCGACCACCTCAACTTCACGCGGGCCGCCGAAGACCTGCACATCTCCCAGCCCTCCCTCCACGTCAAGGTGCAGAAACTCGCCGAGACCCTCGGCCGCCCCCTCTACACCAGACACGGCCGCCGGCTGGCCCTGACGCCCGCCGGGGAACAGGTCGCCCGCTTCGCCCGTGACCTCGACGCCCGCGTGGGCGCGTTCCTCGCCGACGTCCACGGCACCGCCCCCACCCGCGTCCCGGCCCTCGCCGCCGGCGAAGGCGCCTACCTCTACCTGCTCGGCGACG
>NZ_SMKK01000380.1 GCF_004348425.1 Actinomadura sp. 7K507
GGCGGGGACGGGGGCCAGAGTAGTCACCGCCGACACACCCCGCCATACCTCCGGACGGAGGGACACCACCGAAGCGTTACCGTCACTTACTGCCTCTCAACCGATAGGACGCCCACTGCTTGGTGAGCATCGCGTGTTCGGCGACCCAGGCGACGGAGTTGGTTTCGCTGTGCGTCCGCCACCTTTCGGCGAAGACCTTCGAGAACAGGTCGATGTGGGACGGCTCTGCATCCGTCCACGAGCCGAACTGAGAGGCCCACTCGTCTGCCTCTCGTGGGCTGTGGCCGGCCTTGAGCAGCCATGGGACCAGAAGACCCAACTCGACCCATGCCTGCCCACGGGAGACGAACGCCCAGTCGACGACGTAGGCACGCCCGTCAGGCGTGATGATCAGGTTGTCCTCGTTGAGGTCGGTATGGAGCAGTGCCGAACCAGCCATAGCGGAGACATCCTCGGCAACGGACTGCCAGCGGCGTTCGACCACCATCCGGACGACGTCCGGGCATGGAGTGCACTGGATCGACTGAATCGTCTTGGCTAGCACGGCCAGGTCCGGCGAGCCCGGCGTGAAGTCGGCACGCCGGCCGGTGATGTGCTCGAACCCGAGTGCAACCCACTCCCCGACCTCGACCTGAAACCGAAGCCGGGGAGCCAACGCCAGGACGTATGGGTTGACGGCCGCCTCACGGCGCAGCGACATGACCTCAGGACCGTCCCTGTCCGCCAGTTTCCGGGCGGCCTTGACGAAGGTGAGGCCCGCCGGGCTGTGCAGCGTCGAGGCGATGTCCGCGTGATTGCCTGTGGGAGCCGGGTCGATGGAATTGATCGGGCCGGTCTTGGCCTCGATCTCGATCCGAAGCTCTTCCGGCAGGTCCGTCCAGTCGCCACGCATGAGACTCCTTCGGATCAGAACTGGATGGTCAATGGCCCGCTGGGCACCATGTCTCCCCAGCTCCCCAGGGACTCACGACCGCTCTGGTCGTTGCACTCCGGCGGGCAGCAGGACGACCCGGACTCGTCGTCCCAGAACTCGGGGTCGACGTACATGCCAGTGGCCTTCAGGTACGGGATCGTCCGGGCGAGTGCCGCGCCGGACCGGATGTCGTCGTCCATCACGGGCCGGTGGTGGATCATCGAGTCTGCGAAGGCGAGGCTCATCGGAAGGTACACCTCGGTCCGCTGGAGCGCCTCGTGCCACGCCTCGTCGACGGGCCGGGTCGGGACGATCCTGACGTACCTGCGGCGGTCGCACCGCGACTCCCGCCGGATCTGGCCGGCGGCCTTCAGGAACACGAGATTCTGGCCCACCACACGTTCGGTGTACGGGTGCGAGCTGTGGTGCTTCTTGCGGAAGTCCTTCACGAGCAGCTCGTACGCCCACGCGGGGATCAGCTCGCGAGGGTCTCGACCGATCTGCTCTACCCGTTCGATCGCGATGGTCATCCGACTCCTCCTCTGGAGTCTCCGGGCGAGGCCGAATGCCTCGCGCCGACTTCGTTAGTTCGTTCGTCGGACAGAGGGGCTCAGTACATGGGCCACCTACCTCTCTACGTACCGCCAGGTCTGGAACCTCCCGACCGTGCTGGGGCAGGCGGGGCTTCAGCAGGGCAGGGAGGGGTCACAGGACGGCGTAAACGACCTTTCCGTCGTTCTCTCGGCGGACACCGCAGTGGACGGCCAACTCCTCGACGATCCAGAGCCCCCTCCCGCCAGGGTCCGTGAGGCTGGCGAACTTTCGCTCGGGCTGGTCGGGAGACTCGTCCCAAACCTCGACCGTGACGTGACCGGGGACGTTTTCGGCGATGGTCACCCGGATCTCGGTGTGCATGGCCGCACGAATCGAGTTAGTGAAGAGTTCAGACACGACAAGGCAGACTTCCTCGGCCTTCTCGTAGGTGAATCCCCAGCCGAGCGCCGCCAACTTGGCGGCGTTCCGGGCGATGCCGACTGACGCCGGCGTGGCCAGGTAGCTGGAGGTAAACGCCCTCCGCTCGTTCACAGTCACGGGGTTCATCGCCTGTCCTCGGGGCGCGGTCAGTTCGGGTGCCGAGCAACGCTCTGTGTCACACGACGATGACCTGTCGTGAGGACCTCGGTCCACGAAGTTGCGCGTTGTTGCGCCCCAGTTGCGCCCTAGTTGGCTTCGAGAGTTCTCAGAGACTGGTCGACCAACTCTCGGGCCGCCGAACCGTAGACGGCGAGGGCAGACAGCTCGTCGAAAGCCTTGAAGTAGGTGTTCAGCTCGCTTGGTGCCGTGACGGTGACGTTCGCGGTCAGCAGCTCGACGTGGACCTGAGTCGTGTCGTAGACGGTGAAGCCCTCAACGGGCCACATCGGTCGGGGGGCGTTCGCGGGGATGATGCCCACCGACACCGAGGGCAAGGACATGTCCTCCAAGAGGTGGCGGAGCTGGTCGGCCATGACCGATGGTCCGCCGATCTGGTAATCGAGGACGCATTGTTCGATCAGGAACGCGAACGTATGCCCACCCGTCGTCAGGACACGTCGCCGACCGAGCCTGGCTTGTACTGCGGCCGCAACGTCGTTGGGGATGTTGCGGAACTCTGTGATGGCGTCCAGCAACGCCCGCGCGTACTCGGCCGTCTGGAACAGGCCCGGTATGACGTGGGGTTGGTAGACCCTCATCCATCGTGTCCGCTCATAGAGCGGGACGTACGACTGCTGGAGCTTGCGGAGCCCTGTCGGTTCCAGCCGCCGCCACTCGACATAGCCGCCCTCAGCGGCGCGCAACGACGCGACGAGGTCGTCCATCTGGTCCTCAGCGCCGCAGACCTCGCACCAAGCCCGAATGTCGGACTGCGTCACCGGCTGGACGGCCTTCTCGATGCGGCTGACCTTGCTCTTGTGCCAGCCAACCGCAGTGGCGAGGTCCGTCCCGGATATTTCCGCGGCTTGCCGGAGTTCGCGGAGCCGGGCAGCAAGAGACTGGCGGGCGGCCTGGACGCTGGACGAAGGAGAGGGGGTCGACGGCATGGCAGCGGTTCTAGCTGATCCGGTACTCCCGGTGATCGATAGCTCGTTCCCAGACGGCCTCGAAGGCCGTAGCACATAGCTTGATCGCCGCCGGGTCGTCGGTCAGCTCGTCCACGATGTGTTCGCCGTCGCCGGCGAAGTGGTGGAAACGGATCAGCCGATCGTCGAACAGCCAGAAGTCGTTGCCGGGGAGCGCCAGATCGGAGGCGTGTCGGCGGGAGAGCCAACGTACTTGCTCGCCGGCGGCCAGGTTCATCGACTCAGCGACCGCGTACTCGAACTTGATGTAGGGGGTGACGGGTTCTGAGACGACCCGAGCCCGCCGTACCGAGACGCCCCGAGCTACGGCCGGGGTGATCAGAGCGTGCCAGTCGTTCTCCCGCTGTGTCCGGTCGTAGGCCGGCCCCTCGCCCGTGAAGGCGCGGAAGGACGGGTCAGAAGGCACGTACGCGTCACGCATCTCCAGGTGGAGCGCCTGCGACGTGCATTCGCTGATCAGCTCGTCAAAGCTTCTCAGGTCGAGGGTCCGCATCGGCCTCCTCCATCAGCGCCTTCAACAGGACTTCCCGCATACGTGCCGGAATACGTCCCACGATCTCATTGGGGCCAATGGGGCTCTGCCCGTTGACCTCCGCCAGCTCGGCCTCGGACGTCACCTGTGGCCCCTGGAACAGCAGGTCGCCAGTTGCGTCATCTACGAGCAAGGCGGGGCAGTGCCCGCCGTCGGTGCCCGGGTCGATGGCGACCAACCGTAGAGCACTCATCGCGACCTCCTGTCTGGCGTTGCGCATAGTTGCGCCTCAGTGAGGAGGTTCGCTCCGATTCGGAGGGCGGTCAAGCCGCCTCCGCGACTATTTTCGGGGCTTACCGTAGCCGGACCCACATGATGAGAGGCGTTCGATGACAAAGCAGGCCAGGGAACCGCAGTGGCGGACCTCCACCTACACCGAGGCGCAAGACTGCGTCGAGCTGGCCTCGCTCGATGGCGCCTCGGTGGGCATCCGGGACAGCAAGGACCCCCGAAGCGGATACCTGGCCGTCTCGGTGGCGGAGCTGAATAGTCTCATCGACCGCATCAAGGCCGACGGCCTCGACTTGTAGTCCGTCCGGGCTCATCGCTTGCCGGAGGCCGGGTTGAACCTCGTGGGACCGTCCGTCGCGCTACGTCCCGTCAGAGGTCTTTGAGCAGCTCAGCAAGTCGTTGGAAGTCACCACGATTAACGAAGATCTTGGGGCCGCCAGGGTCCTTGCTGTCCCGAATTGCAACTATCTCACCGTTAGACGCCAGCTCAAGACAAGCGTCACCTGAGTCATTGCTACGGGAAGCCTTCTTCCATACGGCCGTACTCAGGTCCATCTTTCTTCAACTACCTTCCTAATCGGCGGCTCTCGTGCCGTGCTTGGATTCATGCGCTCCTGGACTCAGCGCCAGCACGAAGGCAGTCTTAGAGACTCTTGAGGACGCTGGCAAAATTTTGAAAATCACCATGATCAATGATCAACTTGGGCCCATTAGGGTCCTTGCTGTCACGGATAGCGACTCTACCGGGCACCCCAGCAAGCTCGATACAGTTGGAGCCGTCTTCCTTGCTAAGCGATGCCTTACGCCACACAACTCTGCTCAAGTCCATCTTTCGTCAATCACCTTTCTGACCAGTGCTCGCGTATCCCTTACATTTAATGCCTCGCCTTGCAACACGACGAATGTCTCATTCACCAACGCCACATGCCTAGGGCTTGTGGTGGTCTCACCCCCATATGCGTTGTCCGTGTACACAACTTGGCGATGATCGGGCAGAGTAGCGATGGTGAAGGGCGCCCATACGTTTCGTATATAGCGAATCGGGGCTATCTGAAGGGTGATCTTGTCTCTATGGGAGAGCTCCAAGAGGTATTCGAGTTGCTCCCCCATCACTTCCTTCCCTCCCACCTCACGGTAAAGGACCGTCTCGTCCATCACCACCGAGATAACCGGGCCGGGGTTCTGACTTAGAATCTCCTGTCGCCTCATCCTGCTCTTCACAGCATCTTCATCGCCCAATAGCGCACGAGCGTACGCATCTTTTTGAAACAATCCGTAGACTATCCGCTCCTCAAAGGCGCGGAGCATAATAGCCGTCTGCTCGGCCTTCGGGAAGTTGGCGAAGAACTCGGGGTACTTGTCTGTCTTGATTGATTCTAGTAGCTCATCCCAAGTGTCTACGAGGGTCGTACCGGATTTGAGTGCTCGGTCGAGCCGGAGTGCGAACTCCCGTCGACAGCGTGTACGACCGGACTCGACTTGTGCGATGTAACTCCGCGTCACGTTGACCAGGTCGGCAAGGGTCTGCTGGTTGAGGCCCGCCGCCTTCCGGAGACGCCTGACCTCTGCGCCAAAACTCAAGAACTCGGGCCTGACTCTGTTGTACATCGTCATGGCTGACCTCCCGGGAGGGGGCGGGCGGGGCTGTCATCACGCGTAACAG